>JASJBU010000050.1 GCA_030066355.1 Gammaproteobacteria bacterium | reverse complement strand
ATCGTCTGGTTGCAATTGCATGGATTGGTCCGGTGATATCAGTGTGTTACGAGGCCTTGAGCCGAGTGATATATTTTGACCTTTATTAGGATATTCTGCTATAGTTTTGCAACTTTTCCAGGGCTCATTCGGTCATAGGACCTGAAGCTCTGCTGAGCGCAAATGCAATCGTCTTGCAGAGGCTCAAGGCCAACTACATCCAGCAAACACGGCAGGATTCATCAATGAACAAATGGCTAATATCTGTTTCAATCGCACTGACCATGTCGGCTAGTGGTCTTCAGGCTGCAGGAAACGCAGAAGTGGGTCAAACCAAATCCGTAGCGTGCGTGGCGTGCCATGGACCTGATGGAAATAGTCCGGTCAATCCCGTGTGGCCGAAACTGGCGGGGCAACATCCTAAATACACCGAAAAACAGCTCAAAGATTTCAAGTCGGGCGCCAGGACCGACCCAACCATGATTGGCATGGTCGCCCCCTTAAGTGAGCAGGATATGGCGGATCTGGCAGCCTTTTTTGCAGCCCAAAGCAAGCAGGGCGGAAGCGCCGCAGCGGACAAGGTCGAAGTTGGTGAGAAGATTTATCGGGCCGGCAACGCAGACACAGGTGTAGCGGCTTGTATGGCTTGTCATGGACCGGCCGGTACAGGTGATCCCCAGGCCAATTTCCCGGCCCTCGCTGGTCAGCATGCCGCCTACACTGAGAAGGCGTTGAAGGATTTCCGCTCCGGCAGCCGTGCCAATGACATGAACAAGATGATGCGGGGTGTAGCTGCCCAGATGACGGATGATGAGATTGTGGCAGTGTCCCAGTACATCCAGGGGCTCAGTCAGTAAGTCGCCAACAAACAGGGATGCATGACGAGGCGGCCGACAGGCCGCCTCTGTTGTTTCGGCATTCGATGTGGTCTTAAATTGAGAAAACCCGCTCAAGCTGGCATGCCAGCTTGCCGTAATATAGGTGAAGAAAATCAAACATCTAATGGACGGTGCGATGAACAGTAAGATCGATCACGTCGGTATGGCAACGGTTTCTGCGAAGCGTCTACGTCTTCTGAGTTACAATATTCAGGCCGGAGCAGATACCCGTCGCTATCACGAATATGTGACCCATAGCTGGAAAAATCTTTTACCTCACCGTGACCAACTGCAAAACCTGAATCATATCTCCCACTTGCTCAAGGACTTTGATTTGGTCGGTCTGCAGGAAGTGGACTCTGGCAGTCTGCGTAGCGGGTTTGTTGACCAGACCGAATATCTCGCTCATCAGGCCGGCTTTCCCTATTGGTTCAGACAGGTCAACCGACGGCTGGGTAAACTGGCTCAGCACAGTAACGGGGTGCTGAGCCGAGTCCTGCCCAGTGATATCGTCGAACATAAACTGCCCGGCCTCCCGGGTCGGGGCGCTATGCTGATGGAATTCAAGACGAGTGAGAAACCTCTCGGTATCTGCATCATGCATCTGGCCCTGGGACGGCGCGCCAGGATGCGGCAACTCTCCTATGTGAGCGAACTGGTGTCACACTACTCCCATCTGGTGATGATGGGGGATTTCAACTGTGAATGTGGTTCACAGGAGTTCCGTTTCCTGCTCGACAAGACGGACCTGCGTGGACCGTCCTGTGACATGATGACATTTCCCAGCTGGCGGCCTAACCGCAAGTTGGACCACATCCTGGCCTCTCCCAGCCTCAGACTGGCGAAGGCTGAAGTACTGAATTATGCTCATTCAGACCATCTGCCGATCAGCGTTGAAGTGGAATTACCGGATAATGTGATTCTGGATAAAGCTGCTTGAGTGACTGCAGATTATCGAGGTTCATGCGACCTGACTGTCAACAGTCGGGCCTGTTTGCTCCTCCATCTCCATAGCCAGGCACGGCCGGTGGCCCCATGACACAAGAACGAGACTGGAAAAGGCTCTACGAAGAGCTGTTACAGCAGCACGAAAGTCAGCTCGCCACTGAAACCGAGCTGGGCAAGCTGCTGAGCCATACCATCATTCGACTCACTCTCGCTGCGAGTGGCCTGGACTCGCAACTTGATCCCCACCTCAAAGGTATCCGGGATGCGGTGCGTGGCGGCGTTACCCCGTCGATCAAAGAGAAGTTGAACAGTCTTTCCGACAGCCTGATACACTTTTCCGAGGATGTGGAAACGGATCGAAACCTGGTCGAGAGGCTCAGTCAGCAATTGGCTTCACGCATTCAGCTATCCATGCAGGATAAAACCGAGTTGATTCGCCTGTTGAATATGCTGTTATCACCGTCTGGGCAAATGAGTGATGATGCATTGGATCGACTCGCAGAGCTGCTGAGTCCCGGTGAGAATCAGCTGACTGGCCATAAGGCCGGTTTATTGGGCCGGTTGTTCCCCGCTCGTTCGGCAGCCGCAGACGGAACGGTTAATTCCACCAACCATATCTTGCTGAACCTATTGGAACAGGCCAGTTGGCCCGGTCATTGGAGCGCCGAGATCGCCCAGCTCAAGGCCCGTCTATCGGGCAAACCGGCAGACAACGAATGGGTGGCGGTGCTGGAGGCGTTGTTGGATCTCTCTGCCAGGTCGTATGGTGAGGCAAAGGCGGAGATCAAAGAGGCCGAGGATTTTCTGGGAGAATTGACCCTCAGGCTGCAGGATCTCGATGCGCACCTGCGCCAGGCACATGACGGTCGTAGCGAGGTTGTGAAACACGGCCAAGCGTTGAGCGACGAGGTGACCACGCAAGTCGGCGGCCTCTATACGAGCGTCAGTGCAGCCACCGATCTCGATCAGCTCAAGCAGGATGTCAGAAATCGCTTGAATGGTATCCAGCAGGCGATGGAAGTCTTCTTGACCGAGGAGGAGCGGTGGTTCCAGAGTGCGGATTCCGATGAGCAGCAGCTGCGTGAGCGTCTGGACAAACTGGAACAGGAATCTGAGGATCTCCGCTATCGATTACTGGAAGCTCACCACCTGGCTCTGCTGGATGCCGTCACCGGTCTGCCGAACCGATTGGCATACGATGAGCGGGTGGCCCAGGAGTATGCGCGCTGGAAACGCTTTGCCGAGCCCTTGTCGATGCTGGTCTGGGATGTGGATAATTTCAAGTCGATCAATGACCGGTTCGGTCATCAGGCGGGTGACAGGGCGTTGAAGGTCATCGCAGCCAGCCTCAAGAAACGTGTGCGTGAAACCGATTTTATCGCGCGGTATGGCGGTGAAGAGTTTGTCACCCTGTTATGTGGTGCCAATCAAGACGAGGCCCTGCAGGTTGCCGAAGAGATGCGCCAGAGTGTCATGCAATGCGCTTTCCATTCGGGTAACAAGGCCGTACCCGTGACGATATCTTGTGGCCTCTCCCATTTCATCGAGGGTGATCAGGTTGAGGACGTGTTCAAACGGGCGGATGCAGCGCTGTACCAGGCCAAGCGGAAGGGCAAGAATTGTTGTGAGCTCGCTTGAGCGATAGGATTCTTTTGCTGAATCGACACTTGTCCCCAGGCGCTGCAAATATACCGCTGCCCCTCACTGTCCCGACATTTCTCATTCAGGTCCAGACAATTGGGTCCCATCCGGTTAATCAGTCTTGAATGTAAAAGTAACCCCAGGGCATCTTTGCAGTGCTGCTGTGCTCCAGGGTTTGCATCAGTTCGGGAGAAGGAATCGCCTCATTAGGAAAGATATTTTCGATACACAGAAACAGGCGTCCGCTGCCGGCGGATTGGCGCCAGTTGTATTTCGCCGGATTCTGCTGATGGGCGCAGTGGGGACAGGCTGCCTGATAATGTCCGGGATCCTGCTGCCACTGTATGATCTGGCTTGGCCAATCAGGGATGCGTTTACGGCAGGATTCGCAGCGGGGTGCTCCGGTGTTTCTGCCTCTCAGGAATACCGGCTCCGGATAGGGTCCGACGATAAACAGATGACAAAATGGTTCTCCATCGGGGCTGGGTTCCAGCTGGATGAAAGGTGAGCAGCCCATGAATGAGACGAGCTGCATGAAGCGTTCGCCCAACAGGTAGTGTGACCCCTTCAGGTCCGCCACAGGATCGGCGCAGAATTGGATATCCCGAAGATTTTCGATGACAGCATCGATGTCGTCAGGCAGGTAATACGGATCATGCGGGGTGAGAACGAGCCGGCCGGTGTGCATGTCAAGGCGCAGTGTCGGTCGGTTGGTAAAGGGGCACAGCGGTGATGCTGTTCTTCGGTGAGCCATCCACCAACTTGTCGCTATAGGTCAGGTAGATCAAGCTGTTGCGGCTGGCATCATAGAAGCGGACGACCTGCATGGTCTTGAAGAGGATGGAAGTGCGCTGTTTGAAGACTTCTTCACCATCCCGAGATTTGTTGCTGATATCCTCGGGCAGATTCACCGGTCCAGTCTGACGGCAGGCGATCGAGGCGTCCGAGGTATCTTCAGCCAGACCGACGGCACCACTCATACCGCCGGTCTTGGCCCGGCTCAGATAACAGGTGACTCCGGCTACCGCTGGATCGTCGAAGGCCTCGATAATGATCTTGTCGTTGGGGCCGAGGACCCGAAATTTTGTGCTGACAGTGCCCAACCGTTCGGCAGAGGCAGCAGATAACAGCACAGTGAGCAAGGCTAAGGTGAGTAGTTTGATCAGCATGGAACTTCCCGACTTGGAATGGATTCGAATCTGTCCCCGACATACCAGCAGTTGAGTGCATTCGATAACGTCATTTTACCAGGATCAGGCCAGTCCATCGTAGACATATCTCAAGAGGTTCAAGTTGATCAAGAATAAACAATCCGCCCGTTCTCTCACGGCTTTTCTGGTTGTCTGGTCGTTTCTCATTCTGACCGTTACCGGCATCGTGTTGTATATCGTGCCCCAGGGAAGAATCGCCCATTGGATCCGATGGTCACTGCTGGGTCTGGATAAAATGCAATGGGGCGCTGTGCACATGATGTTTGGCGGGGTATTCATCCTCACCGGCATGTTGCACCTCTATTACAACTGGAAGCCCTTCAAGAAATATCTGTTGGAACGGGTCAGGGGGCAACTGCAGATCAAGCAGGAGTTGATCGTATCCCTGGTGATTTCTCTGCTCATCCTTGGGATGTCGATCTACCACATTCCACCGGTCAGTTGGGTGTTTGATCTGAATGAGGCGGTCAAGGCTGCCTGGGCGACCAGGCCCGAGCTGAATCCCCCCTTCGGCCATGCGGAGCAGGTCTCCCTGAAGGGTGTCAGCCGACGTATGCAGCTCGACCATGCAAGAGTCGTGAAGCGTCTGCAAGAGGCGGGATTGATATTCAATGAGGAGGACAGCTTGGGGGTCATTGCCGAGCAAAATGCCATGACACCCATGCAGGTTTATGGCCTTTTTGATCATCTCTTATCCCGGGCACAACACCCCCCATTGTCAAATATCAGCCTGGATGAATTGGAAGTCAGGTATGCAGGCACCGGATTAGGACGGAAAACCCTGTTGCAGGTCTGTGATCAGGTTGGATTGAATATTAACCTGGGCTTGCAGCGCCTTGCGCAGCAGGGTATTGACGCAACAGCTGACGAGACACTGAAGGAAGTGGCCGAACGCCATGCCAGATCACCTCTCGAGCTACTCAAGCTGATGCTGACAGAGGAGTAGGATCGAGGGCTGGAGAAAAATGATGTGCTGGGGGTGTGTTTTCACCCTGACCAGCACATCAACCCAGGTTATCGTTATGTCATTACCCGTTGGAGCGGACTTGTTGTTAGAGACAGCTTCTCCCAACGGGTGCCGGCAGACCGGCATAACGACAGGCGGTCTTCGCGCCGTTGGGAAAGAGTTGCTTGATGTAGGTGCGGCTCCAGCGACAGTTCTGTTGGTCCTTGCACAGATTGCGCGAGAGGATTGGCATCTCAGGTGCAATCTCGAATTCTTTGTAGAAACGGTGCAGAAAGTCGATCAGGGTCCAATGGTCATCATCGAGTTCGATACCATCCTGGGTTGCCCAGGCCTCGGTGACCGCCGGGCTCCAGTCATTGAAATCCAGCAAATAACCCTGGTCGTCAGTGGGGATGATCTTACCCCCAACCTCCAATATGGGGATTTTGGCTTGTTTTGAGGCCTCACTTCTTTGTTGGTGATCTAATTGCATGTAAACCTCCAGGTGGAATACCTGATCTTCGTTTTAAAGAAAATGTAAAAAGACTGCTGGGTTTACTACTCGTTATTATTGTTATGTTTAAAAGATAGCATGGAATGCAAGTGATTTGCGTTCTACTTTGATTTTTCGTAAGTTTTTTTGAAACTCCGTTGACTCAAAACAATTAATAATCGCTAATTTGATGAATAGGTATTCCGCTGAATCGATTGCTCAGTCAGGCAGCCTCATGGTGGGCTGCCATCAATAGCGGTCTATTGGCCTTGTCGATTCAGCTGCTGTTGTCGGTGCCGAGCCTGCGCGCCGGCGAATTCTTGCGGGTTGACCAGGCCGTCCCCGTCAGCGTCTATCTCGGAAAATGACCGGGCATGCTGCAGGCCGCGCATCAGGTAGCCCTGCTTGGCCCGTTCGCTGATGCGCCGACCCCGTCCTTCGATGAATTCATCCTCGGTCAGCATGCCATCCTGGTTCATATCGAAGTCTGAGAATTTAGGCATGTTGTGCTCTCTCCCATATCCGCGGCCTTCACCAGGGGGAAATCCTGGGTGGTCCATCCCGACGCGGCCCTGTTGCTGCAGCTTCTGACCGGTGGCGAGTTCGGCCTGGTTCAACACACCATCCCCGTTGCTGTCAAAATTATGGAACATTCGCGGATCAGGCAGGACACGGGTACGCTGGCCCTGGGCTTCGCGAACGGCCTGGCGTTTTTCGTGAGCCTGCATAAACTCCTGTTCCGTGATGGTCCCGCTGCCATCCGCATCGAACGCGCTAAATGGCAAGGGGCCGCGAGTAGGGAACACAGTGGCCTCTGCCAGGGCCAGACCCGAGTAGCCGGCGAGCAGGGTGATCAGGGTCAATCGCATGGTTTTTTTCATGTTTACGCTCCTTAGTGAGGGTGTGAAAGGCGAACTCCCTGGCCGTTCACCCGAAGATTCCAGAGAGTGCTCCTGTCTCCCCAGCCTTGACTCCGAGTATAAGGGGGCAGATGAAACCAAGCTGAAAGTCAATATTGACCCGGATCAATCTATCCGCCGACACTGGTGCAAAACGATGGCCATATTCGCCGGGTGTCTCGAGTAAAAAAAATAAGCCGGGAGTGGGCCGGTTCGCCGGTCTGTTGATTCCTGTTTCGAGGCCCGCCATGAAGGAGTTGTTGCGGTCGGATTGGAGGTCTGGCGTGTCAGTTTTCTCGTGTCTCCCTTTCACTGATCCCTCAGTGGACAATTGAAAAATGACAAGGCCCTGAGGTCTCAAACAACAGGGCCAAGGTTTGCTTTGGTTGGCATCGTGGGACTCGATCTAGACCCGCCAGGAGCAGAGCGGCACCTTCAACTGCTCTGATTCACTGGCTTTTCTGGTCTTCTTGGTTCTCGGCTTGCCGACTCGCCTGCTGCTGTTTCAACACCACGTCGACCGAGATGATGTCATCGTTATTGGTGTCCCATTTCGCCCAGCGTTTGTCGAACTCATCGCGATGCCTGCCGATGAATTCTACGGGGGAGATCACGCCGTCTTTGTTGATATCCAGCCATTTGAGTTTTTTCTTCATCTTACGATCAAAGGACTCATCGTACTCGGAACGGGTGACCAAGCCATCATGATCCAGGTCGAATTTGGAAACGACGCCGGTTTCATGATCATTATCAGCCGATACCGATGCGGCGAAACTCAGTACTACGGCTAAAAGCATCAGCCTCCAGGTTGTTTTTTTCATCCTCTTCTCCTTGTCTTGTCGTGATTCTCTCTTTGTGTTTGAGGTTATGAACCATGAATGCCTAGTCTGATGAGCCAACTCGATCAGTCCCCTGGCATCTGGCTGTTGAGCGATTGAGTCTTGACCAAGCCCTGCGCTTTGTTTTGTTGACCTCTTGGCGATAGTTTTCCCGCCAAGCATATCCCACCACCGGTCTGCATCCAAATCTTCGAATAGGATCATCGGAGTAAAGTCGGAAGAATTGCTCACCGGTTGTCATACAAAGGTAGGGTAATGTTCACTTGCAGCCCGTCCAGGCCGGCTGAGCGGCGAAAGACGGTTGTTCCACCATAAAGCTTGACGATATCCTTAGCAATAGAAAGGCCGAGACCATGTCCTTCCACGGATTCATCCAGACGTATACCGCGTCGAGTCAGTTTATCCAGGTCCTTATCGGTGAGCCCATGGCCATCGTCCTCCACGGAGATACGGACCGCGTCGCCACCAGAGATACGACAGAGTACCCGGGAGCCGGCCCATTTACAGGCGTTATCGAGCAGGTTGCCCAATAGTTCGAGCATATCCTCCCGGTCACCGAAAGGCCTTAAACCCGCTTCCATCTGATGCTTGATGGAGAGTCTGTGTTCGTTATGGACCTGGCGGAGCACCCCGATCAGGTCGGGAATGTCGATGTGGGCATCGAATTGTTGACTCTGAACTCCGTTGCCGGCCAGGCGTGCGCGCTTGAGCTCTCTTTGCATGAGCTGACGGATACGTTCCACCTGTACCCTGGCCTGCAGGCTCTGGTCGTTGGTTAGCCGATTATCGAAATATCGCACCAATAGATGCATCGGGTCCCTTCAGGGCGTGCGTCAGATTGCCCAAAGCATTGCGAGAACGCTCCAGGCGTTGGCTCAGAAGGTCGAGCAGACGGTTGAATTCCCCCACCAGGGGACGGACCTCGATTGGAACGTCATCGGACAGCCGGTCGGTCTTACCTTGCCCCAGGCGCCTGATATCCTCGCGCACGGCTTCCAGGCGGCGGAACGAGCGGCGTACCAGCAGGTGCTGGATCGCCAGCATTACACCCAGTCCGACGAGGGCGAGCAGTGCAAAGGTACGCATGAAGCGGTCCCGCTGTTCCTGCACCGAAGAGAGGTCTTCCGCCACCGCGATGGTGATGTCATGCCCCTCTATACGAAAGCCCTTTTGCCAGATCAGCAGTCGTTGCCCCGCAGGACCTGCCGCGTGAAACCTCCGGTTTTGCCCGACCGGTAACGGTTCAATATTCATCGACTGGTCCCACAGGGAACGGGAGCTGAGACTGTCGCCATTGTCCAGCTGCACCACATGGTAGTGACCGGACAGGGGTTGGGAATAGATCTGATCCATGCGTCGCCAGCGCACCCGGGTCTTGTCTGCCTCGATGAACAAGGCCGCCAGCAGGCTCTCCGCATCATGATCCAGGCGCGAGACTACGAAATCCTCATCAGCCCCTTGATCGCCTGGTTGCCGACAGTCCAAACCAGACTCAGGGAGAGCCCAAGCTGCAGGCGTCTTTCGAGCGAGTTCACCGGGTTTCCCCGAGAAACACGTAGCCCTGGCCCCGCTTGGTCTGGATGCATTGTTTGCCCAGCTTGTCCCGCAGCCGACGGACATAGACCTCGATCAGATTGCTGTCCCGATCGAAGTCCTGTTCATAGACATGTTCTATCAGGCGGTTTTTCGAGAGTATCTTGTTGGGATGCAACATGAAACAGCGCAGCAGGCGGCCGCTGACGGCGTCGACCTCCAGGTCCCAGACCCTGCCTTGGGTGTCGAGCAGCTCGACCTCGTAGACATAATCGCCCCCTTCGCTTTCCAGCTCCACTTCAAGGATGCGGCCCGACCACCGGTCCTGGAGAGAGTTCAGGATCTGCCCCAGGGGCAGGATAGCGCCCGATTCCACCAGCCGGCGTGCCTCCAGTTGGTCGTCGTCCGCCGGGACAGCAACACTCAACACCAGGCTCAGCAGTAGACCTATGGTCAGGGGCCATCTTCTCATCACTCGTTCACCTCGATGTCTGTTGGATCATCCCAGCGCCCAACACCGGGAATGCGTCGCTCATATTCGCGTTACAAACCCTGAGCGGCGGGCCGTGGCAGGCGTCGCAGTTGCTGAAGGACCTGACCTGCTCATTGTCTCTCACCATCCTGTGCATGGCGGAAAAAGCGCGTCTTGGTGATCTGCAGCGGCGTCCTGTGATTGCTCAGGAAGGCGGCGATCCGGTTCGGTAGTCCGCCGCGGTCGCGCCTCGCCGAGTGGTTCAGGAGATAGCCACAGATAGCCTTGCGTTCATTCTCCCCGAGTTCGACATTTTTACCAAAGTGATCATCCAGCCCACGCATGATGCGTGCCCGGGACGGAGCCGGCAACAGGCCTGGTTCCAGAGGGCTTCACCTTGTCTGGTGCTTTACTCATGGCCTGTCTGTTCTGTGCGGTAGCACCGCCCCGTTTTCCTGTGAGCAGATCCGCCTGCTATCCGACTCATACGAGCAGCGAGAGCATGACTGCCGACTGGTTAACGCGTTTGTACATGGAATGAATCTGCTCTTTTGATGTCATTAGCTCAGGTGCTTCTTGCCGGTGAACATGACACGCACCAGGTTCTCCCGATCTAGCAGGCTACCCAGCAGAGCCCCAGCCAAATGACCGGCTACCAGCAGCAGGGTGAAATAGGCGGAAAATTCGTGAATATCCTCCAACCAGTCATCATTCTAGCCCCCCTGGACGCGGAACCAATCGGCCCAAGGACCAAAACCTTGCACACCGAAGGTAGCCAGTCCGCAGAGCGCAGTGATCAGCAGGCTCAGCAGCAGGGCGATGATCATCAGGCCTCCCGCCGGGTTGTGACCCAGGTAACGTCTGGCTCGAAGGTTCAGCAGATCCCTCAGGTAGCTCAGTGCCTTGCCCGCTGCGGGAACGAAATCGGTGAAGCGGGCATGCCGGCTGCCGACGAAACCCCATGCCAGACGGATCGCCAGCAGACCGAGAACGAGGTAACCGACGATGACATGCAGGTTCATGAATTCGTCTTCGGTAACAAAGGCGAGAGTGAAGGTGGCAACCAGGGTCCAGTGGATGCTGCGCACCAGGGGATCCCAGACTTTGATCTGTCTTGTCTTCAGCATGCTCAGGATTCTCAGTATTGGTTGATGGCTTAAGCATAATGAAACAAGCTGAAATCAACCTGAAAAGCGCAACGCTGTTTCGGTCTCCTCCGGGTTGTGCACTTGTTTTGCCGAGAGTTGATAGAATCTGGGCGATGAACAGATCCCGGTGCCAAATTCTGAGAGCCTCTTGTCTTCTCATCGGATTGCTCCTGTCCTGCAGCAGCCATGCTTTGGATGTCAGGGTCAGTGTCGAGGGTTTGGACCGGGACCTGAAAGCCAATGTGCTCGCCTATCTTTCGGTGGAGCAGGAGAAGGACCGCGAGAGCCTGACCTCCTCACGTTTACGTCTCTTGCATAACCGAGCCGAGGGGGAGATCCGCAAGGCTCTGCAACCCTATGGCTATTTCAAACCGCGCATCGATGGACGCCTGAAGCAGGATGGGGATGAATACGAACTGACCTATGAGGTCGAGCCCGGTCCCCAGGTACGCTTGAAGAAAGTGGATTTCGAGATACAGGGGGAGGGCCGGGATGATCCCAAATACAACCCCACTTTTCCCATGACCCAGGGGAATGTCCTGGATCAGACCCTCTATGAAAAGGCCAAAAAGGACCTGCTGTCCGCAACAGTCGAATGGGGCTATCTGAATGCACGTTATGTCCGTCACGAGGTGCTGGTGGACCTGCAGAGCTACACCGCTTCCATCGAGCTGCATCTGGACACCGGCCCACGTTACTTTTTCGGCGAAGTCCGCTTTCTGCAGGATGTGATGAAACCGGAATTCCTTGCCCGCTATCTGTCGTTTCAAGCCGGGGATCCCTACAGTTTCGAGAAGCTGCTGACCCTGCAGTCCAACTTGATCGACAGCGAATATTTCAAGAGTGTCGAGGTGGAGGCGCAACGCGACCAGGCCGAGAACAAGCGGGTGCCCATCGATATTCATCTGAAGCCGAACAAGCGGGACCGCTATCGCGTCGGTCTTGGCTATTCAACCGACACCGGCCCTCGCCTGACCCTGGACTGGAAGCGCCGGCGGGTCGGTCCCAGTGGACACCGTATGCAGAGCGAGTTGCGCCTGTCCAAACCGCACAGCACCTTCCAGGTGGAATACCTGACCCCGCTGCAGCGGCCCACCAAGGACTCTCGCACCTACGGCTTCTCCGCCGACCGCTATGACACCGACAGCCGCAAGGGGGTCTTGGCCCAGGTCTACGGCCGGCAATCGATCGGCCTGGGCAAGGGTTGGCGCCGTACCCTGGGACTGGACTACTCCTACGAGTCCTACGAAGTGGGCGATCAGGAGGATATCGCCTTTCTGTTGGTGCCCAATGTGCAGTGGACCAAGCTGAAGACCGACAAGCGGAATTTTCTGCAGCGCGGCCACAAACTCGATTTCCGCATCGAAGGCGCCCATGACAAGCTGTTTTCCGCCACCAGCTATCTACAGTTCTCCACCCACGATAAGTTTATCGTCGGCATCAACGACGATTGGCGCCTGCTGGCGCGCACGGATCTGGGGGCGACCTTCACCGACGATCTGCTGGAGCTGCCGGCCTCCAAGCGTTTCTTCGCCGGCGGAGACAACAGCGTGCGAGGCTTCGATCTGGACCGGCTGGGACCCACTGACGAAGAGGGCGAGGTGATCGGTGGCCGCTATCTGGCGGTCGGTAGCCTCGAAGTGGAGCGAATTATCGCCGGGAAATGGAGCGCTGCCCTGTTCATTGATGCGGGCAATGCCTTTGATCCCGATTATGAGTCGGAAGTGGAATATGGCGCTGGTTTCGGGATTCGCTGGCGTTCCCCAGTGGGACCCATTCGGATCGATTTCGCCTCCGGGATCAGTGCTGACGAGACTCAGCTGCGTCTGCACCTGGTAGTGGGCCCCGAGCTGTGAACCGGCGAATCTTGCGCCGTCTCCTGGTCTATACTCTGCTGAGCCTGTTGGGGATCTTGTCGCTGGTCCTGGCAGGGAGTGGGTATCTTCTGCATTCGGAATCAGGCAGCCGCTGGCTGGCTGGCAAGCTCCAAGAATGGGTGCCGGGGGAGCTGGAGATTGGCGGGTTCGATGGACGATTTACCGGACCCTTACTGCTCCGGGATCTGCGTTACCGAGACGCTGAGTTGCTTGTGGAGATTCGACGCATGCGATTCGACTGGCGGCCGACAGAGCTGCTCAAACGGCGCCTGCACCTGGTCGAGCTGAGTCTGGAAGCAACCCGCTTGGCCCTGCCCGCTGGGGGCGATCAACCAGCGCCGGCCCCGCAATTTGGCGGATTCAGCCTGCCGCTGGATATGCTAGTCGAGACCTTGAGTATCGATGACTTCCAATTGCTTCAGGCAGAGGGCAAGGAACCCATCATCCTCGATCGGTTGAGGCTGGAGGTCGAGGCTAGCGGACAGCAAGTGCAAGTCGCGCGGTTGGAGGCTGCCGCATACTCCGCCCAGGCAAATTTAAGTGGTGAGTTGACATTGAGCCCAGGGCTACCCATTGCCCTGCAGACAGCATGGAGCTATCGAGTGACCGACGGTCCAGAACTGCAGGGTAAGGGGTCGGTAACCGGTAGTCTGCAGGCACTGCAAGTGCGGCAATCCCTGGCGGCCCCCCTGTCCAGTGAATTGAATGTCAGCCTGTATGAGCTGGAGGCGTCGCCACGCTGGGAGGCAGATTGGGTGCTGGACAATACAGAGGTCGGGGCCATGCTGGAGGCGTTCCCGGCACGCATCAGCGGTGCTGTTCAGGGTAAGGGTACTTTCCAACGGTTGGAGCTCGATGGGCAGCTTGACCTGTACGAGCCTTCCCTGGGTCCGTTGGCTGTGGAGTTCGAGTCTCGCTATGAGCAAGGGACGGTGGAGGCCAAGCGGTTGCTGATCAGGGGGTCGGACGGTCTGAGGCTGGGGGGGCAGGGACGCTACTCAGCAGATGCGGAAATGGGAACCCTGGTAGCGGAGCTCGACTGGAATCACTTGAGATGGCCTCTGACCGGTGAACAACGCCAATTTTACAGTCAGGACGGTCAGTTGCTCTTGCAGGGTCGACCTGAAGACTATCAATACCGGCTGGATCTGGATGTTCGGGTACCCGGCTATCCACCGGCGCAGGGCAGGCTGGACGCCGAGGGGAGCGGGAATCTGCAGGGCTTGATCCTCGATGAGTTCAGACTGGTGCTGCAGGAGGCTCGGGCTGAGGGCAGCGGCCACGTGGCCTGGCAGCCGGATCTGGACTGGCAACTCCAGCTCACAGGCAAGGACCTCGATCCGGGGCTGTTTCATGAGGCGTTTCCGGGGAGGCTGTCTCTGGAACTCACCACCGAGGGACGGATCAAGGAATCCGTCCCCTATGTGGAATTACAGCTGAAAAAACTACAGGGTGAACTCCGAGGCTATCCTCTGCAGGCCGTGGGCGCAGCCGGGTTCGATGGCAAACGTGTGGCCATCAGTCAGTTCGAGGTGGATTCCGGGGTCAATCGATTGGAGATGCAGGGCACGTTGGGGGAGCGCCTGAGTCTTGACTGGAACCTGCAGGCCCCCGAGCTGGAGAGCCTTTGGCCTGGTCTGGCAGGGGCGCTGGATGCCAGGGGCCAGCTCTCCGGAAAAGCCGAGATGCCGCGTGTTGTAGCGAGCGTCAAGGCCAGCCGGCTCGCCTATCAGGAGCAGCAAGTCGCCGACTTGCAGGCCGCTGCCGATCTGGATCTGGATGGAAGCCAGCGGGTCGAGATGCGGCTTCAGGCGTCGAAACTCGACCTGGGTGGGCAGCACTGGGATGGATTACGGATAGATCTCGCCGGTCTACGCGCGGCTCATCACCTGGACCTCCAATTGACGGGGCAAGAGGTGCCTCAGTTGGAACTGGCCCTCGAGGCTGGATTGGATGAGCAATACAGTTGGCGGGGTGTGCTGCAAAGCTTGATCCTGCAATGGCAGGATCTGGGTCAATGGCAACTTGTTTCAGCCGCAGAATTTACCCTCGATCAGACACAGCAGCAGATCGAACAAGCCTGTCTGAGGTCGGCTGGGGCGGATCTCTGTGGCTCGTTCAGCGCCCGGGCCGAGACAGGCTGGCAGGCTGCTCTGCAGGGCAAGAATCTGCCGATCTCCCTCTTTCAAAGTTGGCTTCCGGAAGAGACGCGTATTGCTGGTCTTGCCAATCTGGACGCTGAAATCGCCACGCTTAGCGGAGGTGTGTGGCAGGGTCGTGGTGAGATCGCGATTCCCCAGGGCAAGCTCAAGTTCGACTTGGGAGGAGTGCCGCAGGAGGTCGATTTCTCCACTGGCCTGGTGACTGTCAGCCTGGACGAGCAGGCGGCACGCTGCGCCCTGAACCTGCCACTGACCGGGCTCGGCGGGATTCAAGGGGAGCTCAGCTTGCCGGGGATGCAGCCTATGCAACTCGATCTGAAAAACCAGGCCATCTCGGGGAAACTCGATGCCCGGATCGACAACCTGGGGCTACTGAGTGCCATATCGCCCAATTTGCAGAACCTGCAGGGAGCGATCGCAGCGGATTTCCAGCTGGGTGGCACACTGAGCGTACCCAGCCTCGAGGGGGATGCCCGTTTGCAGGGTGGGGCGGTGGATCTCCCAGAACTGGGTTTGGAGTTGCGCGAACTGGAGCTCAGCTTGGCGGCGAGTGATTTCGACCAGGTGCAGCTGGAAGGTGGAGTGCGCTCGGGCAAGGGCAGGCTCAAACTCAGTGGCTTGACCCAGTTGGATGGTGAGAAGGGCTTTCCCACGGAGTTGCGGATCGAGGGCGAGAAATGGCTGGCGGTGGACATTCCAGAAGCGGAAGTCCAGGTTTCGCCGGATTTGGTGATCCGTTACACCAAAGAGCGCTCCGAGTTGAATGGCGTGGTGCATATCCCCTATGCCCGCATCCGTCCCCGGGAGATGCCGGAGAGCGCGGTGTCCGGTAGTCCTGACCTGATAGTTATCGAAAGCGACAAACAGGCGGAATCGAAGCAGGATTCGAGATTCTATTCCAAGTTGCGGATCTCCTTTGGTGACCGGGTCAGTTTCGAAGGGATGGGATTACGCGGCAATTTGACCGGAAATCTGATGGTGACTGATGAACCTGGTCGACCGGTGACCGGTAGTGGACGGGTCGGTGTGTTGGACGGAACCTATCGGGCCTATGGCCAGGATCTCAAGATCGAACGGGGCTACGCACTGTTCGCCGACAGTCCTGTGGATAATCCAGGGCTGGATGTGCGGGCGGTACGGGAGGTGGAGGACGTGACAGCCGGCCTGCGGGTGACCGGCACGCTGAAGAATCCGCAGCTTAGCCTGTTTTCCATTCCTGCGATGAGTGAGAGCCATGTGCTCTCTTATCTGCTGACCGGCCGTGCACCGGGTGAATCGGGTGGCAAGAGTGTGGGCGTGCAGGCGGCCCTGCAAGCAGCCGGGGCCGGGAGTCTGGCGTCCGAGCTTGGCCGTCAGTTCGGGCTCGAGGAGTTGCGGGTCGAGACTGGTGGGGCGATGGAAGAGGCCTCGGTGGTTGCTGGTACCTATCTCTCACCACGGCTCTACGTACAGTACGTGAATGAATTGGCTACCGGCGAGACCAAGCTGCGGCTCAGGTATGATCTCACCAAGAAGCTGCAGATTCAGACCGAGAGCGGGCAGTCGCAAGGTGTGGATATCTTTTACACCATCGAACGTTGACAACAAAAGGCCTGATCCGCGTTGGCGAATCAGGCCTGAGTGTTGTTGAATGATGGAGCTGGCTTACTCTTTTTTACTCAGCTTTTCCTTGATCATCGCCTCTTTTTCAGCAACCGGCATATTGAGGTATTTCAATTCCGGCAGGTTCTGTAGATCGGCGACCCGTTCTTCCGGGTAGCCGAGCATGACGAAATTGATGATGCCGTTCTCCTGGTGGCACTCCTCGCACTTTCGGCCATCCTTCTGGATGCCGTGGTTGACCATCAGGGTACCCATCTGGCGCATCCAGTTGGCTTCCACATTGGCTGCCAGTTCCCCGTTCTCTACAGGATAGGTGGTGTTCCACTCATCGACCCCGAAATAGGCCATGAACTCGTCCATCATGTATTCCTTGAAGGGGAGTTCATACATGCGTTTGACGATGGGATCGGAGATGGCCTGCATGACGGACAGTTTGGGGTCGCCCGTCTCGTAGTAGCTGGGATAGTCGAAGGGCAGAATCATGGCGCCGAACGGCCCCTGGTTGCCCATATCCTCATACATGATGGCGTTGAAGAGCTTGAACGGGTAGATCTTACTCTCACCCTTGTTCATGACCGGTGTCAGATTCTGCTCGATGGTCCTGCGGCGTTGTGCCAGCGTCTTTGCTGAGAGTTGAGTCAAGGGGCGGGTCGCCTTCTCCACATAGTCGTCGACATCGATCTCCGGATAAGTCTCCTTCAGTTTGATTGCTGCCTCGCGCACCGCAGCAACCACTTCGGGATGGTCGAGATTGGCCATCTGATCCATCAAGGGATTGTAAGTGTCGGTCTTCAGCGGGTTGTTGCCCAGGGCATTGGCCAGGAAGGTGCCATTACCGTTGAACCAGAGATAGATAAAGCCCTTGCCCACTTCGCCGTTTCGGTAGACATCGGTGGGGGTATAGATACCCTCTTCCTCGTTCCAGGTGGGGTGTACCCAGTCCCGCAGTACCACATTGTATTCAGTGAGTTCCAGGATATGGCAGGTCTCACAGGCCAGGCGGGCAATATGGCCATTGAGGATCACCCGGTCCTTGGATTTGGTATGGGGCGCCTCGGTGTGGCAGTTTTCGCAGGCCACCTCTTTGAACGGCAAATCATTGGAGACCAGGTCGGTGCCTTTGATGCCCCGGGGGATCTTGTGACCTTCGGGTACGTGGCAATCGGTGCAAATGATGCCCGCCGCGGCATGTACATCGTCCTCGGGAGCGAAGGGATTGGCGCGTTTCGCACCATGGTGTAACAGCCGCTTGTTCTTGTAGCCCAGATTGGCCGCGGCGACATTGTGCTCGTAGGCGTCGCCCCCCATGTTGTGCTGATGGCAGTTGAGGCAGTTCTTGCTTCTTGCCCAGGATACAGTCATGGCGGCGCGCATACTGCGATCCTGGTTCCAGCGCATACCGTAGTCGTCCTCGATGACATAGCGCTGGTTCATATCATAGGTATCCGAGTGGCAGATCAGACAGTCGATACCCTGTTTGGTCTCTTCGGGGATACCGCCGATCGGCATCATCTTCTCGGTGGCCGGGTGGTAGTTGCCGCCGATGTGGCATTGCCCACAACCCTCACTGCGGATCTCGACTTCCCCATCCTCCCCATGGGGCTTGGCTTCCACCAGTTTGGCCCAACCGGTCCAAGAAAAACTGCCGGGTACCCCGCAGGCCCGATTGATTTTGCCGATCGGGATGGGCATGGCGCTGTCGGCATTCACGCGCCTGCCGTCATAGCCGTAGGTGGAAAAGACCCGTCCACTGGATTGGAACTTGAAATGCACCGTGTCCAGGATGTCATCCATGGTGTTGACGGTTTTGTGATTGCCTTCGTAGTCATGCACGACCATGGTCTCATGACATTGCAGGCAGGTCTTCGGTCCTTCGTACTGTTTGATGCCGGCATGGCGGAAATAGTCGATATGCCGATAATCGGTCTTAGCCCTGAACGAGGGGGTATTCATCAGCATCTGAATCTTCAGCTTACGGGCGAATTCGTTTTCTTCATCCGCCGAGACGGCCACCGCCTCCTTGTAGCGGGCGTCATGAGTCAACTCCCTGGCAAGGGCCTCGAACTCGGTCGTAGTGAGCTTCTGGCTGCTTTCATAGGTGAGCGGGGCGTTGACCACCCCGGTATAGGCCTCGAAGATGACCGGGTAGAGATATTTATAGCCGAGACTCCCAACCAGGAATATCCCCGCTAAGACAAACAGGGTTTTGAAGATACGTATTCGTCCGGCCTGACGCTTTAATGTTTTCATTTGACTGTTCCCTCTAGTTCATCCGTTTGGTGTTCGAAATGCACCCCGGTGATCATGGTCTTGTAATTGCTCAATGGGGTATGCCCGGTGGTCGCGAGATACAGATGACCGATCAAGAACAAGGCGATGAAGTACGAAAGGATGGTATGGGCCAAGGCGATGGGCAGGATGGTGCCGGCACCGAACAGGTTCTCGGGGATGGACTCCGGAAACAACAGGGCAACTCCGGTCAGAACCAAGGCGGCAACCAGGCCGTACATCACCCCAACATAGGCGACCTGTTGCATGGGATTGAATTTGCAGTTATCGGTGGCTGGAAAAGGATGAGGTTCGCCCTTGAAGATTCCTACCCCATAGTATTTTATTTGAATAAAAAGACGCTTGAAGTAGCCGTGGAAGTCCACCTTGTAGTGGACCCCGTTATGACTGATGACATTGCCGATCAGGAAGACCGCATAGAGCAGTGACATGGTGATGCCGGCGATGTTGTGCACCAGCATCGAGGTATCGAATGAAATGATCGGATCATTCTTACTGGAAAAGTGCAGACTCATACCTGTGAGTAGCAGGATCACACACATCAGTGCATTCAGCCAATGCCAGACTCTGACCCACAATGGATAGAGATACATCGCCTTCATCGTTTTCTCCTCCTGTTGGATACCCAGCGTGCGGTGCCATGCGCGGTGATGCCCAGTACCATGGCTCCCATGATCAGGAAGCTCAGTTGATCAAGGATAACGTTTCTGGTCATGCCGATGATGTAGGCTTCATTCAAAGTGACGCTGTTGAGAAAACCGTATTTCTGACGGCTCTCATGCATCTTGTATTTATAAAGTTTGGTCAAGAGTATCGAGTTGGCGGAATGACAGTCCTCACAGTGTTTCACCGCCTGATCTGCGTCCAGTATCTGGTGCATGTAGGTGTCGGAGGTCGATAAATGACAGTCGATGCAACGGACCTTTTTCCAATGCATCTGTATATTCGGCATCCAATCATGGCTCGCCAGGAGATCCGGTGCCTCGCCGGATTTGAGATCAGCGATCCGACCGGGCTCGGCGTGGCAGTCAAGACAAATGTGGTTGTCGTAGGCGACCATCTCATTGATGTCGCGTTGCAGGCCGCCTGCCTCGAAGTCGGTTTCTGCATGACAGTTCAGACACATCTCCCGATTTGGCATGCGGTTTGGATCCGACGACTTCCTGCTGGCCTTGAAGAAGTGCGCATTATGGCAAGAGAAGCAACTGAAATGCTCAGGCATGCGCTTGAAGTGAACACTCTCTTTGAACTCCCTTTCTATTTCGGCAAAATAACTGGGAATCATGTTAGGGTTGTCTTCGTGACAATCGACACAATAGAGAGACTCTTGTTTGGCCTTGGGAGGGTGGGGGTAGTCCTGAAATCCGGCCTTGTGGCAGTCTTTGCAGCCCAAGGCCTGGTGGTTAGAATCTTTGAAGCCCTCTTCTGGGATGTGAAGATTGACCAGACCGCCGGTGACTGGATCGCGGTAGCCGAGTGTTTGCATGCTGTGACATCGGAGGCAATGTTTTTGCTCGTCTGTGGCGGTTTCTGCCGTTGGCATCTCGATGGTCGGCAATTCGAATGCCTGGATCCCACTCATACCGGATAGTATTAAGACCAACGAAGCGAGGGCGAATGGGTTGAAATATATGCTCATCTTAAATGTCTGCTATACGGCTGCAACCGGAACCGGTATCGCCGCCAAGCATCTCCCCGTGCATGACTGCATTCCTGAATGGGCGGAATCAAGTACCGAATAGACAGTGGCGACCTGAGAAAGGCGACTCAACATGAGCTATAAAAAAACGAAAACAACTTCCCAAATCCGCTCTGTAAACACCGTTACATACTCAATTCCGCAACGCTGTCAGTTTATTATTTCAAAGGAAATTCTATGATCCGGGAGGCCTGTTATGCGTCCAAAAACCAATAAAAATTGCCTTACTTTGTTAAGGCATATTTTAACATACTGCTTATTGTGTCGGTACGCGGGTTACTCCGTAGGACTAAAGTACTAGCGTGAGACCGAGAGTGGTCAGTCAATCGAGAACGACGATATTCAGACCAACTATGACTCGTAAACTGGCCTCAGACTACGATGGCATTAGTGGTGTGACAATGCCAGAAAAGATAATCCGGAGTACTGGATGATAAAGAAGATTCGACCGGTGGAATTGGTGGGTGATATAGAAGAGGATCAGGATCTCAGTGGGCTGGTCATTGTCGATGATTTCCTTTTGGTCGGTAGTGATGAGGGACATGCCATTCAATTGTTGGTCAGGCAGCAGGAAAATGTGTGGCGTATTCAATCCTCGATCAGATTGTCCGATGCTCGGGATGAGACTGACTTGGAGGCACTGTGCTTTGCACAGGATTATCTCTATGCGGTTGGTTCACATTCACGGCGTCGAAGGGTCTGTAAACTCGATTACAAGGCCAAGAAAAACCTGAAGCGATTGACAAAGGTAGATCGGCAAAAATCACGCGAGCGACTGTATCGGATTCCGTTTGACAGGCAGCATGGAACCTTTGGGACTCCGAAATCCATAAGCCTGATGAAGTTATTACGCGCTGATCCCGTCATGCGGCGTTTTGTGAAAATACCCAGTAAGGAAAACGGTGTTGATATCGAAGGTCTGGCGATAGCCAATGGGTGTCTCTATCTGGGTTTTCGTGGTCCGGTGCTGCGTTCCAATTTGGTGCCTGTGTGGAGCCTTGAATTCGAGAGCCCGCATAAGTACCAGCAGTTATTCGTTGACCTCAAAGGGCAAGGTATCCGTGACATGGTGACAATCAATGCGGGATTTCTGATTCTTTCCGGACCCGTTAACGATATGCCAGGTGTCTTTCAGCTGTGGTATTGGGATGGCCAGGATCAACTCCCGGCTATCGATCGTGAGTATCAGCCGGCCAAGTGTCTGGGTGAGATCGATGCGGTCGACGGAGCGAAAGCGGAGGGCTTGGCCATAATGTCTCAGGGTATGAATAGCGTTGATCTATTGGTGATGTACGATTCAATCGCCAAAGGTGGATGTGCACTCTTCCGTGTAGAGCTATAGAGGTGGGATTACCCAATGGTCTAATCGATGTTGAATCCCAGTTTTCTGTTATGAGTGTCAGTGTTTATAACTGGCATACCCCTTTCCGATATGGAATGGGGCACACCAGGTTTTTGGTTTCAAGTGATCCGAGTGACAGTTTATGGCTTGATCTGTAGGTCATTGATTGCTCAATGAATACTAATTTTGAGTCTTCCAACTGCCATCTGGTTGTCTGCAGGCCGTGCCGTAGACCTTCTCATTCCTACCACCAATCATTGCGTCAATAGTGTACTCACGGCAGGGTGTCCCCGTTTGCTCATAGGTCCTGGTCGGGGTAACGGTATAACTGTGGCCTGTATCTGGGTTTTTCCAGCGGGAGGGTACACCGGTTCGGACGGTCTCCAGGGTATGACTGGTTCTCATGCGATCGACTTCATCCATGGATTGTCCGATGGTGCCGCCGATCGCCGTACCGGCCATGGTGCCGATGATGATGGCGGCAGTACGTCCATCTCCCCGACCGACCTGAGAGCCAAGCAGGCCGCCCAGAACGCCACCGATGATCATGCCGGATTGTTCATGCTCACCTTGATGGGTGGCGCAACCTGTGAGGATGAGAAGAGTACTGATGAGCAGACCCATCAGGGTATGCTGGATTGGTGAAATCCGGGTATTGGCTGGATTCATGTCACGATCCTCTATAATAAAATATATCGTCTGATAATCAATGGTTTCAGCGTCTCCTGATCGTTAAGAAAAATTTTCTAACCACATATTGATTATAGTGTGAGGCAGAGAACCGCACATGATGAAAAGAATGGCGATGAACAGCTATCCAATGCTGGGGTAACAGACTGGGACTATTGATATCCTATAGAGATAACCGATGAAATCATCAAATCGAGGTCTCTAGTGGTGCACGTCATGGATCCATTCAAGGCAGCGCCACGTGCCTTTATATCCTATGCGCGAACGGATGGGGCCGAGACGGCTGGAGCGCTGCGTGAGCGACTCGTGCGGGACAATCCGGAAATCACCCTTTGGATCGATAGAGCACAGATGGTGGGTGGTATCGGTTGGTGGAAGCAGATCACGGAGGCTCTAGACAGGGTGGAAATCCTGATCATGCTGCTGACACCTGCGGCTATGCAGTCGGAGATTGCCGCCAAGGAGTGGCGTTATGCCAGACAACAGGGAGTGCGGGTCTGTCCGGTGATACCGGATGCTGCGGCTCTCGACTTCAGGCTATTACCCAAATGGATGCGTAAGGTCCATTGTTACGATCTGAGTTGTGAATGGGATACCTTTGTCGCTTTTTTACGGAGCGCAGAAAAGGTCAATCGGATCCCCTTCATGGCACCAGATCTGCCAGTTCAATGTGTCGACAGGCCTGATCAAACAGAGGGATTGCTCGGTTGCTTACTGGATGAGACTGGTGAGAATCCACAAATTACAACGACGTCACTGCAAGGGCCGGGTGGATATGGAAAAACCACTCTGGCGAGTATCGTCTGTCATCACGAAAGGATTATCAGCAGTTATGACGATGGTGTCCTTTGGGTCAGTCTTGGTGAAGCGCCGAATATACAAGGTGAATTGACTAAAATGTATGCGGCATTGACAGGCGAGCGACCATCCTTCATCGATATTGACGATGCCTCTTTTCAGTTGGCAGAACGGCTTGATCAAAAAAACTGTCTCTTGGTGGTGGATGATGTCTGGGATCCAAATCACCTGAAACCCTTTTTACGGGGCGGTAATCTCTGTTCCCGCCTTATTACGACTCGGCATTTACGGGTGGTGACTGAAGTCGGGGCGAAGCGCACGCTGGTGGACAAGATGACCCGGGCGCAGGCGTTACAAATGCTGACTTCACGATTGAAGAGCAAGCCTGAGAATATGGAGGCGCTGCGAGTCTTGGCTGCACAGTTGGAGGATTGGCCATTGTTGTTGAAACTTGCCGGATCGCAATTGAGAGAGCGGATGGAGCGTGGAGACTCATTGTCCGGAGCACTGGCGTATATCGACAAGGCCATGGACAAGAAGGGCGTTGTGGCGTTCGATCGGATGGCTCCCAGTGCCAGACACGATGCGGTGGCAAGCACGGTTGGAGCCAGTCTTGAGCTATTCTGCGCTGAGGATCGAATGCGTTTCACTCAGCTTGGCGTGTTCCGAAAAGATAGTTCTTTTCCGTTGAGCGCAGCAGTTACGCTTTGGGGTTTGGACGAATTCGATAGTGAAGCGCTCATGTTGCGGCTGGATGATGCGGCGTTACTGGAGTTCGATCTCAAGACAGGGAATATACGCCTGCATGGTGTGCTTCGCTCCTTTCTGGAGTCGCTGTTGGGAGATACCACTGCATTACATTGTAAGCTGGTGAATGATTGGTTGAATAACCCTTTGGCACTACCGGATGCCTATGCCTGGAGATGGATCGGTTGGCACCTTGTGCAGGCCGGTCAGAAGACAAGACTGCGGGAACTGTTGGTCGATTATGCCTGGTTGAGGGCTCGCTTAGCCGTGGTTCCGCTACAAGTCGTGCTTCGTGACTTCGAACTATTGGATGAAGCTGAAGATATTGGATTGGTGCGCGATGCATTGCGTTTGTCATCCAATGGCTTGGCGTTTGATTCAGACCAATTACGTCTGCAGATCTGCGGACGACTCGATCAAGGCCATTGCCGAACCATCGATTCCTTATTGGAACAGGCCGATGATGCCGTAGTAAGGCCAAAGTTGGTGTTGTCTGAATCCTCCCTGACTCATCCGGGTGGTGCAATGCGGAGTATCTTGAAATCGCATGGTGGAGCTGTTTCAGCGCTGGCGATTTCACCGAATGGGCATTGGCTCGTCTCAGCTTCCGAAGATTGGACAGTGCGTTTATGGGATCTGCGAACCAATCAAATCGTGCGCAGTTTTGAAGGGCATACCGGAGCCGTACATACGGTTGCTTTTCTTCCGGACGGAGAATCGATCGTCTCCGGTTCGGAAGATCGCACGTTACGAAGGTGGAACGTTAACACTGCACGTGAATTGGCAGTATTCAAGGGGCATACCTTGGCGGTACAGCATGTCTCGATCGCTCCATCTGGCAAGCTTATGGCATCGGTGGCGGAAGACGGTACGGTACGGCTCTGGGATTGGGAAACGGGAAAGGGAAATATCATCTATAAAGGGCGTGGTCATCAACTGAATAGCATCGCCTTCACCACGGATGGCCGCATGTTGTTTTTCGGGGCTGGTGACTGGACGATACGTCGCGTGGGATTGGCGGATGCGAATGAGCGCCTTTTGGAAGGGCATACAGGTATCGTCCGTTGCCTTGTTATCAGTGCGGATGGAGACAGACTCCTTTCCGGGGGCGATGATGGTAAGGTGCTTCTCTGGGCAACTGACTCGGATATTCCACTGTTAGAAATGCAAGGCCATACAGCCAGTGTAGAGACAATTGCCATTACCCCTGACACGAAGCAAGTTATCTCCGGTTCACGGGATAAGACCATCAAGGTATGGAATCTGCAGACTGGGGAAGAGATGGAGAGTCTGGAAGGGCATTCTGGAACCATCAGAAGCATCCTGTTATCACCCGTCACCGGACAGATCATCTCTGGTTCGGCAGACAAAACGATTCGTCATTGGGAGGTTGGAGTCCCTTACAGCCGCTCTCATTATCCTGGACACAAGGATGCGCTCACACTGCTTTCATTATCCTCTAATGGAGAAAAGGTCTTCTCCGGAACCTCCAGAGGTGATTTTATTATCTGGGAATATGGGCAAAGCGCTAAACAGATTTTGTCCATTCCCGAGGCTTATGAAAAAGCCAAACTCAATGTCGTGGGACAGTTAAAGGGACATACCGATTGGGTAAAATCTGCACAGATGACTGGGGATGGTAAACGGTTGGTTACCGCATCTCAGGATCGGACCTTGACGATATGGGATGTTGAACATCTGCGAGCACTTTATCAATTAAAGGGACACTTATCCGAGGTTTATCATTTGGTGATTTCAGCGGATGGAAGACGTGTTGTTTCGGTTTCCAGAGATCGGACTCTTCGTGTGTGGGATATGCAAAGCGGGCATTGCCTGAGGGTTTTGGTTCACCGGAGTAACGATCGTGCAATTGCATCACTGGAGATACATGGTGCCATGCTGGCTGAGATCCATCCCGGACCGCAGGTGGATATCACCCATGTCTTGATTACACGTTATGCTAAAGTAGCCATGTCACCAGATGCTGAACGGGTGCTCGTCGAATCGCAGGGGAATCTATGTGTCTGGAATCAGTCAAGTGGAAAGACACAAAATCTGGAGTTGATGGATCTTGATGTGGTGTCCTTCGCCTTTCATCCCGATTCTCGTACCGTTGTGTTTGGCACACTATTCGGTTCCTTATTTGTCTGGGATTTTACCGAGGATCCAATACTGCTTGAGGGACATGGGAAAAGGGTATTGGATATCGTACTGACGCCGGATGGTAAACACATCATCAGTGCAGCCAGGGATGACACGATCTGTATATGGGATCTTGATACATGCCAACCGATTAAACAATTCACAGGAAACACCGGTGATGTGGATGCAGTTGCCATTGCACCACAGGGTGGATATGCCTATTCGGTCTACAACGACACATTGGTTGTGTATGGGTTGGATTGCTTGAAACGTATCGCGAGCCTGACATTTGATCATCAAATATCCACAATCGCCGTAACCCCTGGGGGTGATCGACTGGCGATCGGTGATGAATCAGGCAGGCTACACTACCTGATGCTGGAAATCTGAAGAAACTGTAGAGAAGATACAGAATCTAGTATCGTTTAGTGTATGCGTTTCATTCACATTAATGATTGTCAACAGATATCAGTCTGTATGTCTGCCAGGGTAAAACAATCGATTGAAAGGAGGATGATCATTACTGTGATGAGACTGGCAAGGATTACCCTTCACTTGTGTAATGTCAGGGATGGATCTGCGGTGGGTCGCTGTCAGGTAGTCTGATGCAGGGTCTATGCATAGACCGTATCAGACTGTGCTACAGGCCAAGAACTTTATCTGTCATAGGGCATGTCGTCGACTGATGTAGAGGATCAGACAAACGCTGAGATCTCAAGACCCAATTGAGCGTGGAACATATATTTTGTTAAACAAGCTGGTTGTTTAGTGATACCAAGGCTCGCTACTGGGGCGTGATAAATACGATCACTGTGTGTTCAACAAGCGTGTATCGGTGAATCCGTGTTGGTCGGAAATCAAGTGCATTCCACTTAACAGGCCACTGACCTATGCAATCCATGGTACTGCCAACGACGATAGCGGTTCGGAAAGAGAATCAAACTTCAGCTTCTTTGCCTGAAGGTTGATGGCCAGTAGAACAACAAGACCTCAATTGTACAAACCCACTCTAAGAAGTCTTCTGAGATTCTCTCAGTATTGGATAATCAATATTAAGGCGAATATCTCAGTGGATAAAACGAGCTTCGATTGACAGGTGAATTCTAGGCTCTGTCAGGTTAGACCCATCGCCCAACCAGTATAATTGAAAGAGGAAATGTCAATACAGACTCTCTCTGGATGGTACTGCTCTGAGCGCCAAGTATCTTTATATGTAATACGATATCAGTGGTTGAACATTACGATAGTCAATTTTTTTAAAAAACTTACCGCTTGGAACGTTTACTCACTAACAATGGCAGTAACGCAGGTCAGGACGGCGGCTTATATGCTGTTTGTGCGCCCTGAAAATCCTTGAACTATGACCTAAGTTAGCGAACTATTTGAAAATAATGGGCTGAGTTCTGAATCAAGGAAGCGGCTTGGAATGGTTCTCAGTAAAGGGATAAGCAGATAAACCTTGGCAATCATTCATAGACTTCATTCAAGTGGTCACAATCAATTCTGGTGATTGTGATTCAGCGTTGGATAGTTCAATACACTCATATGGCAGGAGGTGATTCAATTATACAACTACTCGCGATGGATTCATTGTTTCGGATTTTATCAATAAAGGAAAAGATGGAAATGAAGTTGTTTTATATCGTGCTATTAGGATTACTCATCAATCTGTTATCCGGCTGTGCCGCCAAGGTACCGAATCTCAAGGCTGATAAAGGCCTGCAAACATTTAATCCCATGAAAGAGATTACATTGCTGGGTTCTTCGAGTGTTTATTGGCCACGTAACAGTGGTGACCCGGCAGTGCTAGGCCTAAAGTCGAGTCAGTCGGGTATTGAAAATCTTATGGTGCTTGTGAAGAACAGCATCGAGGCTAAAGGTTATCAGGTCGTCTTTTCCGAGCCTGTCGTAGTCGGCTTTCCTCGGTATGGGGAAGATAAACTCGTCTATGCTGATTACGATGAGTTAGGTCCTGAATCCAAGTGGAATCAAGATGCCGAGAATCCAACCTATATCTATCCAGTCTTTGCCGGCAAAGATGAAGTGAAGTCCGCTGCAATCGATATCTTAAAGGATCTGGATGATCAAGTTAGAAAGAACCAATTTAATTTATACAGTCCGGATTTGAGTAGTATCCAGACTGTTGCTGAGGTTACAGGCGCGGATACCATTTGTGCAGTCCGAGTCTATGGAATTCGCTATTCGACGGCCCGGGCCGTTGGCGCTTTTTTCGCTGGCATGCTCGTAGGCAGGCACATAGACAAATCAGATCGTGGTGAAGCTGCTGTGGCCTGTGTCTCTTCAACAGATGGTAAGGTTCTATGGCAAAAATCCTACGCACTGAATGAGGATCCGATGGATGTGGATCAGAATAAGGTCAATACCGGCCTCACTTATTTTCCTGCTTTTGCAACAAACCTGTCATCTGATTGTGAATACAGTCAACAGGGTAGCAATATGTATTATTGTGACTGATCCATAGCCTGAGTTGGGATGCCTGCCTATTTTGAGGTGAAAGTTAGAACCCACAGGATGTCCTGAAACACATAATAAACGGCTCAACACATCCTGTGAGTTATCACCAGGGGTCTCTTCTCAGGCCATGACCCATTCAATACACACATCGACCTCATGACTTTTCAGCAAGATGACTGCGCACCATGAACAGTCGGTAGAGCAGCGGCACTACGATCAATGTCAGCACCGTTGAGAAGAGCAGCCCCCATACGATGGCGGTGGCAACGGGCCCCCAGATCAATGACTTACCACCCAGACCGGTGGCCAGAGAGAAGAGACCGGCCACGGTGGTCATGGAGGTGATCAAGATAGGGATCACTCGGCGCCGTGCGGCATAGATGGTGGCATGCAGCACACTCATACCGGCGCGCAGCCGCATGTTGCCTGCCGAGATCAAAACAATGGCAGCGTTTACCGCAATGCCCGCCAGGGCGACGATTCCGTACAGGGTGTAGAGGCTCATCGGGTTGTTGGATATCAACAGGCCAAAGGTCACGCCAGTGAAAGCCATGAACAGGGTGGAGAGGATCATGAAGGGTTGCCAGTAACTGCGAAACTGGGTGCCGAGAATGGCGTACATCACCCCAATGCCGAATACGAAGAGCATCAGGATTGCATCCATCGCTTCATAGATATCATCCAACTCGCCGGAGAAGTCCAGGTCGATGTCAGGGAACGCCCCTTGCTGGTCTTGCCAGCGTTCCTTGAGCAGGTTGTTGGCGCTGACCGTGTCAATGACTTCCTCTTCCAGGTCCGCCTCCACTGTGATGGCGCGGCGAAAATTATAGTGGCGGATGTTGCCCAAACCGGTCTCACGCCGTTCCCTGACCAGTTCGCTAAGCGGTATGCTGCCACCATCGGCCAGGGGTAAGCGGAACTGCAAGAGCTCACCGATGGCCTGCAGGCGGTGATTCGGTCCCTTGACCCGCACCTCGAGTTTCTCACCGGCATCGCGCATCTCGCTGACCACCAAGCCGTCCACCAGCAGCTGAATGGTGCGGTTGACCTGCAGTGGGTTGAGCCGGGCGCGGTTGATCGTATCTTCGTCCAAGCTCAGGATCAACTCGCTGCGCCCCTTGCTGGCGTCATCTTCGATATCCTTGACCCCCTCGATCTCAGCCAGCAATTCGCGTACCCGGTTCGCGGCGGCGCGGATCTCCTCATAGGCGTCGCCACGCACCTTGACGCTGATGGGCTTGTCGGTGGGCGGACCACCGGCCAGGCGGAGAAAGGAGAGTTGGATGGGGCCGGCGGTAGCCATCACATCGGTGCGCATGGCCTGGATCATCGCCTCTACGGTGCGCAGTTCCGGGGTCTTGGGATTCAATCCCACCATGATCTGCCCCACATGATCCCCCAGCCGCGGGGCGGTCTCAGTGAACATGTTGCCTGCGTAACTGAGCACCGCGCGGGCCTCGCCCTCACGCAGCTGTTTCTTGACCTTGCGTTCCACCTCCTCCACCTTGGCCAGAGTGCCTGACAGGGGGGTCTCCGGCGGCATCTCCACGTTGACGTAGAACAGCCGAATGGTATCGGCGGCGAAGAAGTCCATGCGCACCAGACCGGCGGCGAAGGTGCCGACTGCGCTCATGAAGAGCAGGATCACCAGGGACAGGGTCAGCCAGCGATGGCGCAGGGCGCTGACCAGCAGGCGCACGTAGCGGATCTGGATCCA
>JASJBU010000047.1 GCA_030066355.1 Gammaproteobacteria bacterium | reverse complement strand
AAGCAAGGAAGCCCTTTGAATTCCGCACTTACGAAATAGTGGCGAGCTGACTTATTGAGCAAACTCTAAGTATGTAAGAGAAAAGATTCTCCAGATTTACGGGATGCGATAACAGTCACATCCTGGTAAATAAATCTAAAACACCAGATTGGCGTTAGTATCGTGACGGTTCGTCTGAATTATACTGTTCAGGGTTCAAAAGTTGCTTTGGACTGAAGATTGTTATTTAAATGGAAATGAGGAATTTGATATGAATGGATTAATCCGCAGTATTCTCCCAACTGTCATTTGTCTTACTTTGGGACTGGGTTCCACATCAGTTATCGCGGAAGGTCAATGTAAAGGGAAAAGCAAATCAGCCTGTTCATCTGACGGATCCTGTACCTGGGTCAAGGGTTACGTCAATAAGGCTGGTAAGAAAGTCGATCCTTATTGCCGAGTCAAGGCCAAAAAGAAAAAGACCGGTGAGAAAAAATCTGCATCCAAACAACAGGGTAAGCAATCGGACAAGCGCAAATTAAAAGCCAAGAGTAACCATTCTGAGCGGTGACGGGTATCTGGAGTGAATGATTAGGTACTGAGTTCATCTAGACAAAAAACCGGCCCCGATACTCGGGGCCGGTTTTTTTATGTGCCTTATATGCTGCTGGAGACTACCGGTTGACTGTATTACCTGACGTTATGGAGATTGCTTATGTTTCAGTCGATACTGGAAATGATGCATGAGTTTCTCGCGCATGCGTTTCTCCTTATGCTTCTTGGCTGCGGCGACTCGGCGTTCCGCAACGCCGATCAGCGTCTCTTGACAATTCAGTGACTTATCCTCATTGGCTGGCTGACGACGCAGATAACTGCCGTCAGCCTGCATCTCCCAAGCTGCATGTTGATCGCCCAGTTGTACGTCGAGCATGAGTCTGAGCTCCTGGCGCAGGGCCGGGGATTCTACGGGGATCAATACCTCTACACGGCTTTTCAGATTGCGCTGCATGAGGTCAGCGGAGCCGATGTAGTACTCCTCTTGACCCGCGTTTCTGAAGTAGTTGATACGGGCGTGTTCTAGGAAACGCCCGACGATGCTGATCACCTTGGCGGTTTCGCTGAGTCCGGGAATGCCCGGCCGAAAGCGGCAGGTATCGCGCACGATGAGATCGACCTTGACCCCGGCGCGGGTTGCGGTATATAGCGCCTTGACGATATCCGCGTCCTCCAGAGCATTCATCTTCATCTGAATCAGGCCGGGATTTTCCGCCGAGTGGAGTTGGATCTCCCGCTCGATCTTCTGCAGCAAGGCCTGCTTCAGGGTATAGGGGGCGGCGAGGATCTTGCGGTAACTGGGGGGTGGGGAGTAACCGGTCAGATAATTGAACAGTTCGGTCAGGTCCTGACCGATCTCCTCATCGCAACCCAGCACCCCCAGATCGGTATAGAGCCGTGCGGTTCCCGGGTGATAGTTGCCGGTGCCGACATGATAGTAACGGCGCAGTTGGGAATAGTCCTTGCGAACCACCATGATCAGTTTACTGTGGGTCTTGAGACCGATGACGCCGTAGTTCACATGAATTCCCGCCTGCTCCAGGCTGCGCGCCCAGCGAATATTCGCCGCTTCGTCAAACCTCGCCTTGAGTTCCACCAGCACCGCGACCTGCTTGCCGTTGCGCGCCGCCATGATCAGCGAATTCAGAATATTGCCTTCGGCGGAGGTGCGATACAGGGTCATCTTGATGGCCAGCACCTTCGGGTCTTCCGCGGCGGTACGCAGAAAACGCTCGACTGTGGTGCTGAAGGATTCGTAAGGATGCTGCAGCAGCAGCGGGCCAAGGTCACGGATGATATGAAAGATGTTGCGCCGGTCATGCGCCAGTTGCGGATGGTCCACTGCATAGTGTGGCGGATCCTTGAGTTCGGGGATGTTCAGGAAGGCGATCTCGAACAGGTCCCGGGTCGCCATCAAAAAGTCGATCTCGAACACGTCCTGTACTTCATTCAAGCCCAATTCCGCTGCTAACATGCCCCGATGGGTCGGGTTCATGCCTTGGGAGACCTCGAGGCGCACGATGGGTGCAAAATGACGCTCGCGCAGCTCGGTCTCGATCATCTCCAGCAGATCGTTGGCGGTCTCCTCCTCCAGTTCCACATTGGCATTGCGGGTCACCCGGAAGGACTCGCAGCTGATGATCTCCATGCCGGGGAACAGCATGTCCAGGTTGTTGGCGATCAGATCATCCAGGGTCACGTAGTTGTAGCCTTCGTCGACCTGGATCAAGCGGGGCGAGACCTCTTGGCTGACCGGTACCTTAACCCGCGCCATGTGGGTGTCGTGACCTTCCGGAAAGCGCAGGGTGACCAGCAGGTTCAGGGTCAGGTTGGAGATGAAAGGGAAGGGATGGCTGGGGTCCATGGCCAGCGGGGTCAGCATGGGGAAGATATTCTGACGAAAGTGATCTCTCAACCTCTCCTGTTCAGCGGGTTGCAGGTCACGGTAATCGGAGATCAGAATCTGGTTGTCCGCCAGCAGCCGTTTCAGTTCACTGTAGATTCGCTGTTGCTCTAGCTGTAGATCACGAATGACCGCGTGACACTCGGCCAGCTGTTGCAGGGGTGTTCTGCCGTCAACGCTGGGTTTAGTGACACCGGCCGCCACCTGCTGCTTGAGGCCGCCGATGCGCTTCATGAAGAACTCGTCCAGGTTGCTGCTGACGATAGCGAGAAACTTGACCCGCTCCAGCAGTGGATTGCGGGTCTGATCAGCCTCGTTCAGCACCCGTTTGTTAAAGGCCAGCCAAGTCAGTTCGCGGTTCAGGTATAGCGAGCTGTCATCCAGATCGATTTCATCTGTCATGCCCTGAGATGAATCATCTGTGGCCGGGGGGGTGATGGGGTCAGGTTGCGAAATAATCATGTTAGTCGTTCACGTGGTAGTCAGTCCTCAGTGGTGAAACTCACTGAGGTGATTTCAAGTCTAGTGCAGATTGGACGCCTGGTGGGCTAGATTTTCAAGCATTTTGCCAAGCGCCTGACTCAGGCATCCTGATCGATCTTGCGCCGCAGTCTTTTCCGTTCTGCCTGCCTCGCTTTGCTTTCCAAGCGCCTGCGTTGAGACGCCTTGCTTGGCTTGGTAGGGACCCGCTTTCTCCTGGTCTTTGTGGCCTCTTGAATGAGTGTCCTGAGACGTGTGATGGCGTCTTCGCGGTTCTTCTCCTGGGTTCGGTGGTTCTGAGCCTTGATCACGACCACACCTTCTGAAGAGATGCGCTTGTCTCTGCGCCTCAGGAGACGTTCCTTGTAAAACTCGGGTAGCGATGACTTGGCGATATCGAAGCGCAGATGAATGGCGGATGAGACTTTGTTGACGTTTTGCCCGCCCGCGCCTTGAGCCCGGATGGCGGTCAGTTCGATCTCGTTCAACGGAATCGAGACCCGCTGGGAGATCGTCAGCCTGGATGACGGGTCGGGCTCGTCTCCCGTTTGCTGATCTGAATCGTTCATGCCTGGCAACAGCGGAAATAGATGTGAGAAAGCAAAGGCTCAGCAGATCTCATGTAAGCTTCCTCCGGTAATCGAGATTAAATCTGCCGGACTGAGCTCGATTTCCAACCCACGCCGTCCCGCGCTGACGAAGATGGTCTCGAACATTTTCGCGGAACGGTCCAGTAGGGTCATCAATCGTTTCTTCTGCCCCAGCGGGCTGACGCCTCCCAGGATATAACCGGTACTTCTCTCCACGGCTGCCTTGTCTGCCATCTGGACCTTCTTGCAGCCAATGGCCTTGGCGAAGCGCTTTAAGTTGAGTTGCTGCGATACCGGAATGACTGCAACGGCCAGATGTCCGTTGTCCAGTATCACAACCAGGGTCTTGAACACTTGATCCGCGGAAATCCCAAGTTTCTCAGCCGCCTCCACGCCATATGCCTGATTTGCCGGGTCGTGCCGGTACTCGTGGATGTTGAATGTTATTCCCTGTTTGTTGGCGGCATTGACGGCGGGGGTCATGGTCCTGGTTGGTCCGGATTCGATGAATCATCTACGAATTTGTCTGCATCTAATCCTCTCACAGATGCGTATGCCAGTTACAGGCCCGTCGTATGCGCCTGCTGTCTCGGGAAAACATCTATCGAGGAGGAGCGTCATGAAATTCACATGGGTTGCGGGTGTATTGATGGTGTCATTTGGCGTTGCCCAAGCGGGTTCCGATCGGGAGCAAAGGCCGACTGCGACGACGCAGGCTCAAGCCACACAGAGCAGCGCCGTACAGCCGGGTATTGGAGACAGGGCCAATCGGTTTGGCCAGAGGAATGATCAGTCTCTCGGAGACGATCATGCAGACTGGACCGATCTGCGCAATGAAGAGATCTATGGGACCTTCTGAATGCTAGACAGGGACACAGGCCGAGCCGACGGCTTGGCCACAGCCTGCTGATACCATCAGACCTGTTTATCCAGAAAGGCCAACCACTGTTCGGCCTCATTTCTGGTCTTCTGGAACTTCATCGCCTGCTGGAAGGCGGTCCTTGCCTGATCCTCCGCCTTGTCCTCGTAACAGGCGATGCCGAGCAGCAGCCAGCTACGGTCTTTCGCTTGGGTATCCTGGGCTTTGACGATCTTTTGCAGTTGTTCGCGCGCGTCAGCCCAGCGCTGGCTTTCCAGGTAGAGCTGGGCCAGACGCAGACTGACCTCGGAGCCGGCCCCTTTGCTCACCGCCTTTTCATAGGCTGCGATGCTGGCATCCAACTCCTTGGCCTGATACCAGGCATTGGCCGCCTGCTCCCAGGTCTTGGCCTTGGCCTTGAGGCGGCCCCGCTCGATCTCCTTCTCCAGCAACCGGGCCGCCTTGTAGGGTGTATCCAGCAGCGAGTAGAGCTGGGCGAGGTTCAGCAGGTCCCGCTCCTGGGTCAGATGGCCGCGCAGATAGGCCAGCTCCATCACCGCCAGGGCCTGCCGGTTGTTCTTGCGCAGCATCTCCATACCGCTCAACTGACGCCAATAAGCGGGATTGTCCGGAAAGATCTTCAACATGCGGTGCAGCAGGTTGACACACTGCTGATAGTCTTTTAGCTCGTAGTGTGCACCGAGCAGGCTCTGATACCAGCCCTCCTTGGGTTGCTGACTCAGGCGGATGGCCTTCTGCAGGGGGGTGACGGCGTTGGCATATTGTTTCAGCTGCAGATAGGCGCTGCCGAGCATCAGATAGGCCTCGGGACTGGGTGCTGCATTGTCTTGAAACCAAAGTTTGAGCAGTTCGATGGCCTTGGAGAATCGCTCGGTTGCCAGGTAGAGCTGGGCCAGGTTATAGCGACTGCGTTGTTGTACGTCGTCCGGCAATGCCTTGAGCTGCAGGCTTCTTTCAAGATTGGGGATAGCCTTCTGGTAATTACCTTGATCGATGTAGGCATGGGCCAGTGATTGCAGGGTCACGGCTTGTTCGTAAGGGCGTTTGGCGGTTTTATCGAGCAGCTTTTCCAGGCGACGCAAGGCCTGGCTCGATTTGCCCGCATCGAGCAATCCCTCGATGGATTGCAGCTCCTGGTAGGTCCGTTGTGAGAGTGTGGGTGTCTTGTCTGCAGCTTCGAGCCAGCAGACAGGGGCGAGCCAGAACAAGAGTAGAGGCAAGGCCCAGACTCTGTAGAATGTGCTGTGTCTTCTCCTGGTCATCACTTGCCCAACTGGAAATTGACCGTCTGTTCGGCCCGCACTGAGACCGCCTTACCATCCTGGATGCGGGGCTTGAACTTCCACTTGGAGACCGCCTGGACCGCCGCTCGGTCGAACACACCTTCCGGTTCCGCATCGACTACCACCACGTCCTGCACCGTACCCTGTGCCGTAATCAACAGCGACACCTTCACCCAACCCTCGATGCCCCGGCGTTGGGCGCGGAAGGGATACTGGGGAGCGACCCGCGAGATGGTTATGAAATCCCGGTCTGGTGGCCCCTGTCTGACCGGTCCGATATAGGGTCCTGAAAAAGACATGGGCAATTTGGGAACACTGAATTGGATGTTGGGTGCCCTGACCGTTGGACGGGTCACATCCTGAACCCGTATCTCGGGGGTGGGCGGCGGGATCTCTTCGGCGACCGGCGGTGGGTCCGGTTGGCGACGTTCTCTGACCCGCGTGTCGGTATCCCGCTTGAGCCGCACGAATTCCATCACCGGCCGATCCTGGCGGGCCTGCAACTCGGTCGTCTTGTGGATCAGCATCCAGTTCATCATCCACAGCAGGGAGAGGGAGATGGCCATGCCCCCCAGGATGGAAAAGACCATACGCGGCAGATGTCTGAGCATCTCACTCATCTGGCATCATCGGCCGCAATGGCCACATTGGTGATGCCGGCCAGCCGTACCTGATCCATGACCCGCACCAGCAGGCCGATCTGGGCCGCCTGGTCGCCCTGGATCACCACCTGACCCTCCGGGAACTCGGCCCTGAGTCGCTCGATATTGGCGCGCACCGCCCGAACATCCACGGCCCTGCCCTCGATCCAGATCTCACCGTTGGGACGTATCGCGATAAGGATATTCGCCTTCTCTTGCTGCTGGGCGGTCTCGGCGCTGGGGCGATTGACCTCCACCCCCGATTCCTTGACGAAGGAAGTGGTCACCACGAAGAAGATCAACATGATGAAGACCACATCCAGCATGGGGGTCAGATTGATGTCTGAGTCCGCACTGTCGTTGTCTTGAATGGGTAGGTGGCGCATGGTGATTCTCTATGCAATGGTCAGACTGTCCGCAAAGTGGATCAGCCGTCGTTTGATGTTACGCTGTAGCTCGGCCCTGAAATAGAGACCGGGGATTGCCACCATCATGCCCGCCATGGTGGGTATGGTCGCCTTGGAGATGCCCGAGGCCATGGCCCGTGCATTACCGGTGCCCAACATACCGATGATGTCAAAGACCTCCATCATGCCAGTCACCGTACCCAGCAGCCCGAGTAACGGGCAAATGGCGACCAGCATCTGGATCAGGGGCAGGGTGCACTTGAGCCGGGTGCTTGCATCGGAGATCAGTGTCTCCCGGATACGCAGGGCATGCCAGGAGTGGCGTTCACTGCGAGCCAGCCAATCTTCCACCTGCTGCTTCGTGTGCTTGCTGAACTCCCGGCGAAAGTACCAGTAGCGTTCGATGATCATGGCGCCGAGCAGCATGGCGGTGAGGCCGATCAGCCAGAGCACCGGTCCGGCCGTATCGAGAAACCGACGGATGCCTTCGAAGGTCTCCAACACCTATTCCAGCTCCCGATGCATGGCGGCCAGCCCCGCGGATTGCTCGACCAGGATCTGCACCAGGGCGCGGCTGCGGGTCGTCACCAGGCTGTGCAGGAACAACAGCGGAATGGCGACGACCAGACCCAGCGCAGTGGTTACCAGGGCCTGAGAGATGCCGTTGGCCATCAGTTTGGGATCGCCGGTACCGAACAGGCTGATCGATTGGAAGGTGATGATCATGCCGACCACCGTGCCCAGGAGCCCCAGCAACGGGGCAATGCCCGCCAGCAGTTTGATCAGGCCTTCGCCACGGGTGATCCTGGGGGTCTCCCGGAGCACGGCCTCGTCGATCTGCAGTTCCAAGTTCATCAGATCGGTGTGCTGGTTCTCCTGAGCGATGGAGATGATGCGTCCCAGCGGATTTTTCTTCGAAGGCTGATCGAGTCTGCGTAACTGGCGGCGGATACCACCACCCACCCAGGCGGTGTAGAACAGGCGGTAGAGGACCACCAGCAGACCGAAGGCCCCGATGGCGAGGATCACATAGCCGACCACGCCACCCTGGCGCAGCCGCTCCAGCAGGCTCGGGGTCTCTACCAGCAGACCCAGCAGGACGCCTCGAGTCGGGTCCAGGGCCAGCTCAGCCTCGCCCTGGCTGGCAGCGCTGAAGGTGGCTGCGAGCTGACGGTCCGCCTTGGAGGGTTGACGGGGCAAGACGACGAAATGGTTGCTCTCGGGCTGGTATTTGAGGTAGCGATCTCCCTGGAGGGTATTGAACAGACCGACTCTGACCACCGTCTGCTCGCCGGCGATCCCGTTGGTCTCCACGACCTGGGCCGGGAAGCGCACCACCAGGCCCGACTCCGCGATCTCCTGCTGGATGAGCAGCCAGAGACGCTCCAGTTCCGTGATGTCCGGCAGCTTCTTGCTTTCGCCGAGCACACTGAACCAATCGGCCCGTTCCGGATACTGGGCCGAGACCAATGAGTCCTGGAACAGGGCGGCCAGGTCCTTGGCGTTCTGTCTGACCGTGCCGAAGACCTCACCCAGGTCCCCGGTCTTTTGCTCCAGTTCTGTTTCCAGCACCGCGAGTGCTGCTTCGTTCTGGGTGAATGCCTCTTTGAGGGCATCACCCCGCGCGCGTTCTTTCTCCAGTCTGGTGCGCAGTTCGTCGAGCAGGGCCTTCTGATCGGCATGCGCGGCGAGGAAGGTCTGCTCCCGCTCGCGGCGGATCTTGGCGTCCCGCTGTTGTGCCTCCTGAACCTGCCGCAACAGTTGGTCCAGATGGGTGGGGTGATCGGCCAGGACCAGACCGGATCCGAGCAGGCCGGCGATTAACAGGATAAAGGCTCTCATGGCTGCATCTCCCTGGGTGCGGGCAGCGGCAGGCGCAGCAGGTTTGGTGCGGCCTGTTTCCGGGCGATGCGCAGACCGTCGCGGATCGGCAGATTGTAACGGCTGGGCAGGATCTCCCATTGGCCGGTACTGGTGTTCCAGTGACCCACCTCCTTGCGGTCCAGGGTGAGATAATAGAGGCCGACCCGTCCGATGCGTAGAAAATCCACGGTGCGCTGCGTATCGCCCATCTGCAGATCACCCCGGCTGGCCTCGATGGTGCGGCTGTAGTCCATCTCGATCTGATAGGCCTCCAGGACCCGGCGATATTTCTCCCCAATACTCACGTCGGCCCGATCCATCATCTGTTTGAGATGTGCGATACGCATGCCGCGCTCATCCCGCAGGAAGGGGTGATCGATCGCCTGGAACTGTTCCAGCCACGCCACCATGCGCAACATCAAAGGCACGATCTCCCGCTGGGTCAGCTCCAGATCCTGCATCTGTTCCTGCATCGACTGTTTCTCTGTCACCTGTGAGTCGACCAGCCGTTGCAGTTGATCATCGTAGACCTGCAACACTTCGAGCTCCCGGCTGAAGCGCTGGTATTCCTCCAGCATGGCGCGGGTCTCGTCATCCAGCCTGTCGATACGCTG
>JASJBU010000046.1 GCA_030066355.1 Gammaproteobacteria bacterium | reverse complement strand
GGCATAATCGAGTTCGTCATCCGTGACCCCGGAGGCCCGCCGATACCAGTTGAGTGCAGTAATCCGGTCCTGCTCGACACCAAGACCCTTCTCGTAGAGGTAGCCCAGATTGATCTGGGCCCGCGAATAGCCCTGCTCCGCGGCCTTGCTGTACCAGGTCCGGGCGGTCTGGTAGTCGTTCGGCAAACCGAGGCCCTTCTCATAGATCTCGCCCACATAGGTCTGGGCCTGTGGATCGCCCTGCTGAGCCTTCTCCAGCCAGACGTTGAGAGAGGTCCGGTAATCGGCGCGGTCATAGGCGACATACTCACCGCCTCTGATCTCGCAGTCGAGCGCCGTGGTCTTGATCGCCCGGCGCGGCGCAAGATAGGTCATCTGGGTGCCAAGCTTGCGCATCTGCGCCGGCAGCAGGCAATCCACCGGCAGAAGCTGGTCGGCCGAGACCCGGCCGTCCGCTTGCACATTCTCGCCCTGCTTGGGCTGAGTGGCCCCGCACCCCATCAACAGCCCGACCAGGAGGCAAGACGGAACTACCGCCAGGCGTCGCAGCCGGTTCACGGAAACCTGTTTATTGTCATCTCGATGCATGATCACCCCGCGTCCTATTGCAGTTTGGTTTGCAACTCTTCATTCAATAACTGTAGCCCTTTATGGTCGCCATGGATCGCCAGACCCTCTTTGAGCAGCTCACCGGCCCGTTCCAAATCGCCCGCCGCCAGGGCGACCCGCGCCTGTTGCAGGAGCGTCTCCAACAGGGTCTCGAGACCCGCGATGGCCAGGCGATTGTAGGGATTCAGTGCCAAGACCTTCTGATACTCATCCAGGGCGTTGCTGCCAGGCGGATTCAACAACCTGCCGACCATCATGTGCACTTCCGCCACCTCCAGCATCTGCTCCACCTGGGTCTGCTGCGCGGCAGTCAGCGGTGCTGCGGGCGGCGGGTTTTCGAACAAGCTGGGCTCGACGATCTCAGGGGGACGGATCAGGAAATAACCCGTTGCCAGCGCCGCCAGCAACAAACTGACGATGGCGGCAAGCTTCCAGGGCTCCCGGCGCCGGGGCAAAAAACCCTCGAGAAAGACGTCGACACTGGGGGACCGTTCGGTGCGTTGCAGAGCGAGGCCGGACACGAGCGTATTCCACTGCTGGTCCTTGAGCCCTTCGATGCGGCGGGGTTGCATGCCTTTAGCGAAGGCCTCTTTGGCGGAGCGTTTGCGATAGGGATGCTTGCTTCCCGTCAACAGCTGATAACAGATCACGGCAAAGGCATAGATATCATCCGCCGGATCGGGCGGCTGATCGAGGAACATCTCCAGACTGGCGTAAGACGGGGTCAGGGCGAAGACCCCGTCCGTTTGCGTGTGTGTTGCAGTGACCACGTCAACAGTGGGTTGCTTTGTTTGACCGGGGGGGCGGCCTGCGGCCTCGGCTTCAGACTGCATGATGGCCCGGGCGATACCGAAATCGAGGATCTTAACCCCGCTGTCGGTGAGAAAGACATTCGCCGGTTTCAGGTCCGAATGGATGATGTTCTTCTGGTGGGCGTATCTGAGCCCCTCCCCGATCCCGCGGATAATCGGCATCACCTCCTCCAGACCGGCCTCCCGGTCCTGGTGATCCTCCAGGTAGTCCTTGAGTGAGTGGCCGGACATCAGCTCCATGGTCATGTAGACGCTGTCTTCGTCCCGGTCGAAATCATACACTGTGATAATGTTCGGATGGGCCAGCTCCCGGGCCTTCTTGGTCTCCTGCTGCAACATGCGCAGGGCGTCGGGATGTTCCTTGAAATCATCCGATAAGAGCTTGATGGCGATCAGTGAGTTCTGCTCGCCCACCTCCTCCTGGACAAGATCCCGTGCGGAGTAGACCACACCCATGCCGCCACGACCCAGCTCTTCCACCAATTGGAAGCGACCCTTGATCAGGGTGCCGGGCTGATAGGTTTGCAGGTTTTCTTGACGCTTGGCCGATTCCAGGGCGAAACGTGTCGGCGGGTCCAGTCCCTGATCGGCAATTTGAGTTTCATCTGGGGTCAGGACGATCGTCGTTGCCTGATCCGTGCCGTCTTGGGGTGGCAACACTCGGGTTGCATCATCATCCATTCGATCCGACCCGGGTATGACCTGCGTCTTATCATCCGCCTGCGGAGAATATTCGCGTGTGAGCTCATCGTCAGTTGGAGGCTCGGTTGTTGCCGAGCGTATTCGGGTTCGAGGATCGTCAGTCTTGTCCATATCAGCAGTGGATTACTCAAGCAGCTCGTCTAGGCTTTTGATGAGCCCATGAATGAACCTCGACAGAGGTCATTCACGGGCTTCAGACAAAGATAGCCTGAAACGATCGATTCCGCTTAAAATTCCAGCCGGAAGCCCGCCGCCAGTGAATGCTGCTTCACATCCTCCTGACCGAGCATGGTCTCGAAGTAGATATAGCCCGATTTTCCCGCACCGAAGGTGGCGGAGACCCCTGCGCCCAGGTTGAAGTAGTCCCGGTCGGGATCATCGGTAGTCAGGCGGAAGGAGGTATTGGTCGGGTCATGCTGAAAACGCGCCTTGATGAACCGACTGTCATCCTTGAACTCGTGCGCCCATTCGAGGCGAAGTTGAGGAGTGAAGACGCCCCGCGAGGTGCTGATGGCGTAGCTGAGCTGACCGCCCAGCAGGGTGGTCAGGGACTCCACCTCCTGATCGTCATAGACGAGCTCCAGCCCGGTGGAGCTGTCTTCTGTATAACCATCGATATCCGCGTTGATGTAATTGATGCGGCCGTAGGGTCCGAAACTGAGTGCGTTGCGATTGAAGTCATAACCACCGCCCAGACTGAAGGATAACTCGGTGCCGTCGGTATCACCGGATGCCTCCTCACTGATACCGAGAAAATTCACCTTGCGGCTGCTGTCGAAATCGTTCCAGCCGTAACTGAGGATGGCATCCAGATAACTGGCCTCACCCTGGTAGTAGGTCGAATAGACGGCCAATGTGTAACCCTTCACATCCATATCGCCCCGCGAGGAATCGAATTCCGTATCGCTGCCCACATAACCAATGGAGCCCCCGACGATAAACTGATCGGTAAACCGGTAATCCAGTCCCGCTGTGATGCCCCGGGTATCGAGATCGAAACCCAGTTCATTGCTCGAACCGTCTTTCTCGCCAAAACTGAGATTGCCGTTGATGAAGAAGCCCAATTTGCCGAGCAGTGCGGTATTCCCCTCCCCGGCCGATCCGCCGCTCTGCATGGCCGCCGCGGCGAGCAGATTGATAGGCAGGGCCTTGCCCGCATAATCCAGCGTCAGGCCGCTCACGCTGATGCCTGTGGCGCCACTGCGCAACGCCTTCATGCGTGCGGTGATGTTGTCGAACTGCCGCTGGGAGACCTCGACAGACGAGGTCCCCTGAGCCGGAGCCTGTTTCGGGGTGATCTGTCTTATTGCATCCACCTGATCTTCGATGGTTGCACTGTCCACAACGCTACAGATCTCCAATAATTTTTCTACCGGAGTCTTGGCCGCGATCTCCTCCGGCGGCAGGATCACCTCGGTACCGGAGAGTGCCGCACAGGCCTCGTCCAGGGCATGGGCCACTTCGCGTTCGCTGTCGGTCAAGCCTGGTAGTTCTGCAAACAAGTCGCTGGAGACCGTCAACGACACGGCAATGGTCGTCACATTGTTGTCATCGCTGATGGTGATGGTATCTGTAATCACCTCGCCGTCGGCTGCTGTGGACGGCACCGTCAAGGAATATGTGACACTGCCCCCATCAGCAGGCAGGGATGCTGGATCGACCGAGCTGTCAACGTTTTCTGTGGTAATGCTGGTCGGCAGCGCATTGGAGACGGTAAAGGTATTGGTGGCGGTTTCACCTGCGATTGCTGTGAGCGTGATCTCAGTGACTGAGACGGTGTCCGCAACGACTGTCACGGAAACAGGAATCGTGGTGACGATGATATTGTCGCTGTCTGTAATCGTGAGGGTATCGGATATAATCTGATTCGCAATCGCGGTAGCCGGAATGGTCAATGAATACTCGACAGTACCACCGCCAGCCGGCAGGCTGGCCGGATTGACTGAACCATCTGTATTGGTAGTGGTATATGTGGTTGAGAGATTGTTGACGATGGAGAATGTACCTACAACAGTACTCCCCGGAACTGCTGAATCAGGAATTGGAGTCGTCACTGTAACTGATTCAGGAATGACTGTTGTGGTTATTTGGGCAGTCTCCCCGAGGCAAATCCCGTCAAACTCACAACCAACGTCAAAGGTTAGCGGATGATCTCCCGCTACCGGGGGTGTTATCCATGTGAATTCATAGATACCGGTATCTCCAGATAACAACGAACCGCATGAAAATGCGCCAGTTGTGACACTTATTGTGCAATCTGGTGATGAAAAGGAGGAAGTACTATCCACTGTACCATCCAAAATTGAAACGGTTACATCGACTACATCCTGGCTGTTGATCGGATTACTGACTGTCAACGTGTATGTGGGATTGTCGCCTTCAATTATGGTATCAGGATGGTCAGAAGTAAGAGCTGTCACCGAAACATCCGCCTGCAGCGGACTCCAGAAAAGCAACATGAGAACTAAGACAGTGGTTTGCTTGATGAATCCAATGATCTTGTATTGTTCCTTTCGCATGAATCCTCCCCCCTAAGTTTGTCTGGTTACCTGGCTTTCCGCCAATCGATGACATTGGTCTGTTCTGATGGTCGCCAACTTTCCACTTAACGATGCATTAGACACAGCATCCTGTCAATCTCGACCCATTTATTCCGCTTGCCAAATCAAACTAATCATGGCTATCGATTTGCCGCATTCTATTCTCAGCGAGCATAGGACATCGATATCCCCGGCAAAAAAAAGAACGCCCCAGGTGGGGCGTTTTATCCTTGGATCGTTTCTAGAGTTGTTCAGTGCCCATCTAAATAGCGGATCACTAACGATTCATCGAGCAGATACTCGCTCAGGCAATCACCCTCCAAGGATTCCAAGACCGGCACCCGGCTGTCGTACTCCCGAAGCCTAACAGGGGAATGATCCACATCGATCAACTCCAGCAGGACTTCCCTGTCCTGTAGGAGGGCTTGCAGATCATTCAGCATCTCTTCGCAGAGATGACAACCCTCCCGCACATAGAGTTTCAAGGCTGTCATTCCGGTGGCATGCGCAGGGGCAGAAAGATCGGACCCGTGTTGCGGTGAACCAGCACAGCCACCGTTTTGCCTGCCGGTAATTCCTTTACCAAGGCATTGAACTGGGGTACATTCTCCACGTCCTGATTATTCAGCATGAGGATCACATCTCCCTGCTGGATACCCGCCTCGCGGGCCGGACGACCGGTCACGGACTCCACCAAGACACCATTCTTGGCAGGTATCGACAGCTGCTTGCGCTGTTCACCGGTCAGCTCCGACACCATCAGGCCCAGGCGGTTTTCGGAGACCCGAGGGGAAGTCGACTGGGCCAGTTCCATGGCGTCCTCCTGAGGCAGTTCGCCAATATTCACCTGGACTTGGATCTTTTTCCCGGCTCGCAGGATTTCCAGATCAGCAGGGCGATCCACACTGCTGCTGCCGACCAAAGGCGGCAGTTCGGATGAACTGCGCAGTGTCGTTCCGTTGAATTTCAGGATGACGTCACCGACCTGTAGGCCGGCCTTGGCAGCCGGGCTGTCCGGTAAGACCCGCGCCACCAGGGCACCCCGCGGACGGTCCATGCCGAAGCTCTCGGCCAGTTCACCAGTGACATCTTGAATCAACACGCCGAGCCAGCCGCGGCTGACCCTCCCGCTGGTCTTGAGCTGCTCGACCACATCCATGGCGACATCGATCGGGATCGCAAAGGACAGCCCCATGAAGCCGCCTGATCGACTGTAGATCTGGGAGTTCACCCCCACGACCTGCCCTTCCAGGTTAAACAACGGGCCACCGGAATTGCCGGGATTGATCGCCACGTCGGTCTGAATGAAGGGCACATAGTTTTCACTCGGCAGATTGCGCCCCTTGGCGCTGACGATACCGGCCGTGACCGAGTGGTCGAAACCGAAAGGTGAACCGATGGCCAACACCCATTCGCCAACCTTGAGGTCCTTGGCGCTGCCGATCTGCACCACGGGCAGGTCATCCGCCTGGATCTTGATCAGGGCGATATCGCTGCGCTCGTCCATGCCGATCACCTCGGCGGTGAATTCGCGCCGGTCGCTCATGCGAACGATGATTTCATCCGCCTCGGACACCACATGGTTGTTGGTCAAAATGTACCCATCCTCGGAAACAATAAATCCCGATCCCAGAGACTGCTTCTCCACCTGATCGTCGGGCAGCTGATAGCCGTGCTCACCTAGAAAGCGACGCAGCAGATCACCAAACGGATTGTCTTCCGGGATATCGTTGAAATCAGGGATATTGAATCGCCGCATCTGGCGGCGAACCGAACTTTGTTTGGTGCTGATATTGACGACAGAGGGTGCATTCTGCGCGGCCAGTTCGCTAAAGTCCGGAAGATCTTTCGCTTGCAGAGGAGCGATCAGCGTGGCCAGCAAGACAAAGCTTGCCATCAAGGATGTCGTTTTCGTAGCAAGTATCATTTTTCACAACTCCTGAAACAACAATGGGTTTGAGGCTGCTCCATCCAGACCTGCCAATATGCAGAGTGAGGGCGATATTCAAGCCCCCATTGAAGGCGATCGGTCAGATCAAGTGATTAAGGGTTTGATCATGCTGCAAATCCCTTTCACCTTTTCATTACCGGATTGGCCACAGCCATTCTATTCAGTTTTTGGATAGCCGAGTTCCACGGCTTGACCCAGATCCCGCCTGAGGATGACCGGCTGAAAACCGGGATTCTTCTGAGAGTGAAGTGTAAAACGCCTCAGCAGTCCGAGACCGATGATCAGTCCCAATAGACCACCGGCGATACTGCTGAGTTCCGCCTTGCTCCATTGCCAGTACTCGGCCAGTTGCTGGCCGGTAACCGCCAGCAGGAGCATGCAGATCAAAGGTAACAAATAGGCAAGCAAGGAAGCATTAACCAGGGCCTGTTCCTGCAGACCGATGACCACTTGCTGACCGGGCCTGGCATCGATAGGATTCAGCACCCTAAGGCGATTGTGTCGGCGTTTGAAGAGGCCAGAGATCACGGACGTGCTGCATGTGCCTGCTGAACTACAGGCCCCACACGCTGCCGACGCCTGGGTCTCGACGAGTGCAAAATCGCCCTCTGCAGCGATCACCCGGGCGGATTCTTCGATCATTGCTTGAGTTGCATGGCATTGACAATGCTGAGCAAGGTCACCTCGGGCACTTCGCCCACTAGCGTCACTTGATAACCCTCCAGTTCTCCGCCCCAGGCATTGATGGAACCGAGTCTGGAGACACCATTCAGCGCCTCTCCCCGCCCGGCGGATTCCACGAAGACCGATAAGGAAGCCAAGCCGTCACTCAATACATACTGTTCGATCGTCCCCTCGCTACCGGGATCAGGCAGCTGATTTCGCATGCTCAGAGAGAATCCTTCCGGCAGATTACGAAATTCCCAGGCACTCTCCTCCAGAGGTTGTGCCGTGTTCGTCCTGACTGTTTCAGGTCCGATCCGCATCTTCTGGTCGTCTGACAGATCCGTGTGTATCTCACCAATTTCCGCGACTCCCACTTCGATATGGGTGAACATGGTCTGTTCCACCGCCTTGCCCTTTTCATTCATCAGATCTGACTTGAGGGGCAGACCGCTTTGTTCATCCACGAAGAAACGATAGCCATAGCGCAGCCCGTCCTTGGGAATGATGGCCACGACCCGGGCATGTCGCCCGGCGACGCGGCCCTTGCCCAAGCGGCGAAAGAGGTAATGATCGTCGAGCTGCTGGAGGTCCTCGGGAAGCTGGGCAAGGTATTTGCGGCTCAGTGGACGCTTGTCCACCGAAATCTGTTGGGATTCCGGCATCACACAGGTCACCGAACTCTGATCCCTGATGACTTCCCGGGGAGCCCCATTAAGGGAAGTCAAGCGCTCCCGCTGCTTACCATCCGACACGGCATGTACGATGCGCATGGCCTCCAGCTGATTACCGTGGAGGTAAATGAAGGTGCCTTGATAATCGAGGGTGTTGACCGCCTCGACCATCCGTTCCAGCCACTGCTTGGCGGCCTGCTCATCGGCGAATACGTTGAATGTTGAAAAAAACGTCAGTAGGGCCAGACTCGAAAACAGTTTGATCTTCATCCTGAAACCAGCAACAGATTTCATATGTCTCGAGGCTTACTGGTTGCCGTCGTAACTGACGAACTTGGCATAGGGCATGATCCCCTTCATATTGCCAGCCGGCGCGTATTCCTGATGGTTGACCAGATAGCTATTCAGGCGCGATTCGACCTTTGGCTTGTACAGCAATTCCCAGCGAGTGCCGTCCTCCGCCACATAGACCCGCTCGGCCGGCGGTTCGACGTTGGCCATCGGAATGGTTGGCTGATCCGCCGACTCGATGTTTACGACCCGAGGAGCCACGGTTATCACCAACATAGCGACCGATGCGGCAATCGCCATGCCTGCAGCCGGCTTGAACCATCGGTTGGCCGAGCGTTTGATGGCAGCAGGGGCCAGTACCACCGGCTCACCCTCCAACTGCTTGCTGATCCGGTTCGCTAGGTTGGCATCAACCACCGGCCCCAACTCTTGACGCATGGCATCACCGATCAGGTGGTAGCGCTGCCAGCTTCCCCGACTGCTGTCGCTGAGTGACAGTTTCCTGATTTCGCCCCGGATTTCTGCATGGGGTAGCTCTGCATCCAACAGGGCCGAAAGTCTTTGACGTTCTTGTTCTGTCATGGTCTTTTGATCTACGGGTTCAACAACGGTTTAAGGCTTTTGTCGATCGCCTCGCGCGCGCGGAAAATCCGTGAGCGCACTGTTCCCACTGGACAGGACATGGCATTGGCGATCTCTTCATAACTCATCCCTTCTAATTCACGCAGAATGATGGCAGTACGCAGATCATCGGGTAGATCATCGATCGCCTTCTGCACGGTCTCCGAAATCTCTTCGCTGAGGACGTGGTTTTCCGGCGTGCCTGTCTCCTTGAGCCGGGCGCCGGCATCCATTTGCTCTGCCGTTTCGGCCTCCACGTCATCCGCCGGGGGACGTCGTCCCATGGCCACCAGGTAGTTCTTGGCGGTATTTATCGCGATGCGATATAACCAGGTGTAGAACGCACTGTCACCAC
>JASJBU010000054.1 GCA_030066355.1 Gammaproteobacteria bacterium | reverse complement strand
CGCAACGGCATCATCGGCGCCCTGACCGAGGACCTGATCGACACCAGCCAGGAGTCGGCCGAGGACATCGCCGCGCTCAAGCAGACCCCGTCCGGTGGTTTCGGCTCCTGCCGCTTCAAGCTGAAGAGCCTGGAAGACAACAAGCGTGAGTACGAGCGCCTGATCGAGGTCTTCAAGGCGCACGACATCGGCTATTTCTTCTACAACGGCGGCGGCGACTCGGCCGACACCTGCTACAAGGTCTCGCAGCTGTCGGAGAAGATGGGCTTTCCGGTACAGGCCATCCACGTACCCAAGACGGTGGACAACGACCTGCCGATCACCGACAACTGCCCTGGTTTCGGCTCAGTGGCCAAATACATTGCTGTTTCCACCCTGGAGGCCTCCTTCGACGTCCGTTCGATGGCCGCCACCTCCACCAAGATCTTCGTCATCGAGGTGATGGGCCGCCATGCCGGCTGGATTGCCGCTGCCGGTGGCTTGGTGGAAGACAACGGCATTCCGGTCGTAGTGCTGTTCCCCGAGGTCGAATTCAACCAGGAGAAATTCATCGCCAAGGTCGACGAGAAGGTCAAGGAGTTCGGCTACTGTACCATCGTGGTCTCCGAGGGTACCCATTGGCCGGACGGCAAGTTCCTCGCCGAACAGGGCACCCGCGACTCCTTCGGTCACGCCCAGTTGGGTGGTGCCGCCCCGGTGGTTGCCAACATGATCAAGGATGCCTTGGGCCTCAAGTTCCACTGGGCCGTAGCTGACTATCTGCAACGCGCCGCGCGCCACTTGGCCTCCGCCTCCGATGTCGAACAGGCCTATGCACTGGGCAAGGCCGGTGTGGAGATGGCCCTGGAGGGACACAACTCCATCATGCCCACCGTGGTACGCAAATCCAGCACACCCTATGAGTGGGAGATCGGCAAGGCACCATTGAGTGAGGTCGCCAACGTGGAGAAGATGATGCCGATGGAATTCATCACCGAGGACGGCTTTGGTATTACCGATGGCTGCAAGGAGTATCTCTATCCGCTGATTCAGGGTGAGGCCTATCCTCCGTACAACTCCAAGGGCATGCCGGAGTACGTCACGCTGAAAGGCATGTCGGTGCCGAAGAAGCTCGATTCCTTCGAATTCTAAGCAGCAAAAGATAAATATTAGGGGGGCCATCATCGCCCCCCTCGCTTTATAACCTGGCCACTACAAAGCCGAAAGCCCGTTGGTCGCCAGGAGCAGGCAACAGCCCTGCAACGAACCGTTTTTTTATACCTTTGAGGAGAAATAAACCGTGAGCACTGAACTGATATTCGCCTTGCTATGTGCAGCCGCTGCACTGGCTTACGGCTTCGTATCCGTCAAATGGATACTCGCACAACCGGAGGGCAACGAGCGTATGCGCGAGATTGCCGGTGCGGTGCAGGAGGGCGCCAGCGCCTATCTGAACCGCCAGTACACCACCATCGGCATCGTCGGTGTGATCCTGATGGTCATCCTGTGGATCTTCCTCGGCGCCGCCACCGCCATCGGCTTCGCGATCGGAGCGGTGTTCTCCGGCGCCGCCGGTTACATCGGCATGCACATCTCGGTCCGTTCCAACCTGCGTACCGCGGAGGCCGCCAACCAGGGCATCAACGCCGCCCTGCAGATCGCCTTCCGCGGCGGCGCCATTACCGGCCTGCTGGTGGTCGGTCTGGGCCTGCTGGGTGTGGCCGGTTACTACGCCATCCTGGTCGGCATGGGCGTGGAAGACGCCCTGCACCCGCTGGTCGGCCTGGCCTTCGGCGGCTCCCTGATCTCCATTTTCGCGCGACTCGGCGGCGGTATCTTCACCAAGGGTGCTGACGTAGGCGCTGACATCGTGGGTAAGGTGGAAGCCGGCATCCCCGAGGACGATCCCCGCAACCCGGCCGTTATCGCCGACAACGTGGGTGACAACGTGGGCGACTGCGCCGGCATGGCCGCCGACCTGTTCGAGACCTACGCGGTCACCGTCATCGCCACCATGTTGCTCGGTGGGCTCTTGTTGAAAGAGGCCGGCGCCGCCGCCATCCTCTACCCGCTGGTGCTGGGTGGCGTCTCCATCGTCGCTTCGGTGATCGGTACTTACTTCGTCAAGGCGAAGGATACCGACACCAATGTGATGCCCGCCTTGTACAAGGGCCTGATCGTCGCTGGCGTGCTGGCCGCTGTCGCCTTCTATTTCGTCACCGACATGATGATGGGCGATATTGCCATCGCTGGCGTAGCCAACACCACCATGAGCCTGTTCGGCTCCGCCATCATCGGTCTGGCCCTGACCGCCGCCATGGTAGTGATCACTGAATACTACACCTCCACCGAATACAGTCCGGTACGGCACATCGCCGAGGCTTCCACCACTGGTGACGGCACCAACGTCATCGCTGGACTGGGCGTCTCCATGAAGGCCACCGCCGCCCCTGTACTGGCGGTGTGTGCCGCCATCTGGGGTGCCTATGATCTGGCCGGCCTCTATGGCATCGCCATCGCCGCCACCTCCATGCTCTCCATGACCGGCATCATCGTCGCCCTGGACGCCTACGGCCCGATCACCGACAACGCCGGCGGCATCGCCGAGATGGCTGAGCTGGACGAGAAGATCCGCAACATCACCGATCCCCTGGACGCGGTGGGCAACACCACCAAGGCGGTCACCAAGGGTTACGCCATCGGCTCCGCCGGTCTGGCCGCACTGGTGCTGTTCGCCGACTTTACCCACACCCTGGAAGCTGCAGGCAAGACCATCACCTTCGAACTCTCCGATCCCGCCGTGCTGATCGGCCTGTTCCTGGGTGGCCTGGTACCCTTCCTGTTCGGCTCCATGGCCATGGAAGCAGTGGGGCGTGCGGCCGGCGGCATCGTCAATGAGGTGCGCCGCCAGTTCAAGGAGAAGCCCGGTATCATGGATCATAGCGAGAAACCCGACTATGGTCGGGCCGTGGACATGCTGACCAAGGCGGCGATCAAAGAGATGATCATCCCCTCCCTGCTGCCCGTACTGATGCCCATCGTGGTAGCACTCGGCATCGGCTGGCTGATGGGCGGTGACGCCGGCGCCAAGGCGCTGGGTGGTCTGCTGATCGGCACCATCGTCACCGGTCTGTTCGTCGCCATTTCGATGACCACCGGCGGCGGCGCCTGGGACAACGCCAAGAAGTACATCGAGGATGGCAACCACGGCGGCAAAGGCTCCGACGCTCATAAAGCCGCAGTCACCGGCGACACCGTCGGCGACCCCTACAAGGACACCGCCGGCCCGGCCGTCAATCCGTTGATCAAGATCATCAACATCGTGGCGCTGCTGATCGTACCGCTGCTTTAAAAGCAGCTCCAGGGAGCGATTGAAAGGGGACGCATTGCGTCCCCTTTTTTGTGGCTTGGACCACCCGCCTGAACTGGAATCGATATTCCTATCTGCATTATCATCCGAAACATACGCCAATGCAGCGCTGAGTTTACGGAAGCAGGCTTCGACCATTTGGTGATCAACTGAGAACAACCAGCGGGGAATGTCATAATGCAGAACGAAAACCCTAGCATCATTTCACACCTTTCAGTCGGCACGAACGATTTTGACCGGGCTGTCGCCTTTTATGACAAAGTCCTGGCGACCCTGGGTTGCAGGCAGATCATGCTGCATCCTGGCGCAGTGGCATATGGGCGTGAATATCCCGAGTTTTGGGTGCAAACACCCATCGATGGACAACCGGCAACCGTTGGAAACGGTTCACATATTGGCTTCATAGCGAACTCGCGCGAAGCCGTGCATGCCTTTTATGACGCTGCACTCAGTGAAGGAGGCGTGGATGACGGGCCTCCCGGACCAAGACCGGCGTATACCGATGCTTACTACGGTTGTTTCGTACGAGATTTGGACGGGAACAAGATAGAGGCCACTTATTGGGACGAGTCAAAGGCCTCTTAGCTGAGAATAGATGGATCACCACGACTGGCTCTCTGTATCGCTGGATTCAATAAGACAGATCCTCGCATAAGCGGCTCTGCTCCCGGAAATATCGATAAGCAACACGACTGCACATCAGACAAGGCACCGGTCAGATTGCCGAAATTAAGAAAACCATCTCCAATAGGGTGCAATTTCCGCTTGCTTAGCGTACTCAAGGACTTTGTATCATCAAGCTGGTTAGTACATTGCCGCGCAACGATTCAGAGATGGATCTGTATGGCAGGCAACTCATTGCAGAAGACGTATCGTTGATCGCTCCACCATTCGCCTGTATTTGTCAGTCCCCGGCGACCGTATTGTTGCAGAGCATGTACTCAGTGGCGTAGGAACGGATGCCCTGCGTATAATAGCCGCTTCAAACTTCACCCGAGGGCATCTGCATGAACCTGGACAGAGTCAGCTCAGGCTCCAACCTTCCCAATGAGATCAATGTCATCATCGAGATACCGGCCAACTCCGACCCGGTGAAATATGAGCTGGACAAGGATACCGGCGCGATGTTCGTCGACCGTTTCATGTCCACCGCCATGCACTACCCCTGCAATTACGGTTATGTCCCCCACACCCTCTCCGCGGATGGCGACCCGGTGGACGTCCTGGTCTTGACCCCTTACCCACTGATCCCGGGTTCAGTAATCAGATGCCGGCCGGTCGGGGTTCTGAAGATGACAGATGAATCAGGTGACGACGCCAAGGTGCTGGCAGTGCCGGTGGACAAACTGTGCAAGACCTACCGCAGCGTGCAGACATTCCGCGACCTGTCCGGTGAGGTGCTCAATCGTATCTCGCACTTCTTCGAACACTACAAAGATCTGGACGAAGGCAAATGGGTGCGCGTGGACGGCTGGTATGGTGTCGATGAGGCCAAACAGGAGATCAACGACAGCGTCCAGATGTACCAGGACGCACCGGAAAAACCCAATTTCTAAACGGCTTTGAGGCGACCTGGACGGCTAGACTAGCTCGCTAACGCAATATCGAGGCGCAACGAATTGAAAGTCTGTATCCTATCCGACAGTCATGATCACATACCTTTGCTGGATGCGGCGGTCGCCGCCGCCAAGGACGAGGGGGTAGATGCGGTGCTGCACTGTGGTGACGTAGTCGCCCCAAGCACTCTGCACTGCCTGGATAAATACGGACTACCGGTGCACGTGATCCACGGCAACAATACCGGTGATCTCTATTCCCTGGCCCGATTGGCCAACCGTGAAGACTCCAACATTCACTATCACGGCATGGATGCAGGGGTACAGCTGGCCGGCCGTTCAATCTTTCTTGTCCATTATCCACACTATGCCCGCGCCATGGCCGCGACCGGAGACTGGGACCTGGTCTGTTGCGGTCACAGCCACAAGTACAAATACGAAGAGCTGGACAATATCAAGGGTGGCAAGACACCCTTGATCAATCCCGGCACCATCGGCGGCGTGGGTCGCGCACCCGCAACCTTCGCGATCGCCGATCTCGAGACCATGCGTTTCGAACAACGGGAGGTCGACAAGGCCATCGAGCGTGAGGCAGGCTACTGATGTCCGACCTCACCCACTTCAACGCCTCCGGTGAGGCCCATATGGTGGATGTGGGCGACAAGTCAATAACCCACCGGGTGGCCATCACGGATGGCTGGATCAGCATGCAGCCCGAGACACTCGAACTGATCCTGCAGGGTGGACACAAGAAAGGAGACGTCCTGGGCATCGCCCGCATTGCCGGTATCATGGCGGCAAAGAAGACCTCGGACTTGATTCCACTCTGCCACCCCTTGGCTATCACCAAGGTGAATATCGAACTCACACCGGACCCGACAACCAACCGGGTCCATTGTGTCAGTCAGGTGGAGACGAAAGGACAGACCGGCGTGGAGATGGAAGCACTCTGCGCCACTCAGATCGCCCTGCTGACCATCTACGACATGTGCAAAGCGGTGGATCGCGGCATGACCATCAACCGAGTTCGTCTGGTCGAAAAATCGGGCGGGAAATCCGGCCATTGGCAACGCTCTGACTGACTTCGTCGATCTACGGCTTCAAGGTTTGCTTTATTAAGCCACCTATACCCAATGAACAGGCACTCTCAGTCAATTGAACGGCCTTCACCTATACTTATAAATCACATATTTTCTGTCACAGACTCTATGCCGGCATAAAGTCTCGACCAAATCTTACATATCAAGGGAAGATCAATGAGTAAATTCGTAGAATGGTCTGGCGCCCTCAGCGTCGGCATCGAAGAGATTGATGAGCAGCACAAGGTCCTGGCCGAATTGGTCAATCGCATGCATCAGGCAATTCATGAACGCCATGGCAGTGATGTCGTCAAGGATATCCTCACTGAGTTGGCCGAATACACCCGCATCCATTTTGCCGTTGAAGAGAGCCTGATGCGCATCCTCAACTATCCGGACTATGAAAATCACAAGGCCGTGCATGAAGAGCTCCTGCAGCATGTCGTCGACTTGCAGGAGAAGGTCGCGTCGGGAAAGACCGCGATTGGTTTCGAACTGATGTATTTTCTCAAGAACTGGCTGACCAAGCACATCATGGAAGAAGATATGGCCTACAGCGATTTCTTTCTAAAAGCTGGCGCCCAAGCCAAATTAAAAAAGAAATCCTGGATCCAGCGGCTCTGGAGCAGTTGACCCGGCACTGCGCTGTGCATTAGGGTTCATGAGATGCCTGCAAGATAACCTGTCCTCATGAACCCTTACTATCATCGGGCGCACTTTTTGACGAGCGCAGCGAGACTCAACCAAGCCCCTACCGATGAAGGCCTGGAAGTCGCCTTGGCTGGCCGTTCCAATGCTGGCAAATCCAGTGCACTCAATACCCTGTGCAACCAAAAGAGTCTGGCGCGCACCAGCAAGACACCAGGCCGTACTCAATTATTGAACTTTTTCGAACTGGATGAGCAGCGTCGCCTGGTTGACCTGCCCGGTTATGGTTTCGCCAAGGTGGCGGAAAAGATCAAAAGGCAATGGCAGGGCGCCCTGGCAGACTACATAGAACACCGGACCTGTCTGCGCGGCATGATTCTCCTGATGGATACCCGCCATCCGTTGAAAGAATTCGACATGCAGATGCTGGAGTGGAATATTCACTACGGCCTGCCAACCCATATACTCCTGACCAAATCCGATAAACTGAAGCGGGGGGCCGCCAGCAATACCCTGCTACAGATTCGCAAAGCCTTCGATGACCAACCCGAGATCACTGTCCAGCTCTTTTCTTCACCCAAGAAACTGGGGATCGACGAGGCCCATCGGGTACTCGATGGCTGGTTTGACCTGGGAGAACATTGAGGTAAAAAAAAGGAGGCCCCACTGCCTAAAGGGGAAAAGCAGATGGGGCCGGATCTCCCCGGATGGGGTTACCGGGAAGTGTGGGCTGCAAGGGAGGAAAGCAGCCCGTCTGTCGTACGACGTACAGTTTATGACTGGTGGATGATTCGAAAGTTCCTAGATCTTGAGATTTTTTTCCTGCGACCTGCAGTGCCCGCCGATTTAAACATCAATACCTTGATTTTAATCACATTATCCTGATGTATTGGCGGTGTGCGATCATTCCCTCGAGGCATTTTTGCCCGGAAAACAGGCGAACTCCACAACAAAGGCGACCAATAGGAGCAAAATCAAACCCTCAAAGAGCTTGAACCACAGCAAAGGCAGTCCCAAACAAGCGTAGATGGCATAGCGTAAGGACCGGCTGCGTTTCCAGATTGGCGTGCTCAATGCGCCTCATCCCAGTTATCCCCGACTCCCAGATCCACCACCAAAGGCACGGAGAGTTCAGCGGCCGTTTCCATGTGTCCGACCAGTTCTCCACAGGCATCCTCCAGCATATCCTCCTTGACCTCCAGAACCAATTCATCATGAACCTGCATCAACAGCCGCGCCGCCGGTCGATCCCGTTGCAGCCAGTCGTCCACCGCCAACATCGCCCGTTTGATGATGTCCGCGGCGGTCCCCTGCATCGGTGCGTTGATTGCGGTCCGCTCCGCCGCTGTGCGGCGCTGGTGGTTGCGGGCATTGATCTCGGGCAGATAGAGACGTCGCCCGAACAGGGTCTCCACATATCCCATGTCATGCGCCTCGGCGCGGATACGCTCCATGAACTCCCTGACCCCCGGATAACGCTGAAAATAGAGGTCTACATATTCCTGGGCGGCGTTGCGCTCTATGCCCAGCTGTTTCGCCAGACCGAAGGCGGACATGCCGTAGATCAGACCGAAGTTGATCGCCTTGGCCGAGCGCCGCTGATCCGCCGTCACCTGATCCAAGGTTTCACCGAACACCTCCGCGGCGGTGGCCTGGTGGATATCCTTGCCTTCGGCAAAGGCCGACAGCAGACCCTGGTCCCCGGAAAGATGGGCCATGATGCGCAGCTCGATCTGGGAGTAATCTGCGGCCACCATCTTCCAGCCGGGCTCAGGGATGAACGCCTGGCGGATACGCCGGCCTGCCTCAGTCCTTGCGGGTATGTTCTGCAGATTGGGATCCGAAGAGGAAAGCCGACCGGTCGCCGCCACCGCCTGATGATAAGAAGTGTGCACCCGCCCCGTGCCGGGATCGATCATCTCCGGCAGTTTGTCCGTATAGGTGGACTTCAGTTTGGACAGGCTGCGGTGCTCCAAGATCAGCGCAGGCAGCTCATGGCCCTGCTCCGCCAGTTCCATTAGCACCGATTCGGCGGTGGAAGGGGCCCCTTTCGGCGTCTTGGCCACCACGGGCAACTTCAGTTCGTTGAAAAAGATCTCACCGATCTGTTTGGGTGACCCCAGGTTGAAATTGTGCCCGGCAATCTCATAAGCTTTTTGTTCCACATCGTGCATGCCCTGGGCCAGTTCCCGGCTCTGTTGATTGAGCATCTCAGTGTCGATGAGTACCCCATTACGTTCCATGCGGGAGAGCACCGGAACCAGGCGAACCTCCAAGTCAGTGAGCAGATTCGATAATGATTCCTCACTTGCCAGTCTCCCCCAGAGGGTCTGATGCAGACGCAGGGTGATGTCCGCATCCTCCGCCGCATAGGGCCCGGCCTGTTCCAAGTCGATCTGATTGAAGGTCAGCTGTTTCTTGCCCTTGCCGGCGATATCCTCGAAGTGAATGGTATCGTGGTTCAGGTATTTCTTCGCCAGGGAGTCCATATCGTGGCGGGTAGCCGTGGAATCCAGCACATAGGATTCAAGCATGGTATCGAAGGTGACACCTTGCAGTTCGATTCCATAATTGGCCAACACGCTCATGTCATATTTGAGATTCTGTCCGACCTTTTTCCGTGCCGGATTTTCCAATAACGGCTTCAGTTTAGTAAGCACCCACTCTCGCGGAAGCTGTTGTGGAGCACCAGGATAATCATGGGCCACCGGGACATAAGCGGCATAGCCCGGTTCCGTTGCAAAGGAGACACCCACCAGCTCCGCCTGCATGTATTCCAGGCTGGTGGTCTCGGTGTCGAAGGCGAACAGCTCGGCATCCTCGAGTCGCTGCAACCACTGCAGAAAGCGCTGTTCGTCGAGCAGCACTTCATAGTCCGCCGCCACACGGGGGGCTGTTGCTTGAGTTGGGTACTCACCCCCGTCTTCCAGGCTCGACAGCAGTCGGCTGGCCTCCATACGGGTGTAGTGCTCCCGCAGTCGTTCGCTATCCGGTTGTTCCGGCAGATACTCCTGAGGACCCTTTTCCAGCTCCACATCGAGCTTGATCGTGGCCAGCTCCTTGGAGAGCGGCAGTTGCTCCAGGCTTGCCCGCAGGTTTTCCCCGATCTTGCCTTTGATCCCGTCAGCATGGGCCATGAGATTTTCCAGCGTAGCGTACTCGTTGAGCCACTTGGCGGCAGTTTTCGGTCCGCATTTTGGTACACCAGGGATATTGTCAGAGGTATCCCCCACCAGGGCCAGATAGTCGATGATCTGCTCCGGTGTGACACCGAACTTATCGATCACCCCCTGCCGATCGGTAAAGGTCTCGGACATGGTGTTGACCAGGCTCACATGCTGATCGACCAATTGTGCCATGTCCTTGTCCCCGGTGGAGATCAGGGTATCCATACCGAGTTCACTGGCCTGCTTGGCCAAAGTGCCGATGACATCGTCCGCTTCCACCCCCTCGATCACCAGCAACGGCAGCCCCATGGCGCGGATGATATCGTGCAAGGGTTCTATCTGGCAGCGCAGTTCCTCAGGCATGGGGGGGCGGTTGGCCTTGTACTCGGGATAGATCTCATTGCGAAAACTACCGCCCGGTGCATCGAACACTACCGCCATATGGTCGGGATCGTATTCCTTCAACAGGCGCTGCAACATGTTGACCACGCCCATGATGGCACCAGTCGGTTCGCCCTTGGAATTGGTCAATGCCTGCAGGTTGGGAACATGAAAAGCACGAAACAGATACGAAGAACCGTCCACCAGGACAAAGGGCTTGGATGCTGACATGGGTTAGGCAGTCGAAATCAGTGAATAAGCAGGGGATGTTAGCGGATTTTGGACGGGTTTGCCCCCTTCAGCGAGAAGGGTCCTGAGTCTCTTACCCGCACCACCGCTCAATCTCGGCCTGCAATTCGGTCATGAAACGGGCCCGCTCCTGCTGATTCAGATAACGCCTTTCACCCTGTTCGTTTTCGTCGTAGATGCCGCCGGCATGGTTGAATCGATCGTGGCGTCTTTTGGCATTCCGACATTTTTGCTGTTTTTCTAATTTGGCATGTTTGCGTTTCGCGGCCTGAGCCTGCTGCTTCGCCCGGTCCTCCCGGTAGACCTCCAGCAGGCGCTGACGCCTTTTTTCCCGTTCGGCCTGCTCCAAAGGGGACTGGTTGAGCTGGGGCGAGGGAGTAACCTGCACCTGTTCGGATTTCTCATCGAGCGGACGGTCGCTGAAATGGACCCGGCCTTGCTCGTCCGTCCACTTGTAGACTTCGGCCGCAGCCAGCAGGCCGGAGAACATCAGTAATAGGATGGAGATACTGCTCTTCATTGCCTTACATTCCAAAGCGACTGTCACCCAGATCATAGTCGAAGCAAATCTTGGCACAAAAAAAATGGGCGCCGAGGGCGCCCATAAATTAGGGGGGATTGATTATTGTTGTCAGAGTCCCGAACCTCGCGATCCGGTAAATTCCGGGTAGGCCTCCAGGCCGCACTCACCGATATCCACGCCCTCGTATTCTTCCTCTTCACTGACCCGGATACCCATGACCACCTTGAGGATCATCCAGACGATGAAGCTGGCGATGAAGGTCCAGGCGAAGATGGTACCCAGACCAAGCAGCTGCGCACCGAAAGTCGCATCAGTGTTCGACAGCGGGACGGCCAACAGTCCCCACATGCCGACCACACCATGCACCGAGATGGCACCCACCGGATCGTCGATCTTCAGCTTGTCCATGGTGACAATCGAGAAGACCACCAGGATACCGCCGATGGCACCGACCAGGGTTGCCCACAAGGGGGTTGGGGCCAGCGGTTCCGCGGTTATCGCCACCAGGCCGGCCAAAGCACCGTTGAGGGCCATGGTCAAGTCAGCCTTACCGAACAGCAGGCGGGCGGTGATCAGACCGGCCACCACGCCACCGGCCGCGGCCGCGTTGGTGTTGACGAAGACCGCGGCCACGGCATTGGCCTCCTCTATGTTTGAGAGCTTCAGTTCGGAACCGCCGTTGAAGCCGAACCAGCCCAGCCAGAGGATGAAGGTACCCAGGGTGGCCAGGGGCATGTTGGCACCAGGGATGGCGTTAACCCGCCCGTCTGCAGTGTATTTACCCTTGCGTGCCCCGAGCAGGATGACACCGGCCAGCGCTGCTGCAGCACCACACAGATGCACCACACCGGATCCGGCGAAGTCATTGAAACCGGCCGCATCCAGAAAACCGCCGCCCCATTTCCAGTAGCCCTGTAGCGGGTAGATGACACCCGTCATCACCACTGCGAAGGCGAGGAAGGCCCAGAGCTTCATTCGCTCGGCCACGGCACCGGAGACGATGGACATGGCAGTGGCTACGAACACCACCTGAAAGAAGAAATCGGACATACCCGAATAGTAAGTCTCACCATTGCTGGCCAGCACGTCGGCGACTGCATTGTCACCACCGAACATGAAACTGAGATCCAGCGCCGGGATGACCCCGTTGCCGTCCGCCGGGTACATGATGTTGTAGCCCATCACCATGTACATGATGCAGGCAACCGCGAACAGGGCGATGTTTTTGGTAAGGATTTCAGCGGTATTCTTGGCTCGGACCAGACCGGCCTCGAGCATGGCAAACCCCGCGGCCATCCACATGACAAGCGCACCGGATACCAGGAAGTAGAAGGTATCCAGGGCGTAACTGAGCTGTGTAATCGCTTCCACGTTACTTCTCCAGAAAAATGAGTCTTGGGTTACAGGGCTTCGGGGCCGGTTTCACCGGTACGCACCCGAACCACCTGTTCGACGGGAGTGACGAAGATCTTACCGTCACCGATCTTGCCGGTCTTGGCCGCCCCGGTGATCGCTTCGACGACCTGATCGACCACGTCGTCGGCGATGGCGATCTCGACCTTGATCTTGGGCAGAAAATCCACCACGTATTCGGCACCGCGATAGAGTTCGGTGTGGCCCTTCTGACGGCCAAAGCCCTTGACTTCGGTAACCGTGATACCCGCCACACCGACTTCGGAAAGCGCTTCACGGACATCATCCAGCTTGAACGGCTTGATGATTGCAGAAACCATTTTCATTCGATTTACTCCTTGGGTTCAGCCAACCTGCCTAAGCAGGTCGCTGTTAGCTGGTTGAAGTGGTTTGATTAGAAGCCCTTGCTCCAGGAGACGAAGAAGCGCATATCGGCATCTTCACCGGCAATCGCGTCGTTACCATCCAGATCCGTGTCCGACAGACTCAGGGTTACATCACCGAAGTCACCGGCGCTCTTGGTCAGATCAATTTGGTAATGCATGAAGGAATCCATGTCATCGTCATGGCCGTCAGGCTCGATAAAACCGATGGTGGCGCCTAACGAGAAGTCCTGGGGCAGATCGAAACTACCGCCGATGTAGTAATAGAAATCCTCTTCAACCGCTTCCACGGCATCTTCCGCGGAGAGTGCATAGGCAATGCCGAAGGAGAGGAAATTCCAACTGCCATTGAAATAGAGCTCGGAGAAATTTGATTCGGAATCTTCCGTGTAGGTGTAGTAGATGAAACCGACGTCATATCCGAATTCACCGGCCTCACCGGCGTATCCGCCGTACAGATCGAGCTCGTAATCATCCCAGGCATTAGAGGCCCACGCACCCAGGTAGACGCCCATATCGCTCTCCCAGTCCACACCGCCGGAGATGGCCGCACCATTATCAGTCTGGGTCATACCGCGCCATACGTAATTGCTGGTGGCGCCGACGTTCATGCTGATCTCGGCCATTGACTGGGCGGTCATGCCGAGCAATGCAACACCACAGGCCATGGCAAGTTTATTCATCTTCATCTTCGATACCTCTAAAAAATAAAAAAATAAAAAAATCTACGAATTCATTTCCATGTGCTTGTTCATGAACAGACCACAGATTCATCCAGCACTCTGCAGAAACCGTGCCTATTTTCTTATTGCATGAATTTTCAATGAGATATCAAAGACAAGTGGATTTGACCGAGAACTTTAAGAATTACTAATGCACCATCACAGCCTTGTGAACCCTGGCATGCACCATTTGGGCGCTTCATTTTGGTGCAACTGTTCAGGACTTTCATCTGACCAACTGGACAAGCTTGCACATCATCGCTAATGTCTCATCTATGATTGATCCCAAAACACTCGATGATCTGGCGAGCCGCTTGGCAAGCAGCCTTCCAGGGGGCATGCAGATACTGACTGACGATCTCAAGAAAAATCTGCGAGTCAACCTGGAAGCCGGGTTGGCCAAGCTGGACCTGGTCACACGTGAGGAATTCGATGTGCAATCGGCCGTGCTTGAGCGCACAAGGGAAAAATTACACAGACTCGAAAGCCAACTCGCAGAACTTGAAAAGCAATTCGAATCTGTCTGATGCATGCTCGTATTCACTGCCTATCAAATCGACCGATTGAACATCAGTAACGATCTGCAAGACCTCGTGCCACCCAGAACCCCATCGTCTTTTCGCCAGCCAACCATGGAAGGCCGTCATGTCACTGGCAATCCTGTTCAGTCGAGCTCAAACCGGTATTGAGGCACCACTGGTCACGGTCGAGATTCATCTCGCCAACGGCCTGCCCAGCCTATCGATCGTCGGGCTGCCGGAAATGGCGGTGCGGGAGAGCAAAGACCGGGTCAGAGGTGCACTGCTCAACAGCCACTTCGAATTCCCCACACGCCGCATCACCATCAACCTGGCCCCCGCGGACCTTCCCAAAGAGGGGGGGCGTTTCGATCTGCCGATCGCCTTGGGTATTCTCGCCGCATCGGGTCAACTGCCCAAGGAGGTATTGCAGCAGTACGAGTTTGCCGGCGAATTGGCGCTGTCCGGTGAACTGCGCTCTGTCAAAGGCATGTTGCCGGCCGCCATGGCTGCACGGGAGGCCGGAAGAAGCCTGATCCTGCCCAGGGGAAACGCTGCCGAGGCCACCCTGGTGGATGAGCTCGACTGCTTTGCCGCCGATCATCTGCTGGAGGTCTGCGCTCACCTCACAGGCACAGACCGACTAACCCGGTGGGAGCCTGCGCAGCGATCCCTGACCGACCCCCAACCCGACCTGGCGGATGTACAGGGGCAGCAACAGGCCAAGCGCGCCCTGGAGATTGCCGCGGCGGGTGCCCATTCCCTACTCTATATCGGGCCACCGGGTACCGGTAAATCGATGTTGGCTGCCCGCCTGCCGGGCATCTTGCCTGGCATGACCGAGCAGGAGGCTCTGGAGAGCGCCGCCATCCGCTCTGTCGCGGATAAGCCGTTCAACTTCGCAAACTGGCTGCAGAGGCCATTTCGCACCCCCCATCACACCGCCTCAGCGGTCGCTATGGTGGGTGGTGGCAGCCATCCCAAACCCGGGGAAATCTCCCTGGCACACCATGGAGTCCTGTTTCTGGATGAACTGCCGGAATTCGAGCGGCGTGTTCTGGAGGTGTTGCGGGAGCCCATGGAGACCGGTCAGATCACGATCTCGCGGGCCAGCCAGCAGGCCGAATACCCGGCCCGCTTTCAGTTGATAGCGGCGATGAACCCCTGCCCCTGCGGTCATCTGGGTGACGGCACCAACCGCTGTCATTGCAGCAGTGAACAGATTGCGCGTTATCGCGGACGGATCTCAGGGCCTTTGTTGGACCGCATCGACATGCATGTGGAGGTACCGCGACAGCCCGGCATCCTCGATGACCACCCCACTCACTGCCCGGCAGAGGCGAGCAGCCGGGTGCGTGAGCGCGTGATTGCCGCCCGCTACCGCCAACAGGGCCGTCAAGACAAGCCCAACCAGGCACTGGAAGGTAGCGAGATAGAGACATTCGCCGGCCCCGACCCAACCGGTCGGGCGCTGCTACGGCAGGCGATGGACCGGCTCGGTCTATCCATGCGCGCCTATCACCGAATTTTGAAGGTGGCTCGCAGCATCGCCGACCTGGATGGCACGGAGACCGTACAAGCGCAGCACATCAGCGAGGCGATCAGCCTGCGCAGACTCGACCGCCCACTGGCCGGCCTGTAACCATCCGTTTACACTCCACACTATGTTGCGTTTCGAACATCTCGGTCTGCGTCGCGGCACCAAACTGCTCTTCAGCAACGCAAACTTCACTCTGCATACTGGCTGGAAGGTCGGTGTCACGGGCGGTAATGGCACGGGAAAATCCAGTCTGTTCAGCCTGATTCGCGGAGAACTGCAGGCAGACGAGGGACAGATCAGCCTGCCCCCAAGGCTGCAGATCGCCCATGTCGCCCAGGAAACCCCGGCCATCGAACGGCCCGCCATCGAATATGTGATCGACGGTGATCGGGAGCTTCGGCGGATCGAGGCCCAGTTGCGGGAAGCCGAGGAGACCGATGACCCTGTGGGTCAGGCCCGATTGCACGACCATCTGCAATCCATCGACGGCTACAGCGCCAGGGCCCGGGCCGGTCAGCTGATGCATGGCCTGGGATTCACCAGCCGCGAGGAACCACAGCCGGTCAGCAGCTTCTCGGGAGGCTGGCGCATGCGCCTCAATCTGGCTCAGGCCCTGATGTCCCGCTCGGACCTCCTGCTGCTCGACGAGCCTACCAACCACCTCGACCTCGATGCCGTACTCTGGCTCGAACAATGGCTGCGCAGCTATGCCGGTACTCTCCTGCTGATCTCCCATGACCGGGAATTCCTCGATCGAGTGGTGCGATATGTGGTGCATTTGGAGCGGCATAGGGCCGAGCTGTATACCGGTGACTACTCCACCTTCGAACAGACGCGGGCCGCCCGGCTTGCCAATCAACAGTTAGAATACGCCAAACAACAGCAGGAGATTGCCCACATTCGAGCCTATGTCGACCGCTTCCGCGCCAAGGCTACCAAAGCCCGTCAGGCCCAGAGCCGGCTGAAAGCCCTGCAGCGCATGGAACTGATCAGTCCGGCCCATGTGGACTCTCCCTTCCATTTCCGCTTCCTGGCACCGGATAAGAATCCACACCCGCTATTGCAACTGGAGAACGCGGCGGCCGGTTATGCGGATCAGACCATTCTCAAATGCATCAAGGCCAGCATCGAGCCGGGTGACCGGATCGGCCTGCTCGGGCCCAATGGCGCCGGTAAATCAACCCTGATCAAGCTGCTCGCCGGCACGCTCTCACCCAGCGCTGGTCAACTCAATATCGCTCAGGATTTGCATGTCGGTTATTTTGCCCAGCACCAGCTCGAGCAGCTCGATCCCCAGGCCAGTCCTCTGCTCCACCTGGAACGCATCGATCCCACAGCGGCCGATCAATCCCTGCGTAACTTCCTTGGCGGTTTCGGTTTCGCGGGCGATCGGGCAAAGGAACCGGTGGCGCCCTTTTCCGGTGGTGAAAAGGCACGCCTGGTGCTGGCTCTGCTGGTTTATCAACGGCCCAATCTGTTATTACTGGACGAACCGACCAATCATCTGGATCTGGAGATGCGTCATGCCCTGGGGCAAGCCCTGCAGGATTTCTCCGGCGCCATGCTGATCGTGTCTCACGATCGCCACCTGCTGCGCATTACCACCGACCAGCTGTGGCTGGTAAACGATGGGACAGTCGAAGATTTCGCGGGTGACCTGGACACCTATCCGGCCTGGCTGGCCGAACAGCGACGTCAACAAGAAACCGAAAACAAACAAACCACCGAAGGGGCGCATACGGCTGGGGCACGCAAAGAACGCAAACGCCTCGCGGCGGAACAGCGAAGAAAACTCCAACCCTTGAGAAACAACCTGAAAAAACTCGAAGCGGAACTGGAACGCCACCATCATCGGCAACAGGAGTTGGAAACCCTGTTGGCTGACCCTACTCTCTATCAGGAATCTTTCAAAACAGAGTTAAAGCAGTATCTGGCCGAGAAGGCCCTGGTGGATCGACAGATACGTGAAACGGAAACCAATTGGCTTGAAATCAGTGAAAAATTGGAGGCTGCACAGACAACGGAAACATATTAAAGTAGACATGCACGAGTGTTGAAGTAGCGCGCTCGTCCCGGTTGGCCAATGATTGGCCACTTGCTTGCAAATGATTGGTGTATTGGTCAGGTGTGAGCGTGAGAATGAACAATGCACTTGCAGAGAGTCATACATGAATATCTATGTTGGAAACCTTCCCTGGGCCATAAGCGACGATGAGTTGAGAGAGCTTTTTTCTGAATTCGGTGAAGTCTCTACGGCGAATGTCATTATGGACAAATTTTCCGGTCGCTCGAAAGGTTTCGGTTTTGTGGAAATGCCCAATGACGGTGATGCCGAATCAGCCATTGAAGCCTTGAATGAGAAAGAGGTAAACGGACGCAATCTTCGCGTCAACCAAGCCAAACCAAGGGAGGATCGTCCGCGCCGACCAAGAAACTAAGCCCCTGTCAATCACCCTGCTCCCGATATATCCATTTCATCCGATATATCGGGGGCACTCCGTATCACAAGTTACATCCCCGCTCAAACAGCATCATGAAAACGCTGATTTTCGGCCTTATCATCCTTTTCTCGGCCTTTCTGGCCTGGCCTTACACCGCTGTATACCGGCTCGACCAAGCATTGGTCCGGAATGATACGCAAGCCATCGAACAGCTGATCGATATCGAATCGATTCAACAGCAGATCAAACGCAAGATGAACAAAAATGTGGAAAGCAGCATCGGCGATGTCTCCAACAGCTTTGTCGAATGGTTACAGAACGGCATTCAACGCCTCGGCAACGACGCCATCGACAGTCTGGTCAACCTGGACTGGGTCATGGCACAGCTGCGCTCCAAGAACCCGGACAATCGGCGGGGCGGTTTTTTCGAACACCTGAGCTACGCCTTTTTTGACGGCCACGACGGTCTGTTACTGCGTATCGGTGAGCTGGACGATGATCCGGTCCATGCCCGGCTGACACTGCAAGAGACCCAATGGCGCATCACCGCCATCTACAATTGAAGCATTGCCCCTTCCGCATCCGTCCCTATAAAGCCCTGTGCACCCCTGCACCTGGTTTCTAAAGAATTTTGTTCACCTGCCGTAGAAACCGGATATCAATCGTTTTCAAACTGTCTGACGATATTCTACTGCTTGAATCCACGAGGTCTCGTCAGGGCCGGGTGCAATAAACTGGCTGAATCTGAGACCTGCGTGTAGATGAGGATCACACGATGACGGAACAAATCAGTTTCAACAAGGCCCTGTTCGAGGTCTGCCCGACCGGCATGTTGGCGATGGATCAAGACACTTGTATCCGTTGGCTCAACCCGGCATTGGAACAGATGCTGAACCTTTCGGGGGATGAGTTGATTGGCAAAGACAAAAACACCCTCCCCGAGGAGCTGCATGCCCTGTTCGATGATACCGATGTCCTGCATCTCTCAGTCAGTGACCGGGGTGAACGCTGGTTACAGCGGGATGTAAGAACCGTTGAAAACGGCAATCAACGGTCCTTGCAACTCCATTTCTATCAGGATATCAGCAACCAGATCATCTCTCAGATGGAGAGTGATCTGCTGCGCAAACAGGTCGATGAACTGACCATTACTGACGACCTGACCGGACTCGCCAACCGGCGTGCGCTAGAACAGGCCCTGGCCGTTCAGGTCACCCGCAGCCGTCGCTACGGCAACCCACTGATCCTGGGGGCCGCTCATATCAGCCTGCCGAACATGACCGCTGATGGCCTGTCTGACGATACGGTCTTGACCTTCTCCCACTATCTCAGGGAGCGTCTGCGCTGGGCAGACACCATTGGCCGGTATGCAGATGACACCTTCCTGTTGGTGATGCCTGAAACCAGCCTGGATGACGCAATCAAGCTGCTCAAACAGATCGAGGTCGAGTGTAAAGAGGGTGCATTACAGGGACTGGAGGCTGGGGATTATCCGCATATCAAGGTCAGCGCATCGGCCTGGGAGAAAGGCGATGATCCACAACGCCTCATGAATCGCACACTGGCGGCATTGCTCGGGGCCCGATGAGCACAAACCGGATGGCCAGAAAACCGCTAACCACCCGGTTGGTTCCAGCCTGAAACCCAGCGGCCCAGGCGACCGATCGGCCGGTCATGGAAGATGACCCAATGTCCTGGACGCCTGAGTTGTCTCGACCATGCCGATGTCGCCCCCAATGAAGACAATCTCGGTGCACTAGTGGGTACCCGTCAACCACAGGGAGATTAGCCGCCCGTCGCGAGCTGATTGGATATGCCAAAACAAAGTCAGCCAATTACTTTCAATGATGGCATCAGCCGCAAAGACCTGAAAACCATCCGCTCGCGATTTTTGAAGCTGCATCGCGAGCGCCTGCAACGCATCCTCGCGGAATTGAACCCGAACAGGCAGGACCTGTTCAATCTGCTTCCTCTGCTCTTCCACATCAACCATCCCATGCTACCCGGTTATGTGAACAGCGAAACCCCCAAGGGCTTGCCCGATTACACCCCGACAAAACGGGTCTTGGATATCGCCAGAAAATATAGCCGCAGTTTCCAATACAAACGGCGCGCACAGCGGATCTTCGAGATCGAAGCCCTGTATCTGATGGGCAGTTCCGGCACCGTCGGTCAATCATCGAGCAGTGACTTCGATCTGTGGCTCTGCCACAGCCCCGACCTGGACAAGGAAAAACAGGCGCTGCTGCAACAAAAGGCCAGCTTGATCGAACAGGCGGCTGCGGAAGTCAGCCTGGAATTGCATATCTTCCTGATCAATCCCGAACAATTCCGCCAAGGCCAAAAAGGTAAGCTCTCCCACGAGAGCAGTGGCAGCACGCAACATGGGCTCTTACTGGAGGAGTTTTACCGCAGTGCCATCCTGCTGGCAGGACGCTATCCACTGTGGTGGTTGGTACCCCCGGACCAGGAGCTCAACTATCAGGCCTACACAGCCAACCTGTTGCACCAACGCTTCGTCAAGAACGGCGAGGCACTGGACCTGGGCGGCCTCGATCAGGTTCCCGCCGAGGAGTTCTTCGGTGCAGCCCTCTGGCAACTCTACAAAGGCATAGACTCGCCCTATAAATCCATCCTCAAGATCTTTCTCATGGAAGCCTACTCCCGGGACTTCCCACATCCCCAGTGGATCGCCCAACAGGCCAAACAGGCCATCTACACGGATCAGACTGACCTGCAGCACCTGGATGCCTATGTCCTGCTGTATCGCCGGGTCGAGGCCTACCTCACTGAAATCAATGACCAGGAACGCCTCGAACTTGCCCGTCGCAGCTTCTATTTCAAGGTGGGAGAGCAATTGAGTCGTGACTCCAATCTGCAGCACTGGCGCAGTGAAACGCTGTTCGAGATGACCCGCCAGTGGGGCTGGAGCCAATCCCAACTACAAAGCCTCGACTCCCGCGCTGAGTGGAAGATAGACAAGGTCATCAACGAGCGCAATGTGCTGGTCGGCGTGCTCTCCCGCAGCTATCGGCTGCTCACCGATTTCACCCGGAAATATGCCACCCAGAGCCGTATCGACCCGATGGAACTGAATCTACTGGGCCGTAAGCTGTTCACCGCATTGGACCACCGGCCAGGCAAAATCGATCATATCAACCCAGCTATTTCACGGAATATTGCGGAAGAACATCTCTCGTTGCATCATCGTCCCTCACGCAGCGGTGAACTTGTCTGGATGTTGTACAGAGGTCAGGTCGAAACGGAACAAGCCCCCGAACACCGCCCCATCAAAGTCACTTCGAATCTGATCGAAAACCTGTTGTGGAGTCACATCAATCAGGTCTGGGGAGGCCAGACCAGGGTCTCACTCTATCCGAAGGATTGTGTCGTGTCCCGCCGAGAGCTACTGGACCTCTACAAAAGCCTCAAACACCTCTATCCGGTGCAACGGATGCCCTCCGCAGGGATGCAGGCACTGACGGCGACGGCCACGCTGATCAAGGCATCGCTCTTCGTCAATATCGGCATCGATCCGCTCGAACATCTGTCAAAAGATGGCATGCAGCTGACCAGCGATCGGCACGATCCCTTCAGCTTTGCCTCTACCCGCACCAACCTGGTGATGAATTTGGAAGCGTTGCTACAAACCAGCTGGGGAGAACTGCTGATTTCCAGGCACGAGGGTCCGGACGGCCTTCTTGGGGCCCTGTGCAGCATTCTCAACCTGCTTGATACGCAACACGAGCAGTTGCCGGAGATATCCGCGTATTGCTTTTCATCGGTGCGCGGCAGTCAGATATCGGCCCGACTGGTGGAACTGATCAACAACATTCTGCGCTATTTCACCGATCGGTCGGAAGAAAATTGTCGGTACGCCTTTCAGTTGGCCAGGGAATTCTATATCGTCCAGAAACAGGCCAAGGGCTTCGAGTGGCGCAGGATCGAGTCATTCGAAAGCCTGCTGGATGAGTTGATGCAACCTCAAGCCTCATTTCACAGCCTGGCATTCGATCCGGAGATCTTGCGGGATACCCCATACCCCCTCCTCTATCAGCTCAACCGTCCCGATGTCATCCAGCTCTTCTATCAACGGCAAGCCAAACACATGCAGATCTATCTGCTGGATGAAGAAGGCGCCCTGTTCCAACAGTCGCTGGCCATGGACAGCCCCCGTTTTCTCATGATGCAACAACGGCGTTTTCTGAACAGCCTGCAACAGTTGCGAAATCTGATGCCTGGCAACCAAGACAATCTACTCAAAGAACCGGAGTTTTACGAGATCGGCCTGGTGCCGCCAAGCGGTTGGACCTGTACGCCCAAGCGTGTCCCGCTCACCCGGCCCGATGACTACATGGAGCTGACCCTGGTGACGGATCGGCTCGACGCCTCCGCGCATCCCTTGTCGTTGGTCTGCGGAGGGCGGGATTTCAATCAAATCGAATACGGGGATGAGATTTATCAGGCCACTGCACACTATCTACAATCACTGCGGGAAGGTAATGAGAGTTACCCAATCTATCTCACCTCACTCAGATTCTCGGGCTTGCAAATCATTGATCCTCCGCGCACAGTCGAATTATTGAATCTGAAGAAACGCATCGAGGCAAGACTCAATCGCCCCTGAACATTCTGCAACCGATGGTATACTTGGCCCAGCATGACATTGACGCTTTCACCATCATGAACCACCGAACCGGTTTTCCTCTCTGGCTGGTCATTACCATGATCGGTTGTCTCCCTCTACTGTTCGCCTGTGGTCAGAAAGGCCCGCTGTATCTACCCGAGCAGGAACAGCAAGAAGAGATTGAACGTTAACCCATGGTTTTCAGCTTCACCAAGATGCAGGGTCTCGGCAATGATTTCGTGGTGTTCGACGCCATCAAACAACAGATCGACTTGCAGCAGGCGCAGTATCGACAGATTGCTGACCGGCGCTTCGGCATCGGCTGCGATCAGATCCTGCTCATCGAAAGACCGCGTCTGGCCGATACAGAATTTCACTACCGCATCTTCAATGCCGATGGCTCTGAGGTGGAACAATGCGGCAATGGCGCCCGTTGTTTTGCCCGCTTCGTCACCGACAAGGGTCTGACCGACCACCGACAGATCCCAGTCGGCACGGCAGCCGGCCGAATCGTCCTGCAACTCGAAGACGACGGCCAGGTCAAGGTCGATATGGGGCTCCCGCTGCTGGATCCACCGTCGATCCCCATGAACGCACCGCACAGGGCAACCACCTATGAGCTAAAACTGCCCAATGAGACACTCAGCATCAGCGCAGTCTCTATGGGCAACCCTCATGCGGTTCTGCAAGTGGATTCAGTGGAGCAAACGGAGGTAGCTCGCCTGGGCCCATTGATCGAGAACCACCCTGACTTTCCGAACCGGGTCAATGTGGGCTTCATGGAACGACTCGATACCCAGCACATCAAGTTACGTGTCTACGAGCGGGGCACCGGTGAAACCCTGGCTTGCGGCACCGGCGCCTGCGCCGCCGTGGTGGCCGGCCGGCTGCTGGGAATCCTCGATCGACAGGTCCAAGTCCGACTCCCCGGCGGAGAACTTGTGGTAGAGTGGGGGGGTGAAGGCAACCCCGTTGTGATGAGCGGTCCGGCAGAGACCGTCTTCGAAGGAACCATCGAGCTATGAATCGACAAGAGACCCCATCAGACAATCCTCAGCCAGACGAGCTTGAAGCCGAGGTGATCCGCTATCTGAATGATCATCCAGACTTCTTCTCCAAACACCCGAACATTCTCCGAGACATGCAGATCCCACATGAAAGCGGCAGCGCCGTTTCGCTGATCGAAAAACAGGTGGAGATGCTGCGCGGTCAGGTCCAAAGCTATCAGGCCAGCATGGAAGACCTGGTGGAAGTGGCGCGCAACAACGATACCCTGCAGGAGCGCATGCACCGCTTGACCCTTGAACTGATCGATGCGGCGACCTTCGATGAAGTCCTCAATGCCCTGGAGGATGAACTGCATGACGACTTTCAGGCCGACGCAGTGGAATTACGGCTCTTCTCATCCTCTCAGTTGCAGGATCATCTGGATGCCGAACTGCCGGATCATACCTCCACCTTTGAAGAGTTTTTCAATAACAACAAGCCGATTTGCGGCCCCCTGGCCCGTGAACAGATCGATTTCATCTTCGGCGCCGAGGGAGACCAGATCAGCTCTGCGGCGCTGATCCCCCTGAAAAGTGAAGGGGTGCTGGGACTGCTCGCGATCGGCAGCCGAGACCCCCAGCGCTTCGTCCCTCATCATGGCACGGAGTTTCTCACCCGCCTGGGTGAGATCATCAGCCGCACCCTCAAGGCCGTCTCACTACCGGGCATCTGAAGGCACGGGCCTGTGGCGAAGGTCGACGCCCTGCATCACTGGCTCGAACGCTTCATCGACCATCTGCACCATGTGCGGCGGCTCTCACCGCGCACCCTGGAGAGTTATGCCAGAGACCTGAGACAGCTTGCCGCCTGGCTGGCCGAGCAAGGTATCGACCAATGGCAAGACCTGCACCAACCCCTCGTCCGCAGTTATATCGCCTATCGCCACCGGCAAGGTCTGACACCGAAGAGCCTGCATCGGGTGCTTTCCAGCCTGCGCAGCCTGTACGACTTTCTTTTGCAGGAGGACCAGGTGGCTGTCAATCCCGCCCAGGGGGTGCGCGCACCCAAAGTAAGGCGAAAGCTGCCCACCACTCTGGACGTGGACCAGATCGGTCAACTGCTCGATATCCGGGATGACGATCCTGAGGCCCTGCGGGACCTGGCAATCATGGAGCTCTTCTACTCATCCGGGCTGCGCCTGGCGGAATTGATCAGTCTCAACCTGACTGACATCGACCCACAGGACGCCATGCTGGAGGTCGTCGGCAAGGGCGCCAAGACCCGCCGCGTACCGGTCGGCAGCAAAGCCCGGGAGGCTCTGCAAAACTGGCTGAAGGTGCGCCGACAGATGGCCGATCCGACGGAGCTGGCCCTGTTCGTCGGGGTGCGCGGCAGGCGCATCAGCCGCAGTATGGTACAGAAAAGGCTGCACTACTGGTCCGTCCAACAGCAAGCCCCCCGTAAGGTCCACCCCCACCTGCTGCGCCACTCTTTCGCCAGCCACCTGCTGGAATCCTCCGGCGACCTGCGCGCGGTGCAGGAACTGCTGGGCCACACCAACATCAGCACCACCCAGATATACACCCACCTGGACTTCCAGCATCTGGCAGAGGTCTACGACAAGGCGCACCCGCGGGCGCGGAAACCCCGTGCAAAAAAATGAGGGGAGGCCAGCTGGCCTCCTCTCACATGGCGATCTCAATCGCTATAGACCACTCAATACAGGGTTTCAAATGTGCCGTCTTCGTAGCGTATTAGTACCAGCCCCAGATCGGTCTGCTCAATAATACCCACGTTTGTTCCATCAACTGTCAGGCCACCAGAGATAGGATCGGTATCCGTTGCGGCAGTGATCACCATAACGACACCATCCGGATTGGTGACAGTGATGGTATCGACGACCGGATCGACACCGGTGGCGACATCACCATCTAGCTTCTCTATATTGAAAGTGATGCTGCTACCATCGGAGGTCAGGGTTATGATCGCATCCCCACCATCCAGGTCGGTACGATTCACCGTCACCACGGCAGAGGCGTCTGGATAACCATCCACCACCAAGTCCAAGGTAGCTGTCAAAGTTGCCTCTAGGTAATTTTCCGCGGTCTCAAAAAACAGAAAACTAACGACACCTGAATATGCGGTTGTATCCGTTGATACCGTATACTCAACATCAAAATCACCGACATCGACAGCATCCGGATAGAACGCCTCAAAATAGTTGTGTGTGTTGAAGAAATCACCAGGCAAGCATTCTACACCTGGCGTACCCAGATAAGTGCCTTCAATACATGTCTGTATATCGTAAGGTCTGGTTGCACTATAGCTGATCGACTCTACCGTATAACCATCCGGAATCACACCTAACTGAGCTACGAGGTCTAGTGAATCACCTGATTCAACTTCATCAATCAACAACCTTGACTCGCCTTCCAGATAGGCGATGGTATCAAAGGTGGCTGCATTATTGACCATGAGACCGAGATCTGCTGAAAAGCTGTTATTGGCGTCTGCGAATTCTCCATCCAGAGAGATTTCACTAAGGCTGATTGAGCTAGTACTGACTGAACCATCTGTATATGGCTGTAATTCAACGAACTCGATAATCGTAGTACCCGAGAAACTCGCACTGGATGCCGTATCCGTGATTAAGATCCCTCCACTCAAGCTCACATCGAGCACAAGCTCTTGATCGACCGTCAATTCCAGTGGGTTGATTGGATCAATGTCAACCGTCGTATCACCAGCCAAAGTGAACACCGCGTCCATTGCATTGAAGGCAATCGATGTCTCGGTATTATTGACCGTTCCATTGAACGAAAACTCGGCGAGGCTCGAATCGAACGCCGTCATATCCAACAGGGAAGCAGCCGGAAGATTGCTATCGATGGTCAGCGCCAGATTGACGTCATTCAACAAACCGCTGCCCGTGATTGTCATTGATAAACCACTATTGTCGGTGAGGACGACTGTTACGTTACCGATCTCATTGAAGTATCGATCATAGATCGTCACTGTATATTCCGTGTCCAAGGCGATGGTACCAACCACGATATTCGTACCGATGTAATCAAACACCCCGATAACCACATTGTTGGTCAACTCAAGGAGTGCCTGTGTATTGTGGTTGATCACCGTACTGGTCAGATCGAGCTGCCCCTCGAAATCGCTAGCCGGCTCTTCGATGCTGCTCACCAGGGTTCTGACCTCGCTGACCAGTTCCTTGGCCTGTTCCACCGCGGTGAGGGTTGCCGTATCCGTCGGCTCGGGATCGTATTCGTCCGGGATACCGTCGCTGTCGGTGTCCACCAGCTCGGCTTCAATAGTCGCCAATATCTGATCCAGTACCAGGGAATCGATACCTGACTCGATGGCCTGACTCTCCACGGCTTCGAGAACACTGACGATGCTTACCTCGTCCGTACTGTCAAAGACGCCGTCAGCGAATGTATCTGCCAGGTCCGTCAAACCCGCCGTCAAGTCAACTGCGTCAAACATCAACGCACCGACACCGGCCGTGAAGGCCGAATAGACCAGCTCTTCCGTGGTTGAGGTATCGACGACCACCGGATCCGTGATATCCACCGGCGAGGTATACAAAACGTCCACCCCGACCATCTGATTGATCTCCGAAATGGCGTTTTTCACCGCATCCGAGGTATATTCTCCGCCGCTTGCGACTCTGCTCGCTGCCATGTGGCTGAACGGCGTAATCTGGGCACTGACCGAAGCACCGTCCTGCACCGCCGGGAGCAGAGCGGTCATGTTGAATGAGGCGGGCAAGGCCATGGCGGCGCCGTACGCAACTCCAGCACAGTCTGGCTGAACGTCACAGATCATTTGAGTGCTGGTGCCGTCGGAAGCGAGGGTCAGGCGGATCACACCACCCGCGTAGGCATCAGCGATATCGAGGCTGTAGCCACCGCTTGCATCGGTGGTAGCAGAACCCACCTGGCGGAGCACGTTGCCGTTGGTGTCCAGTTCTTCCGCAGTCACCGGGCCATCGATGACGATGCCCTTGGCGACCGTACCCAAGGTGTCGCCGTCGAAGGTGGGTGCGGGATCGTCATCACCCCCTCCGCCTCCACCGCAACCGGCGAGTCCCAGAGTGGCCGTGATGGCGAATACCGCCAGGGTATTTATCGTTTTCTTCCTTTGCATATCCATATTCTCTCCCCTTAGATCGGACTGGCGGTGGCACACCAATTCCAGGAACGGGACGATCCCGCCACCGGCCAATCTGAGTCATGTCATCATCGTCCCTGCTCCCTGAAAATGACTTTCCTGATCCATCCGCCACGATAATTCATCCTGCTGCTGTCAACCAAACAAAAATATCTATAACTGTTATCGCCGATTTTTATCCCTATAATGACCAGGTCATTTCCCACACGGATGTCCTTACATGCTCAAACACCTCCTGTTTGCCCTATCGGTCATGCATGCGTGTGGGGAGTGTTTCGCAAGCGAGGCCTATGTGAGGCTCAACACCTACAATTACTCTGAACCCACCTCGATCAACTCCTTCCTTAACGAATTCAACGGCCGCTTCGAGGGCGGCACCCAGGCCTTTGCCCACGAATGGCTGGAAGTGGGGGCGCGGTATGCGAACTGGGAACTGGGAATGTTGACCCGCTATGACTACGACTTGAGCTTCAGTGATGACCTGGCGGAGCTCTACTACCGCTCTGTCAACAAACTGCCTCTGGAGATAGGCCGCCGCTATCGCATCGACCTGCGGGCCAAGCACTATAAGACCGATGGACTGCGCCTGGGCCGTTGGTTGCATCTCTCCGACAGGCTGCAGGTCAATATCGGCCTCGCCTATCTTCGCGGCCGGGAACTCATGGACGGCCGGCTCAACGGTGAGGCCACCGCCATTGCGGACAACGACTACGATTTCAGCTTCCGCACCGACTACCACTACAGTGACGACCCCCTGTTCGAACGCAAGGTAGAGGCGCCGGATGGCTGGGGCTACAGCCTGGATCTGACAGTGGACTGGCGACCGTTACCGGAGCTCGGCCTGCACCTTCAGGTCAATGACCTGTGGGGCCGAATCTTCTGGGAGCAGGCCCCACACACCATGGCCGTGGCCAGTTCGGACAACAAGACTTACGACGAAGACGGCTACGTCAAATTTTTACCCAGCCTCAGCGGGCTGGAGGAGTACCGGGACTTCACCCAGGAACTCAATCCCTTCGGTTCGCTTACCGTCGATTATCGGATCAGCCCCGGTTACCAGCTGGTGTATAACAGCGACTTCACTGCCGAGACCTATTTTAACGGTGTGGGCACACGCTTTGCGGCCAACCGTGCCACCTCGATCGCCCTGCTCTACTACCCGGAGACCGAGGTCTGGGAAATCGACCTGCAAGGGAGCACCTGGCGTATCCGACTGGCCGGTGATGCCTTGGTCCTCGACAGCGCCAATCTGGTTCGCATCTCAGGCTATCTGAGCCTGCATTTTTAGTGCATTGGCCCACCCAGTGGGTTTTTCCCAAACCCGACCAGTCGGGTACAATGAACACTTTGGGTATTCAAGCGGGACTTTCGTGGAACAGTTCAGAGGCACGACCATTCTCTCGGTGCGCCGCAACGGCAAGGTGGTGATCGGCGGTGACGGCCAGGTCTCCCTCGGTAATACCGTAATGAAGGGCAATGCACGTAAGGTGCGCACCCTGCATAAAGGCAGTGTGATCGCTGGATTTGCCGGTGCTACGGCAGATGCCTTCACCCTGTTCGAACGTTTCGAGGGCAAGCTGGAAAAACACCATGGGCATCTGACCCGGGCGGCCGTGGAGATGGCCAAGGACTGGCGCACCGACCGTGCGCTGCGCCGCTTGGAGGCCCTGCTTTGCGTGGCCGATTCCAAGGCCTCGCTGATCATCTCCGGCACCGGCGATGTGATCGAACCGGAACACAGTCTGATGGCGATCGGTTCCGGCGGCGCCTTTGCTCAGGCCGCCGCCCGCGCCCTGCTCGACAATACAGAACTGGGCGCCAGGACGATTGTCGAAAAGGGCCTGAATATCGCCGCTGATATCTGCATCTACACCAATCACAACCTGGTCCTCGAAGAACTCGACAGCGAGCATTAACAGTCAACATGTCGGAAATCACCCCCCAGCAAATCGTCGCGGAACTCAACAAACACATCATCGGCCAGAGTGACGCCAAACGTGCCGTGGCCATCGCCCTGCGCAATCGCTGGCGGCGCGCCCAGCTCCCCGAGGAGCTCCGCAACGAGATCACCCCGAAGAACATCCTGATGATCGGCCCGACCGGGGTCGGCAAGACCGAGATTGCACGGCGTCTGGCCAAACTGGCCAACGCCCCCTTCCTGAAGGTCGAGGCCACCAAGTTCACCGAGGTGGGCTATGTGGGCAGGGAGGTGGACTCCATCATCCGCGATTTGGCCGATTCCGCGGTCAAGATGGTGCGTGAGATGGAGATGGAGAAGGTCGCCGGGGATGCCAGCCAGGCGGCGGAAGAACGGATTCTCGACACCCTGCTACCCGCCCCCAAACCCACCAGTTGGGAGGAAGACTCCGCCTCCAGCGGCATATCCAGCGCCACCCGCAAGAAGTTCCGTGAAAAGCTCAGAAACGGCGAGCTGGACGACAAGGAGATCGAGATCGAAGTGAGCTCCTCACCGCTCGGGGTGGAGATCATGGCCCCGCCCGGCATGGAAGAGATGACCAACCAGCTGCAAGGCATGTTTCAGAATCTGGGTTCCGGGCGCACCCGCCGCCGCAAACTGCGCATCAAGGATGCCTACAGTGTGCTGCGTGACGAAGAGGCGGCCAAGCGGATCAACGAGGAAGACCTGAAGCTGCGCGCCCTGGAAATGGTCGAGCAACACGGGATCGTGTTCATCGACGAGCTGGACAAGGTCACCAGCCGTGCCGAGCACAGCGGGGCCGACGTCTCCCGGGAAGGTGTGCAGCGAGACCTGCTGCCCCTGGTGGAGGGCTGCACCATCTCGACCAAGCAGGGCATGGTGAAGACCGACCACATCCTGTTCATCGCCTCCGGCGCCTTCCATCTGTCGAAACCGTCGGACCTGATCCCCGAACTACAGGGTCGCCTGCCAATTCGTGTCGAACTCAGGGCCCTCACTTCGGAAGACTTCACCCGCATCCTCACCGAACCGAACGCCTCACTCACCGAACAATACCAGGCCCTGCTGGCCACCGAACAGGTCCAGCTGAAGTTCACCGAGGATGGCATCAAGCGGATTGCCGAGACCGCCTGGCATGTTAACGAGACCACGGAAAACATTGGTGCCCGACGCCTGCACACGGTGATGGAGCGACTGCTGGAGACGATCTCCTTCGAGGCCAGCGAACATGCCGGCGTGACCTTGACCATCGATGCCGCCTATGTGGACGACCACCTCGCGGAATTGGCTGCGAATGAAGACCTGAGTCAGTATATTTTGTAGATCACCCCTTTGCGCTGCCGGGTTTCTAGCGGCGAACAGCAGGTAAAATGGGCGTTTTTTTTCAGAGCTAGTGTGAGAAATCAATCATGTCACATCCCATTCCAACCGAGATTCATCTGCACAAGCAGTCCCATGTACTCGATATCACCTTCGATGACGGGAAAAAATTCAGTTACCCCGCAGAATACCTGCGGGTCTATTCCCCCTCGGCCGAGGTTCAGGGTCACGGACCCGGCGAGGAGGTCTTGCAGGTCGGCAAGGAGGACGTCAACATCGCGCACATCGATCCGGTGGGCAATTATGCGATCTGTCTGCATTTCGATGACGAACACAATACCGGGATCTACTCCTGGGATACACTATACAGACTCGGCGCCAACTACGAACATAACTGGCAGACTTATCTGAAACGCCTGCAGGATGCCGGGTATGAACGTAAACAGCCATCCGCCTGACAGGGAATAAGCGTTATCAGGGAAAAGCGATATCACCCAATGCAGTACACCGGAGCGATACCATCATGACCACCGATAACACCACGCACTTTGGCTTCGAAACCGTACAGAGTGAAGAGAAGGCCGGCCGGGTCAGGGCCGTGTTCGACTCCGTCGCCGACAAGTACGACCTGATGAACGATCTGATGTCATTCGGCATTCATCGGCTCTGGAAGCGGCAGGCCATCGAGATCTGCGGGGTGCGCAAAGGCTGCAAGGTGCTGGATCTGGCCGCGGGCACCGGAGATCTCTCCGCCCGTTTCAGCGGGCTGGTCGGGCCGGACGGCCTGGTGGTGTTCTCGGACATCAATGCCTCGATGCTGGAACAGGGGCGGGCCCGTATGCTGGATGAGGGCCATGTGGGCAACTTGCGCTATATCCAGGCAGACGCCCAGCACCTGCCCTTTCCCGATGATTATTTCAACTGTGTCACTATCGGCTTCGGGCTGCGGAACGTTACCGACAAACAACGCGCACTGAATGCGATCTTTCGGGTCATCAAGCCGGGGGGCCGACTGCTGGTACTCGAGTTTTCCAAGCCGACCAACAAACCCCTGGAGGCGATCTACGACCTCTACTCCTTCAACCTACTGCCCAAGATCGGCAGACTGGTCACCCAGGATGAAAACAGCTACCGCTATCTGGCGGAATCGATCCGTATGCACCCGGACCAAGAGACCCTCAAAGACATGATGGAGCAGGCCGGTTTCGAACGGTGCGAATACTTCAACCTGACCTCCGGGGTTGTCGCCATTCATCGGGGTTATAAGTTTTGAATCTGGCTATCATTATCAAGTGAGGCCATTCCACTTCGGAATCCATGAGCCATGACGATCAGTGCCGCTGCCTACGCCACCTTGGAGATTCTGCTCAATCAGGCCATCCGCCTGGACCCGGAAGCCAAGGCCCGCCTGGCACCCTTGCATGGTCAGATCATCAAACTGGAACTGCTCGGTCTGGGACTGTCGGCGCTGCTGATCCCCGATCCCAGCGGCATTCAGGTGCTGCAGACCCTGGAGGCGGAGCCCGACTGTGTGCTACGCGGCACGCCACTCGACCTGGCCCGCATGCGCTCCAGCCGGGAGAGCGCCGATCAACTGTTCAGTGGGGCGGTGGAGATAGAGGGTGACTCGGCTGTCGCACACCGCTTCGGTGAGTTTCTCTCCAGTCTCGATATTGACTGGGAAGAACAGCTCTCCCACCTCACTGGGGATGTGATCGCCCATGAAGTCGGCAATCTGGCGCGTGATCTCGGTCGCTGGGGAAACAAGCTGGGTCAGACCTTGGGCATGAATCTGCAGGAGTACCTGCAGGAAGAACTGCGCTTGTTACCTAACCGTTATCAAATCGAGCCCTATTTGCACGATGTAGACCGGCTGCGCGACGATGTGGAACGACTCTCAGCCCGGATCGACAGGTTGCGCCGCAGGCTGGCCGACCGAGAGTCAGCGCAGTGATCCGCCCCTCCCAGGCATTCCGGCTGATCCATATCAACCTGGTCCTCCTGCGCCATGGTCTCGACGAGGTGGTACTCGCCACCCATCTGTTTCGGCCCATTCGTTTTCTGCGTTTTCTCTCCCCCGGCTATTGGCTGCACAAGGACCGGGCCGAATATCAGGTTCGCATCCGCCGCGCCCTGGAAGACCTCGGACCGATCTTCATCAAGTTCGGGCAGATCCTCTCCACCCGCCGGGACCTGTTGCCGGACGAGCTGGCCAAAGAGCTGGCGAAGCTGCAAGATCGCGTACCCCCCTTTCCAGGCACCCAGGCCCGCGGCATCATCGAAAAGGCCTATGGTCGGTCGTTGGATGCCGAGTTGATCGATTTCGACGAGCAACCGCTGGCCTCCGCCTCCATCGCCCAGGTCCACAGCGCCACTCTGCGCGACGGCACACCGGTGGTGGTCAAGGTCCTGCGACCGGGTATAGAGAAGATCATCCGCCGGGATGTGGACTTACTGTTCACCATCGCCCGGCTGGCCCACAAATACTGGAAGGAGGGCCGGTGGCTGCGCCCGATCGAGGTGGTCGAGGAGTATGAAAAGACCATCTTCGACGAACTGGATCTGATGCGCGAAGCGGCCAATGCCTCGCAACTGCGGCGGGACTTCCTCAACAGCCGGGCGCTCTATGTGCCGGAAGTCTATTGGGATCTGTCCCGCAAAAACGTGCTGGTGATGGAGCGGATCAGCGGTACCACCATCAGCGATACTGCGGCCCTGGTTGCACAGGGCATCGATTTGAAACGGCTCAGCGAGCGGGGGGTGGAGATCTTCTTCACCCAGGTCTTCAAGTTCAACTTCTTTCACGCGGATATGCATCCGGGCAACATCTTCGTGGAGCCGAGTGGCCGCTTCATCGCCGTCGATTTCGGCATCATGGGGATGCTCACCGAGGACGACAAGCGCTATCTGGCAGAAAACATGCTCGCCTTCTTCAACCGCGACTACAAACGCGTCGCCCAACTGCACATCGAATCCGAGTGGGTGCCAAGAGGAACGCGGGTCGAGGAATTCGAGTCCGCGATCCGCACCGTCAGCGAACCGATCTTCGAAAAGCCGCTGAGTGAGATCTCCTTCGGCCACTTTCTGTTGCGCCTGTTCCAGACCGCCAGGCGCTTCGATATGGAAGTACAACCACAGCTGGTACTACTGCAGAAAACCATGCTGAATATCGAAGGCCTGGGTCGCCAGCTCTACCCCCAACTCGACCTCTGGAGCACGGCCAAACCCTTTCTGGAGAGCTGGGTGGACGAACAGATCGGGCGCGAGGCCTTTCTGCGCAAGATCAGGACCAATCTACCCAAACTCGGTGAACATCTGCCGGACTTGCCGGGCAAGATCCATAAGGTGATCCAGGATGCCGAAACCGGCAATCTGGAGTTGAATTGGAAATCCGACGAACTGATTCAGCTCCGCAAAGACCTCAACCATAATCATCGCAACACCCTTGCGGTGATCAGCGGCAGCGCGCTGATGCTGAGCGGCACCCTGCTATTGGTCTTCGGCCCTGGTGCACTCATCCCCGCGACTGCAGCGACCCTCTTGGGTGGCGGCCTGGGGGTTACCGGTGGATTGGTGTTGTTGCGTAGCTGGATCGCCTCATCAAATTAGTCGACGACGCACAAAAAGAAAACCCGCCCAGTCCTTGGGCGGGTTTTGCTGGTTGGCATGTGTCCTACACACTCTATTACTCATACATCCCTGTAGATTCCTTCTCTCCCAATGATCGTCCCTGGTCGCATCCTCTGCGAAACATTCATCCTTGGTGTAAAGAATAATAGCCCGTATCGGATTTCCATACTGTAGGCACCTGCCTAATTGCATGTAAGATATTCCCTACAGGCTCGGAGCCTAGTCCGGCTGAAATCATCCAGTCTCTTCCCGCTCCCGACCATATTCGTCTTCGATACGCACGATATCGTCCTCACCCAGATAACTGCCCGACTGGACCTCGACGATCTCCAAGGGGATCTTGCCGGGATTCCTCAGGCGGTGAACCGTACCCAAGGGGATGTAGGTCGATTGATTGATGGTCAGAATAAAGGTCTCATCACCCCGCGTGATCTCCGCCGTACCGGAGACCACGATCCAATGCTCTGAGCGGTGGAAATGTTTTTGCAGTGAGATGCTCGATCCGGGATTGATAAGAATCCGCTTGACCTGGAAGGTGTCCTCGATATCAATCGAATCGTAATGGCCCCAGGGCCGGTAGACCTTGCGATGATGTACGACCTCACATCGCTTATCACTCTTCAGCTTGTCGACGATGTGCTTGATGTCCTGAGCCCGCTCCTTGTCGGCAATCATGATGCCGTCCGGGGTTTCCACGATGATCAGACCGTCCAGACCGACACCGGCCACCAGATTGGTTTCCGCGCGGATGTAGCAGTTCTTCACGTCATGGGTGTATACATCGCCATAGATGACGTTGTTTTCCGCATTTTGCTCACCGATTTCCCAGAGGGCCGTCCAGGAGCCCACATCGTTCCATTGTGCATCCAGGGGCACCACGACCGCCTTGTCGGTCTTTTCCATGACCGCGTAGTCGATGGAATCAGCCGGTGAGGCCCCGAAAGCCTCGGCGTCCAAGCGGTTGAAATCGATCTCTTTGGCTGCCCGCTTGACCGCCTGTGAGACACATTTCACGATCTCTGGGGCAAATTTCTCCATCTCTTCGAGGAGGACCGATGCGCGAAACATGAACATTCCGCTGTTCCAGTAATAATCACCAGACGCCACATAGGACTCGGCCGTTGCATAGTCAGGCTTTTCGACAAACCGCTTGACAGGCCGCGCGATATCGTCAGTCGTCTGTTCCGAGTTAACTGCCTGGATATATCCATATCCCGTTTCCACTCGATTGGGTACCACACCGAATGTCACCAAAGCACCCTCTTGGGCATGTCTCTCGGCAATGGCTATGGCCTGATGAAAGCGTTCTGAATCCAAGATATCGTGATCTGCAGGCAGTACGAAGAGGATTGGATCGACAACACTCTCATTTCCTGTCTCATTGACCTGCATTGACCAAAGCGCTGCAGCTACGATAGCCGGTGCGGTATTTCGACCGATTGGCTCCAGTAGGATCTGCCCCTTTGCCTGACTGATTTCATGGAGCTGTTCAGCTACGAGAAAACGATGATCCAGATTACAGATCACCAAGGGGGGTTCGATGTGACTCAACCCGCCCAATCTGTTGATAGTGTTCTGGAACATGCTCTGATCATTGACCAGACGGAAAAACTGCTTGGGACGGTGTGCCCGTGAAAGAGGCCACAATCGCGTACCGGTACCGCCAGAGAGAATTACGGGGATCACTTATTTATCCTTAAAAACTGATGACTTCAAATTATCGAACCGCCAAACAATGCAATTACGTCACAGAATGTAAAAACCAGTATCATACCTCAGCTGCATACGACAATCGCAGTTCATTTTTTTCGCGTTTACATTTAGTCACGCTGCGACTGTCATTGTAAAAACTTTAGACTAATCATCTCGACCAAAACTATGAAGATCAAGATCTCGGACCTGATGCAAGATAGCGGCGTTCAATTCGGTACCAGTGGCGTGAGGGGCCTGGTCTCGGATATGACTGATAAGGTTTGTTGGACATATACAACAGGATTTCTCCAATATCTCGAGCAACAAGCGCAACTCCGTAAAGGCGACCGAGTCGGTATTGCGGGTGATCTCAGAAACAGCACCGATCGGATTATGCGGGCTGTGTTTGCCGCTATCACCGATGCTGGCTTCAATCCACTCAATTGCGGAAACATCCCGTCTCCTGCCATCGCGTTATATGGACTATACAAGAGCATTCCAACCATTATGGTCACCGGCAGTCACATACCAGAAGATAGGAATGGCATAAAGTTCAATACTGCTCAAGGTGAAATTCTCAAAAATGATGAACAAGGGATACGGGATCAGCTGGTGGAGGTACCTGAATATCGGTTTGATGCAAACGACAGATTGACTAACGATTTCAAACTTCCGCCATTGACTGTTGAGGCCAAAGAACACTACATCCAGCGGTATCTCCAATTTTTCCCCACAAGCTGCCTAGACGGTATGCATATCGGGTTGTACGAACACTCATCTGTTGCACGCGACTGCCTGAAAGAAATCCTCCAAGGCCTTGGAGCCAAAGTCACTTCTCTAGGTCGCTCCGACCGTTTTGTCTCTGTTGATACAGAAGCAATCCGTCCTGAGGATATTGAACTGGCTTCTGAATGGGCTAAACAATACTCATTGGATTGCATCATTTCTACCGATGGTGACGGAGATCGCCCACTGGTGAGTGATGAGAAGGGGAACTGGCTGCGTGGTGATGTCGCAGGAATACTCTGCGCTAACTATCTGGGTGCAGATATCGTTGTCACACCTGTAAGCAGTAATACAGCCGTGGAGAAGTGCGGTTACTTCAAAATGGTCATCAGAACACGCATCGGTTCACCCTATGTGATCGAGGCGATGAATGATGCTGACAAGTTTGGAATTACTGTTGGGTATGAAGCCAATGGTGGCTTCTTACAACATAATGAAATCATCCTGTTAGGACGTAGTTTATCTCCATTGCCGACGCGAGATGCCGTCATAGTGCCCTTGGCAATACTAGCACTGACTCACCAACACCAAAGCATTTCACAATTACTTGAAACTTTACCCAAACGTTATACGGCTAGCGATCGCTTGAAGGACTTTCCTACAGAGCTCAGCCAATCCCTTCTAAAACGCTTTGACTCAGGAGATACGACTAAAGATCTTCAAGACAGTGAGAAGATGTTTAGTGAGATTTCTGGACAACCCATCTCAATCGATCGAACAGATGGTCAGAGAATTACCTTCGATAATAATGAAGTGATCCATCTTCGACCATCGGGCAATGCACCTGAATTACGCTGCTATAATGAAGCGGCATCACCTGAGCGAGTACAACAATTAAATAGTAAATGCATGAAAATTCTGAAACAGTGGAAAAGAAGCACTATTGACTGAAACCGATTCATAATGAATCTTAGTAAATGGTTTACTGATTTTGCTAGCTCTACTGTTTTTAACTACGAATTTAATATTCACATACACAATGCTTACACTCGTGTCTTTATTCTTAAAATGAAAGATGAATGAATATATGGAATGTATACCTGTCTTGGTTTTGTATTAAGTACAAGAGTAATATTTCTGATTATCATAGTATGTAATTCTCAGTAATGAATACGTCACAAATACGCTGGATACAGAGATTCAGCAATTACACGAAGGCACTCACCCAACTCATGAGTGCAGTAGAACTTATGCGTGAAAGGGACTTATCAGACCTGGAAAAGCAGGGTGTGATACAAGCCTTTGAGTTTACCTATGAACTTGGTTGGAATACATTAAAAGATTACCTCGTTTGGCAAGGCATAGAAGGCATCACCGGATCACGCGACACAATTCGCGAGGCTTTCTCAAAGGAACTGATTACCGATGGTGAAACCTGGATGAAAATGCTGATTGACAGGAACAGAACATCTCATACATACAATGAAAAAATAGCCGAGCAAATCTTACAAAGTATCAATCAGGAATATTTAGAACAACTGATCAAACTTAAAAACCATCTCCATCGTTTGATTAATGCTCTGGATGAGTAAAATGCCTAACTTCAAAGAAAAGTTTGGTTTACCATTCAAGACTATTCTGAAACTAAACCAAATATTCAATCAAAACCCAAAAGTGGAACAAGTACTGATTTATGGCTCTCGTGCAAAAGGAAATTACCGCACTGGATCAGACATTGATCTAACAATAAAAGGGAAACAATTAGAATGGAAGGATTTACAAAATATTGAGCTTAAGATAGATGATCTAATGCTTCCGTATAAAGTAGATCTGTCAATCTATGATCTTATTGACAACCAGGATCTACTAACTCATATATCACGATGGGGTTTGGAATTTAAGACAAATCCGTCAGACAATCAATAAAGCTACGATCTTGTTCACTGGACAGAAGATTCGAACTTTGCACGCAATGCACGAGAGGCAGCTGCACCCGCCAGTAGCCAGATGAAGGCAGTATTCTCCCATCCGGTAAACTTATAGTCGATCAACGCCCAAACTGACAGAACGACAAATGCACCATATATTCCTAGGAGAATGGGTTCCTGATCAGGATGATTTCTATAATCAAGCCACACACCCCTCAACAACCAGATTATTCCAGCACCGAATAGGATACCACCCACAATTCCAAAACGTAGCAGAACTTCCCAATAACTATTATGCAAATGGCCCCATGGCGAGCCAAGATTGCTATTATCAATGACTTGTTTAACGTATGGCCCCCACCCAAATATTGGCCTTTCCCAAAATTTATTCCACGCAAAAATATTCATTCGAACACGCCAACCTAATGATGTTTTGGGTATTTTATCTACTTCTCCATCAAATATTTGTTCAACAACTTGATAATCTTGTTTGATTTTATTGATAAGTGGTTCAGATTGCATTGAACCGTATATCATTCCAAAGACAACTAAAAAGCTAAACACCACTGTAGTTATAATTCTTGAAGATTGTTTAAAATCTAGCTTTCTCAATTTTAAAAACTTTATCCCGATAACGACTATAAATGCAGTAAAGAAGGCCAACCAAGGACCGCGAGTCCAAG
>JASJBU010000049.1 GCA_030066355.1 Gammaproteobacteria bacterium | reverse complement strand
GGTTGGTATTATTCTCAATAGAAAAATTCATGGTATTGGCGTAGATCATTTTATCCCAACGGAATTCTTCAATAGTGTGGAATATAAAAAGATCAAGGAACTGGGCGAGAAACTACAGGACTTACTCGGTGAAGATGCCTACGTAAAACGGGGTGAAAAATCCAGGGAGGTTTCGAGTTTCAAACAGGCCTTAAATTGGCTAATGGAAGAAGCGAAGCGTGGTCAGCATGTACAACGCTACAAAGGTCTAGGAGAGATGAATCCAGATCAGTTGTGGGAGACCACGATGAATTCAGAGAGCAGGAGATTGCTCCAAGTCAGTATTGAAGATGCGGTGGCGGCAGATCAGATATTCACTACCTTGATGGGTGATCAGGTTGAACCAAGGAGGGACTTCATCGAAACTCATGCATTGACCGTAGAAAACCTGGATATCTGAACACACGGGTTGTGTAGCAGGCTACACAACCTGTCAGAGAAATCTGTAGTAAGTACTAACTATCGTCTGATGTGCGTGATGATGGTAGTTCTGCTACTACACCTTCTATCCATTCTTCGACTTTTTGGTTGATCTCGACCGCCTTGAGACCGTCGCTTTGGATCAGCGGTCCAATTCTCACATCGATGGTACCAGGGTATTTGAGGATGCCACGACGTTTCCAGAAGATACCTGCATTATGCGCAACAGGTAAGATGGGAAAACCCGATTTCTCTGCTAAGAGTGCTCCACCGATCCCGTAACGTTTACGGGTACCTGGAGCGACCCGCGTACCTTCGGGAAAGATGATGACGGATAACCCGGATCTTAATCGTTGAATACCCTGTTCAATGATTTGTTTGACAGCCCTTCGGCCGGATTTCCGGTTTATGGCGATGGGTTTGAAGTGATACATCACCCATCCGAAGATAGGTACATACAGTAGTTCACGTTTCAGCACCCAAGCCTTGGGATAGGGAATCAGATAGATCAGGGCAATGGTTTCCCACGCGGATTGATGCTTGCAGAGTATGATGCAAGTCTGATCAGGCAGGTTTTCCTGGCCTTCTAATCGATAGTCTAGACCGCAGATGATTTTAAGCCCCCATAGATTGAGCCTGCTCCAGGTACTATCGATGATGAAACGCTGTTTAGTCGATAAAAACCAGCCAATCAAACTGCCAATACTGGCTATCAATATGGTATTGGTCAGAAAAAACAGAAAAAAGATCAATGACCTGATAAGTGTCATGATTCCTTTACAGCTGCCTCGTCTAAGAGCCTTTCGACTGCAACCGCCAGATTTGCAAAACGGGGAACGTTTAACAGTTGCTCCCGGTGTTCCATGAGCGTGTTTTCACCTTTACCGGTTAACACCAGGATCGGTTTAGCACCTACAGTCATCGCAGCTTCCAGATCTCTAAAAGAGTCACCAATGACAGGCATGTTAATCAAAGGTTCCTGGGATCGTCTGGCAACTTCTTCGTACAAGCCTGCCTTGGGCTTTCGGCATTGACATTCTTCATCTGGAGCATGCGGACAGAAGAGTATGGCTTGGATCCGACCACCGATCTTCTGTAATTCGGTATTCATCTTTTGGTGTATTGCATTCAGGCTTTCGATATCGAACAGTCCACGCCCGATGCCTGACTGGTTCGAGGCGACGTAGACCTGATAACCGGCATGATTGAGCCTTGCTACGGCATCCAGACTGCCGGTGATGGGGACCCACTCATCAGGTGACTTTATGAAGTCGTCTGAATCTTCATTGATCACGCCGTCTCGATCCAAGATGATGGTTTTCATTAGCTTATCAGTCTACGTCGCGAAATTCTGATACACGTATACGCCCGTTGACCATCCTCGATTGGCGCTGGTTGAGTTTCTCCATTTTGTTCCAGAATGCCGTATTGAGGTCGAAATCCTGGGCAATGGCTGTGCCCATAACCAGGATCAGCAGGTCAGCCACTTCTTCCGCCAGCGCCTCTTTACTCTTGCCTTTTGTAACGCAGGATGAGATCTCTCCCAGCTCTTCTGACATCAGAGAGATTCGATAGGTCATCTCTTCACCACCCCGTTCTTTGAAGCGGTGTTTGGTATGAAAATCCGACACTGCTGATAGCATCGCTGTATAGGAATCTTTGTTCATATCACCAATGCCCGTTTATTGCAGCCTGGAAAGATCGGCAACGCTTAAAAACAGGTTCTCGAGATGAGTCAACAAGGCAAGTCGATTGCGACGTAATGAGGTATCCTCAGCCATGACCATGACCTGATCGAAGAAGTCATCAACGCTCGAGCGCAGGCCGGCCAGCAACTGCAGACCCTGTGTGTATTGTCCGGAATCGAACATGGGTGTGACCTGCGGGCCGAGCGCCAGCAGGGCATCTGCAAGTGCCTTTTCAGCAGCCTCATCGAGGAGATTTTGATCGAACTGCTCAGGTACCGATTCATCGGTTTTGCGCAGGATGTTACGGATACGCTTATTGGCCGATGACAGACTCTCAGCTTCAGGCAGTTTACGGAATTCGGTAACGGCCAGGACGCGTTGGTTGAAATCTGCAGGTCGGGTAGGTCTGCGTGCCAGTACTGCATCGATGGAATCGGCAGGTATCGATTGATCGGTATAGTAGGCCTTCAGACGTTCCATCATATATTCAAAGACATCCCGGATATGCGGTTTGGCATCCACTTGACCCTTGAGTCCGTCGGCCGCTTGTTCGATGAGTTGTTCAAGATCCAGATCAATTGGCGTTTCGATCAAGATGCGTAACACGCCGAGTGCAGCACGGCGTAATCCGTATGGATCCTTTGCCCCTGTGGGTTTCTGGCCGATGGCGAAAATACCCACCAGGGTGTCCAGCCTGTCGGCTATGGCGATGGTGCGACCGCATTCGGTCTTTGGCAGTCGGTCACCGGCGTAGCGTGGCATGTAGACTTCTTCCATGGCCTGCACAACCTGTGGATCTTCAGCCGAATGACTCGCGTAATAGCGGCCCATGATCCCCTGCAGGTTGGCGAATTCCCCGACCATCTCGGTCATGAGATCACATTTACACAGCCAGGCGGCGCGCATCACCAGGTTTTTGTCCAGGCTCAGTTGATCGGCTATCGCATCGGCCAAGGCTGCGATGCGGCCGGATTTGTCATGCATTGAACCCAGGGTGTCTTGGAACTTGAGATTCTTGAGGCTTTCGATGTGGTGTTCCAAGGGTTGCTTGAGATCCTGTTGCCAGAAGAAGACCGCATCATTGAACCGAGGTCGAATGACCCTCTCGTTACCGGCCCGAACCTGCTTCAGGTCCTTGCTTTGGATATTGCTGATGGTGATAAAGTTGGGCAGTAGATCTCCCTGTTGATTCACGACTGGGAAATATTTCTGGTGGCCCTGCATAGCCTGTATCAGGCACTCAGTAGGGACTTCGAGAAACTCTTGATCGAAACTGCCAAGAACGGCAACCGGCCATTCGTTGAGGGCCGTTACCTCGTCCAATAGATCGGAGTCGATCAATGCCTCGGCTTGCAGCGTCTCCGCCTCTTTCCGTACCAGTGACTTGATCATTTCGCGCCGATCATCGAAATCGGCAATGACATAGCCGGTATTTTTGAGTAGTTCGGCATAGTCATCCGGTTTTCCAATCGATAGGGCTGTAGGGTGATGAAAGCGATGCCCCCGAGTCGCTCGTCCGGCTGCCTGCCCCATGACTTGACCGGGTACCACTTGATCGCCATACAGTAATACGACCCAATGGACCGGACGGACGAATTCCTCATCTCTGGATCCCCAACGCATACGTTTGGGTATCGGGAGGCCGGCCAGAGCGCGCTCGACCATCTCGGGAATCAATTCTGAGGTAGATCGACCTTTTTCTACCTGACGATGGACCAGCCAGGTACCCTTGGCGGTTTCTTGTGTCTCGAGATCCTCCAGGTCGACACCGCAAGAGCGAGCAAAGCCCTGTGCGGCCTTGGTAGGATTGCCTTCGGCATCATATGCGGCCTTCACGGCTGGGCCTTTTCTCTCAACCAGTTTATCCTGCTGTGATGTATCCAATTGTCTGACGAGGACTGCCAGGCGGCGGGGAGTTGCATAAGGCTTTATCGAGGCCCGGCATAGCCCCAGTCTAGACAACTGTTGTTCCATACCCTGGGTGAAGGCCTTCATCAAGGTAGCAAGTGCCTTCGGCGGCAGCTCTTCGGTGCCGATCTCGACCAGTAGGTCTCTCTGATCATTCATTGACTGCATTCTCCCGGTCAGGCTTCAGCATGGGAAAGCCCAAGGCTTCCCGACTCTCGAAATAGGCTTGGGCGACGGCGCGAGCCAGGGTTCGCACGCGCAAAATGAAACGCTGACGTTCAGTTACGGAGATGGCATGGCGGGCGTCCAACAGGTTGAATGTATGTGAGGCCTTCAGTACCTGTTCATAGGCGGGGAGGGGTAGACCGAGTTCGATCAGCCGCTGGCTCTCCTGTTCGCAGGTGTCAAACCAGCCGAACAGTGAGGAAACGTCGGCCCGTTCGAAATTGTAGGCGGACTGTTCGACCTCATTCTGATGAAAGACGTCACCATAGGTGACTGGCCCATCCGGCCCGATGGTCCAGATCAGGTCGTAAACACTCTCTACGTTTTGCAAGTACATGGCGATGCGTTCCAGGCCATAGGTGATCTCACCGGTGACCGGTCTGCAGTCCAGCCCGCCAACTTGTTGAAAATAAGTAAATTGAGTGACCTCCATACCATTCAACCATACCTCCCAACCCAATCCCCAGGCGCCGAGAGTAGGTGACTCCCAGTTGTCTTCGACAAACCGGATATCATGAATCAAAGGATCTATCCCAAGCTCTCTGAGTGAATTGAGGTAGAGCTCCTGAATCTCCAATGGAGAGGGTTTCAGAATCACCTGAAACTGATAATAGTGTTGCAGTCGGTTGGGATTCTCTCCGTAACGACCATCCGTAGGGCGTCTGGAGGGCTGCACATAGGCACAATTCCAGGGTTCGGGACCGATGGAACGAAGAAATGTGGCGGAATGGAAGGTCCCGGCACCCATCTCCATATCGTACGGCTGCAGGATCACGCAGCCCTGTTCAGCCCAGTATGACTGCAGTGCGAAGATCAAACCCTGGAAGGTTGAGAGATCGTATTTGTTATTGTCAGAAACGCTGTTCACGTCTGGATTCCACGAGTTAAGTGTATAAAACCGGATGATTATAACGGTCTACCAGGTTCAAGGCTAACAGCCGACAGATGTGTGTTGAACGCTGATCCCGTATAATTTTATTGAATAACTCATCTATCAAGACACGAAAATGAACCAACCGCGCAAAGCCGCTGCATTGATATCCGGCGGTCTCGACTCGCTGCTCGCCGCCAAAGTGATGTTGGAGCAGGGTATACATGTGGAAGGAATCAATTTCTATACCGGATTCTGTGTGGAAGGGCATACCCACGCAATTCGTAAGAAGGACCAAAAAAAGCCGAAACGCAACAATGCGCTATGGGTGGCCGAACAGCTCGGGATCAAGCTGCATATCATCGATATCGTCGAACAGTACAAAGAGGTGGTGTTCAATCCAAAACACGGCTACGGGGCCAACCTGAATCCCTGCTTGGATTGCAAGATCTTCATGGTGAGCAAGGCCTTGGAGTGGATAAAAGCCAATGGCTTCGATTTCATCATCACCGGTGAGGTGATCGGCCAGAGACCCATGTCGCAGCGTAAGGAAACGCTGCCTGTTGTGGCCGGAGAATCCGGCGCCGAAAATCTGTTACTAAGACCACTATGTGCAAAGAATCTTCCAGAAACCTTGCCGGAAAGCGCCGGGTGGGTCGATCGGGAGAGATTGTTCGATTTCAGTGGGCGCAGCCGTAAACCCCAGATGGCCCTGGCCCAACGGTATGGCTTCGAAGACTATGCTCAACCGGCCGGAGGCTGTTGTTTCCTGACGGACGCGCAGTATTCGGTCAAACTCGCCGATCTTTGGAAGGCGCGCGGCCGCAAACAGTATGAGATGGATGACATCATGCTGTTGAAGGTTGGAAGACATCTGCGTCCAACGCCAGATTTCAAACTGATCATCTCCCGAGAGGAGGGTGAAGGTAACTTTCTCCAGGGTTACCGTAAGCAGTTTCCGAGTCTGAGAACCATCAGCCACCCGGGTCCCCTGGCGTTGATCGACGGGAAGGTTGACGATCAGGATATCGAATTGGCTGCCAGATTGATCGCCCGCTATAGTCAGGGTCGTGAAGCCGAGCAGGTGGAAGTGGAGTACACGGCCACCAATGGCGAGCTCAGGTCACTCGAGGTCTCACCCCTGAAACCTCACGAGATTCCCGAGGAGTGGTTCATTTGAACAGGATCGAACTGGACTGCCGACGGTTACTCTGCCCCATGCCGGTGATTCGGGTACAGAACCGGGTCGCAGAACTCGAGGCGGGTGTGGTCCTGGAGGTCTATTGCACCGATCCCGGGGTGTTAAACGATGTCCCCGCCTGGTGTCGGATCAATGGACACAAGGTGATCGAGACCCGGTCCGAAAGCGGCTTGTATGTGTTGGTGATTGAAGTTGGTGAATCGGAGTAGCATGTGGATCTAATAACTGAACAACAAGATACCAGATACCGGCTGACCCGTCAGGCGGCGATCGTCGGTGCGCTGGTCAATCTGCTTCTCGCCTGCGTCAAGACCCTGTTCGGTCTGATCGGACAGTCACAGTCCCTGTTGGCGGACGGCATCCACTCCTTGTCCGATCTGATGTCCGATGGTTTGGTGTGGTTTGCCGCACGGCATGCCAAAGAGGCGCCGGATGAGGCGCATCCCTACGGACATGGCAGATTTGAAACCGCGGGTGCCATGGCCTTGGGCGCCTTTCTGATTCTGGTTGGTCTGGGCATCATCTGGGATGCGGGTGAGAGGCTCTTCAGCCCGGAGACCCTGTTGCAGCCCCAGTCCTATACCCTTTATGTGGCGCTGTTTTCCATCCTGGCCAACGAGGGGCTCTATCACTATACCCAGTATCTTGCAAAACGGGTCAAATCCGAATTGTTGCGGGCGAATGCCTGGCATCACAGAACCGATTCCGTATCATCCATCGTGGTACTGGTGGGTATCGGCGGCACGATGGCCGGTCTCCCCTATCTGGATGCCATCGCCGCTGTTCTGGTGGGTCTGATGATCATCCATATCGGCTGGAATATCGGCTGGGGCGCAATACAGGAACTGGTGGATGCCGGTCTGGAGGAGGAACAGGTTGCAGAGATTCGGCAGATCATCGATTCGGTCTCCGGGGTCAACAGCGTGCATATGTTGAGGACCCGGAAAATGGGAGGGCATGCCTCTGCCGATGTGCATGTTCAGGTGGATTCCTGGCTGAGTGTATCCGAAGGGCACCGGATTTCTGAAGTGGTACAGATGAGATTGATCGATGAAGTCGAGTTACTCACAGATGTTACGGTACACATCGATCCGGAGGATGATGAAGAGGGACCCTCTTGCGCCAATCTGCCGCTTCGCAGAGAAGCTGAACGGATGCTCGATGGACATTGGCAGGATATTGCCTGTTACAACAGTCGGCAACGAATGATCCTACACTATCTTTCAGGCAGGATCGATGTGGATCTCTACCTACCTATGAGTTGTTTTGACTCCAGGGATCATGCGACAGAGCTCAGGGATGCCTTTCAAGCGAGCATTGATTCGTCAGATGTATTCAGATCAGTAAGAATATGGTTCGGTTAGCACCGGTATAGTGCGTTAATTCCTTTCCGTGCACTATTATAGTGCGATGCTATATCGAGGTGAGGGCTCTCCACACCGTGCAACATCTGTTCAACGCTTGCACTCAATTCATGCGACCTGAACAAATCATTCCATAACTCAATGTGTTGTTATCTGTTTGGATGATGAATACCTGGTTTCTCAGGGGTGTTTATCGATTCAATAACTGAGATATGGCATGAATTATGCTGACTAGCTGTACCCGAGTGGTCTGGTATAGTTTCACCCGCTCTGAGTTCTGAAGAAACCAATCAGCGGAATTTTTTGCCACAAATAACTATTGATATTTTGGAGATAAGCATGGCCTCGAAAGCCCTCAAGATGATGAAAGACAATGACGTGAAGTTTGTGGACCTACGCTTCACCGATACCCGCGGTAAGGAACAGCATGTCACCATGCCGGCCCACGAGATTGACGAGGACATGTTTAAAGACGGTAAGATGTTCGATGGCTCTTCCATCGCCGGTTGGAAAGGCATCAATGAGTCTGACATGATCCTGATGCCTGAAGAGGCGACTTCGGTCATGGATCCCTTCTCCGACGAAAATACCCTGATCGTGCGTTGCGATATCCTGGAGCCCTCCACCATGCAGGGTTATGAGCGTGATCCTCGCTCAGTGGCCAAACGTGCTGAGGCCTATCTGGCCTCTACCGGTGTCGCTGATGCCGCCTTCTTCGGACCTGAACCGGAATTCTTCGTGCTCGATGATGTTCGCTGGAGCGCCGACATGAGCGGCTGCATGGTCAAGGTCGATTCTGACGAGGCCGATTGGAACTCCGAACGGGTGTACGAAGACGGTAATATCGGCCACCGTCCTACCGTTAAAGGTGGTTACTTCCCGGTCCCCCCGGTCGACTCCCTGCACGACCTGCGCGGCGCCATGTGTCTGGCTATGGAAGAGATGGGCGTTCCCACCGAGGTGCATCATCACGAAGTAGCCACCGGTGGACAGTGTGAGATCGGTACAAAGTTCAGCACCCTGGTGGAGCGTGCCGACTGGGTGCAGATCCAGAAATACTGTACCTGGAATGTCGGCCATGCCTATGGCAAAACGGTCACCTTCATGCCGAAACCGTTGGTCGGTGACAACGGCTCAGGTATGCATGTGCATCAGTCCCTGGCCAAGGGCGGTGAGAATATATTTGCCGGCGATCAGTATGGCGGTCTGTCAGAGACCGCACTCTATTATATCGGTGGTATCATCAAACATGCCCGTGCCCTGAATGCCTTCACCAATGCCTCTACCAACTCGTACAAACGCCTGGTGCCCGGCTTCGAAGCCCCCGTGATGCTGGCCTACTCGGCGCGTAACCGCTCTGCATCCATCCGTATCCCATGGGTTTCCAGTCCCAAAGGACGCCGTATCGAGGTGCGTTTCCCCGATCCGACCGCGAACCCCTACCTGGCTTTTTCTGCCATGATGATGGCCGGCCTCGACGGGATTCTGAACAAGATCCACCCTGGCGATGCCATGGACAAGGATCTCTATGACCTGCCGGCGGAAGAAGCGGCCAATATCCCGACCGTCTGCCACAGTCTGGATATGGCATTGGAAGCCCTGGATGCGGATCGTGGCTTTCTGACCGAGGGCGGGGTGTTCACCGATGATTTGATCGATGGATACATCGAACTGAAGATGGAAGAGGTGACTCGTTTACGCATGACCACCCATCCGGTCGAGTTCGACATGTACTACAGCCTCTAAATTACCGAATAGCGGCACACAATTCGTGTGTCGAGTGGAAGAAAAGCGTCAGTCAGATTATGACTGACGTTTTTTTTTACCCTATACAAAAGCCGTATGAACTAGATGTCTTACTTTGAGTTTATGAATTCTAGTGGCTTGTTCAATTACATGGGCTTGGTCTATTCTTGGTTCATGCGTATCGTGTTATTTGTATTGTTACTAACCATCCTCTTGCCTTGTGGCGCGAGAGACGTGTATCGATCCGTGTCTGAGGATGGTATCGTCATATACTCTGATACCTACCGCCCAGGTGCCGAACGGGTTTCCGTGAGTGATCAGGGTCATGCTGCGGTCAAGCAACAGGCTGCCCAAGACACGCCCCGAGAGGCATATCAAACTGAGTCAAATGCTCAATATCAGATCTTTGCCATTGAGCAACCTGAGAACGATGAGACGATCCGCAGTAATGAAGGCAATGTCAGTGTGGGTTTGGCCTTGTCTCCCAGCCTCGCTGCAGGCCACGTCATCCAGGTCTTTCTGGATAATGCCCAGCTTGGCAGTGATCTGACGACCACACAATTCTCCTTGACCTCTCTGAATCGGGGCACCCATTCGTTACAGGCAAAAATCATCGATGCTGAAGGTGCAGAGTTGATGGCCACTGACCCCATCAGTTTTCATCTCAGGAAGGCATCCATCAAGCGCCCCTGAATCCCTGCAGATCACCTGCCCATGTACGCACCAATACGGTGCATTCAATCAATGGAGTACAGGGTCTGTCCTGAGGTAAATGGTCCTCAAACTGTTTAATACAGGCATATTGTCGATGTCATTCATATGTTCAATAAGAGTTACAGCTGGTTAGACATCCAATAGATTAGAGGATTGGTGTATTTCGCCCACCTTATTACTTTTGGTTTGTTTCTTGCTAGAGGTATGGCCATGCACGTTCAGAAACCATCGACTGGTCTGGAAATTCGGGTGTTGGACAACCTCAGTTCAGCAACCTTGCTGTTTGATCGGGAACTGCGTCTCAAGTACATCAATTCAGCCGGTGAAATGCTTCTCGCGATGAGTGCCAGAAAAATTCTCGGTGAATACGTCAATCAAGTCATTCTCTGTACCACGACCGAAATCGAGGGGATTCTCAACAGATCACTCCAATCCGGACAACCGTTTACCGAACGGGAACATCACATCACGCTGATGGATGGGAGAGAGCTGACCGTCGATTGTACGGTCTCGCCGATCCGTGAAGAGGGACAGATCATCGAGTTCCTGATGGAGATCCTGCAGGTGGATCGGCAGTTGAGAATCACCCGGGAAGAGCTGTTACTGTCAAGGAACCAAGCATCGCGGGCTCTGGTACGCAGCCTTGCCCACGAGATTAAGAACCCACTGGGTGGTCTACGCGGTGCGGCCCAGCTATTGGAACGTGAGCTGCTCGAGCTCGAACTCAAGGAATATACCCAGATCATCATTCAAGAGGCCGATCGTCTACAGAAGCTGGTTGACAGTATGCTGGGCCCAAATCAGCTGCCGAAGCATGAAGAGGTCAACATTCACCAGGTTCTCGAGCGTGTCTGTAATCTGGTAAAGGCGGAGGTAGGTGTCGGGCTTACCATCCTTAAGGACTATGATCCCAGTATCCCGCTGATGAATGGTGATTTCGATCAGCTCATTCAGGCGTTTTTGAACATCCTTCGTAATGGGGCCAGGGCGGCCGGCAAGGATGGAATTCTTGGTATTCTGACCCGGATTCTCAGACAGTTCACGATTGGCTCGAAACGTCATAAGCTGGTGATTTTGGTGGAACTATCGGATAACGGTCCAGGCATTCCTGAGGATCTTCAGGACAGAATATTCTTTCCGATGGTTTCTGGCAGCAGTGACGGGATGGGCGTTGGACTCTCCATCTCTCAGGCCCTTATCAATCGACACCAGGGCCTGATTGAGTTCACCAGTAAGCCGGGCAATACTGTTTTTAGAATACTACTTCCCTTGGAGTAAACAATGGATAAGACGTGTCGAGTCTGGGTGATCGATGACGATCGTTCGATTCGCTGGGTTCTGGAAAAGACCTTGCAAAAGGCTAATATGGATGTAACCTCCTTTGAAAGTGCCGAAAAAGTCATCCAGTCCTTGGAGCAGCAACCGCCGGATGTGGTGGTCTCCGATATTCGTATGCCTGGTATGGATGGTTTGGAACTGCTGAATCTGATCAATACGCGTTTTCCGGATCTGCCGGTCATTATCATGACCGCACATTCGGATCTGGATAGCGCGGTCTCCGCATATCACGGCGGTGCCTTTGAATATCTACCCAAGCCCTTTGATGTGGATGAGGCCGTCGATCAGATCCGTCGGGCCTGTCGCTTGACACCTGCACAAAAATCCACCGACACCGACACTGAAACAGTGAAAAGCCCCGAGATCATCGGTGAGGCCCCGGCCATGCAGGAGGTATTCCGTGCCATCGGACGCCTTGCCCGCTCGAATATCACGGTACTGATCAATGGTGAGTCCGGCACCGGCAAGGAGCTGGT
>JASJBU010000048.1 GCA_030066355.1 Gammaproteobacteria bacterium | reverse complement strand
CTGAAGAAGATGGGGTGTCAGGAGGCTCAAGGCTTTTATTTTGGGGCACCTATGTCTGCTGATAACCTTTATAAAAAGCTCGTTGCATTAGCGGGTGCCCCCCCTAAAGGCATTGCACATATCCAGTCTTGATAGGGACAGATCGACTTTCCAACCGAAACATTAGCATTCGCTAATAATCTATAACCCAATTCTATGAAAGCATTCGAAAATTCGATGGCCTTTTCTCGGCTTTCATCTGGCGAGGAAACAAGAAGACAGGTATCGTAACGAGTCCAGATTTAAGGTGCATTTCATGCATCGCCGATCATGGAATAACCTCGAAGACAAGTCAAGATTTATTGTCGAGGGGTTTTTCCAAACTTTGAACGCCATTCCGCAACGGAGGATCATCCATGACGGAAGTAATCGCAACCAATGAGACTATTCTCGTGGTCGGCGGTGGGATCAGCGGCATGACCGCTGCCCTGGAGGCCGCTGAAACTGGGAAACAGGTCGTGCTGGTTGAAAAGCGCCCCTATGTTGGGGGTCGCGTCACCCAACTCTACAAGTATTTCCCCAAACTCTGCTTTCCCACCTGTGGCCTGGAGATCAACCAGCGTCGGGCAAAGATGAACCCCAACCTCAACATCATCACCATGGCCGAGGTTACGGACATCCAGGGCGAAGCCGGCGATTACACCGCCACTGTGAAAATCAGCCCCCGCTATGTCAATGAGAACTGCACCGGTTGTGGCGACTGCGCCAAAGCGGTCGAGGCGGAGTTCGATGACGAGCACAACTACAATCTGGGTAAACGCAAAGGCGCTTACTTGCCGCACAGTATGGCTCATCCACAGCGTTATGTGATCGATCCCGCTATTATCGGCACAGATGACGCTCAGAAGGCGAAAGATGCCTGCAAATACAACGCGGTGGACCTGGAAATGCAGGAAGAGACCATCGAGTTCAAGGTCGGCGCGGTGGTCTGGGCCACCGGCTGGCGTCCCTATGACGCCAACAAGATCCAGCCCTACGGCTACGATCGCATCGCCAACGTCATCACCAGCGTTGAGTTCGAGCGTCTGGCGGATCCCACTGGTCCCACCGGCGGCAAGTTGGTACGCCCCTCGGACGGCAAGGAGATCAAGTCGGTCGCCTTCATCCAATGCGCCGGCTCACGGGACAAAAATCACCTGTTACACTGCTCACGCATCTGCTGCATGGCCTCACTGAAACAGGCCACTTACCCGGCGGACGACGTGGACATCTCCATCTACTACATCGATATCCGCGCCATCGACCGTTTCGAAGACTTCTACCAGAAAGTCAAGGCCAAGGATAACGTCAAATTTATCAAGTCGAAGGTCGCCTCCATCGTCGAGAACAAGGAGAACGGCAATCCGACCCTGCACGGCGTGGACACTGAGGGCTACAATCGCTACGCCGATGAGCATGATCTGGTGGTACTGGCCGTTGGTATGGAACCCAGCGTCGACAGGGACAGTTTTCCGGTCGAGATCGTCGTCAATGAAGAGGGCTTCATCGAGCCCGCCCCGGAAAATGGTGGTGTATTCGCCGCCGGCTGTTCGTCCGATGCCCTGGACGTCAACCGGGCCGTGCAACATGCCACCGGCGCCGCGTTGCGCGCCGTTCAGGTGGTCAACCGCGTAGCTGGAACGGAGGGTTAATACAGTGGCTGATGATAAAAAATTTGCTGGATACATCTGCACCGGCTGCGGCATCGGCGATCGCCTGGATGCGAGCACCCTGGAACAGGTCGCCACCCGGGACGGCAAGATGCAGAGCTGCAAACAGAGCGAGATGCTGTGCGGCGCAGAAGGCGTACAGATGATCAAAGACGACATCGCCAATGACAGCGTCACTCATGTCATGATCGCTGCCTGCTCCCGCCGCGCCAAGGTGGAGGCCTTCAATTTTACCGATGTGGCCCTGACCCGCGCAAACCTGAGAGAGGGTGTGATCTGGGTTCGACCGGACACCGACGAGAACACCGAGACGACCCAGGAAATGGCGGACGACTACATTCGCATGGCCTGTGCCGAACTCAAGGCCATGAATAAACCGGCTCCCTCCGGTGAACAGGAATTGAACAAAAATATCCTGGTAGTCGGTGGCGGTATCACCGGCATGACCGCCGCGTTGGAGGCCGCCGCGGCGGGTTATCCGGTACACCTGGTGGAGAAGAGCGGCGCACTGGGTGGCGCAGTGGGCGGATACTACAAGGTCATCCCGACCCGCTCCCCCTATGCGGAACCGGCGGAGAACCCGGTGCCTGCGATGATCGAGACCATCGAGGCCAACGACAAGATCACCGTCCATCTGCACAGCACCATCGCCAAGACCGATGGCGCACCCGGCCGCTTCAGCGTGGAACTCGCCACCGAGTCAGGCAGCAGCCAGACCCTCTCGATCGGCGCCATGGTGCAGGCCTCTGGCTGGAAACCCTATGACGCCAACCAGCTGCCGGAATTCGCCTACGACAAGAGTGCCGACGTGGTCACCAACCACGAGTTGGAAGCCCTGGCCGTAGCCGCCAATGGCGGGCCTATCAAGCGTCCTTCGGACGGTAAAGAGGTGAAGAGTGTCTGCTTCATCCAGAATGCCGGCCAGTGCTCAGATAAGGAGGGACACCTCTCCTACTTCTCCGGGGTCACCGATCTGATCTCGATCAAGCAGGCCATGTATTTCAAGGAACTGAACGGCGATTGCGACACCACCATCCTATTCGACAACCTGCGCACCCCTGGCGCCGGCGGTGAGGATTTCTACCGCGCCGGTCAACAGGCCATGGTCACCTTCTCCAAAGGTATCGCATCGGAAGTCGTGGCCGGTGACAGCCTGACCGTGAAATTTCAGGACAAGATCCTTAACGAAGAGACCGAGATGGCCTGCGACCTGGTGGTGCTGGCCACCGGCATGGAACCCAACTCCGGCCCCGATCCTTACGCTCTGCTGGCCCTCGAGGAGATCGAGGACCTGGATGAGCGTGCCAAGAAGCAGGAGGAGATCATAGCGGTCGCGCCACCGTCGATCCTCAACCTGGAATATCGCCAGGGTACCGACCTGCCGCATCTGAAGAACGGTTTCACCGATTCGCATTTCATCTGTTTCCCTTACGAGACCCGTCGTACCGGTATCTATGCAGTGGGTCCGGTGCGCCGTCCAATGGATATTCAGCAGGCCCGCGACGACGCCACCGGTGGCGCCATGAAGGCGATCCAGGCTGCAGAGAACGCAGGTAAGGGCCGCGCCGCCCACCCACGTTCAGGTGACTTGTCGTTCCCGACCTTCCGCAAGGAAGGCTGCACCCAGTGTAAGCGCTGTACCGTTGAATGCCCGTTCGGTGCTATCAACGAAGATGAAGAAGGCTATCCGATGTACAACGAGTCGCGCTGCCGCCGTTGCGGTACCTGCATGGGTGCCTGCCCGGTACGCGTCATCTCCTTCGAGAACTACTCGGTCAATACCGTCAATGAGCAGATCAAGAATTGCGAGATCCCGGAAGAGTGGGATGAGAAACCCCGCATCCTGGTCCTGGCCTGCGAGAATGACGCCTACCCGGCGCTCGACCAAGCGGCTCAGGCCGGTGTGGAGGTCAATCCCTGGGCCCGTGTCGTACCGATACGCTGCCTTGGTTCAGTAAGCCTCTCCTGGGTAACCGACGCACTGAACAGTGGCTATGACGGTATCGTTCTTATGGGCTGCCGCCGCGACGACGACTACCAGTGCCACTTCGTGCGTGGCTCCGCCATGGCGGCCGAACGGATGAGCAAGGTCGGTGACACCCTCGAGTCACTCAACCTGGAGCCGGAACGCGTCGAGCTCTATGAGGTCGCGATTACCGATATCCAGCGCGCGCCTCAGTTGATCAACGACATGGCGGATACGGTAGAAAAGATCGGCCTGAGTCCGTTTAAGTTCTGATCCAATGGAGACATGCCTCGGTGGGCCGGACTCATCGAGGCGGACGATACGACCTGAACAACTTTACTTTTTGTAGGGTGGACTTGGTCGACCACCCTGGGCACCCTACAAAGGGGAACGAATATGAGTGATTTAAACACGTCAATGATTGAGAAATACCGCAGCAGCTTCCTCAAGGAGGTTGAGGCGAACGTCGAGGAAGGCGAGTGGGTCAAGATGTGCATGCAGTGCGGCGTCTGCTCCGGCTCCTGCCCCCTCGGCAAGCACTGGGATCATCCGCCCCAGGAGATCTTCATGATGATTCGCGCCAACAAGCGTGAAGAAGTCCTGGGATCCGACTCCATGTGGATGTGCACCTCCTGCTACAACTGCATCGCCCGCTGTCCGCGCGGCCTGCCGATCACCCACATCATGCATGGTCTGGCGGTCTACTCAAAGCGTCTGGGTCTGACCCCCAAGAAGCAGCCCACTGCCGAGTTCTCACAGATCTTTTGGGACAACCTGATGAAAAAGGGTCGGGTCAACGAGCTCAAGCTGGGCCTGTCCATGAATTTCAAAGACGGTTTCGGTGAAGGCGTGAAGAACGCCATGGCCAACCAGAAGCTCGGACAGAATATGATGAAGGCCAAACGCATGAATCCCATGGAGGCCTTCGGCGGCCACGGGGTGAAGAGCCCGGGTGATCTGCAGAAGATCATCAAAAAGGCCCAGGAAATCGAAGAATCCAAGATCCAGGCCGCGAAATAAGTGAGGACAATCCGAAATGGCTAAAATAGAACTCTCCTTCTACCCAGGCTGTTCCTCACAGAAAGGAGCAACCTCATCCAACTATCTGGTTTCCGCCCAGACCATGTGTGAGGAGCTGGACATCCAGCTCAACGAAATCCCGGACTGGAACTGCTGCGGCGCCTCCATCGGTTACGGCGGCGGCGGCGAACTCCCTCGTCTGACCCTCTCTGCCCGCAACATCGCCCTGTCCGAGGAACACAACAAGGGCCAGGAGATCGTCGCCACCTGCGCTGCCTGCTGGCTCTCTACCCGTGAGGCCAAGGAACGCCTGCACGAAGATGAGCAGATGTTCAAGGATGCCAACGCTGCGCTCTCCGAGGCCGGCCTCAAGTACGAGGGTGAGGCAAACGTACGTCACATGGTCGAGGTACTGGTGGAGGATATCGGTTTCGACGGCATCAAGGAAAAGGTCAAAAAACCTCTGGAGGGGCTGAAGATCGCTGGCTACGTGGGCTGTCAGACCAACCGTCCCTTCGGCATCGCCGGCGAATCCTTTGAGAATCCGATGTATCTGGACAATATCGTTGATGCGGTGGGCGCCGAGTCCATACCGACTTACGAGAAGAAGGTACAGTGTTGCGGCGGCGCCTTGGCCTTCTCCGAGCCTGAAAAGTCCCAGGAGATGATCAAGGGCATCCTCGAGGCTGCATACGACAATGGTGCCGATATGATCGTCACCCCCTGTCCACTGTGCCAGGCCAACACCGAGATCTATCAGGATCAGATCAACGAGAAGTACGGCACCAAGTTCAAGATGCCGATTGTCTACTACTCGACCCTGATGAGCGTGGCCTTCGGACGCAGCGCCAAGGACGCGGCTTTGGACGGGCATGTCATCCCCGCCAAGCAGCTCGAAGAGATCGCCAACAAGTAAATAAATCATCTGAGAACCGTCCTATATCTCGGTCGGTTCTCCTTGAAATACCAAAGGCCACAAATTGTGGCCTTTTTTTACACCTATAAAATCACAACAATGAAGGATGTAATCATTATACTGACGCTCTTTAGCCCTGCCTTAGCATTTGCTTTTAATGGATTTATCGATCTTGGCACCGGGTATACGAAAAGCGAGATCAATGAAAACCAATTAAAGGATGGATTGGAGATCGACCTGGATATTGATGCCTCAGGTTCCTTGAGGTGGATCTCATTTGGAAGCTATCTCACCGACCATATATGGCTTTCACTCAGATACACGGATTTTGGCGACACCCTCAGTTATGGTAACGGGGCAGGTACACAAGAGACTTACGCATATATCGTACAAGCCGGATATGATTTCGGCCTTTCAAACGAACTGTATCTAACCGGCAACATCGGATACGTGAATTGGCATTCAACACTCAATCAGAAGGTGATCATAGCGGTTGATGGTGAAGAAATCCTGTGGGATCAATCATCTGTGGAAAGCAGTGGTTTTTCGCCAAAACTCGGCATCGGTCTTGGATACCGGATAAATGAAACCATCAACATCGGATTTCAATATGACTATTTCCACAGACTGGGAGATGGTGACACCCTGGTAAGTCATGACTATCTGCAAACCGGTGATCTCGCAAAAGCATCTACCGGTCATTCAGCAGTCAGCTTCCGTGTTGATTCATACAGTTTATACATGAGGTTCATATTCTGAACCTTCAGCTTGGTGTGCCAGAAAAGCAATGACATCAGACGACACACAAACCCGGAAATAACACCCGTGAACGTGATGATCCTGCCGAAATCGTCGTTCAGAGGTGGATTTTCCATCGATTCAATCGCCTAAGCTATGGATGATGGAGTCAATAACAGCTCTGAGAGGCAAGCTCGGTGCGAGGGCAGATTCAACATGGTGAGGTTACCATTGTTATTTACTAATGTTCGATAAAAATACATTAAATACAGAGATAAGATAGAATTTCAGCGAACGGGTGATTTTTTCAGGCTACACTCCAATCAATGGCATAGTTGAGCGATCTGCCGCATGTCTTTCCCGCTCAGTGTAATTATTTCATAAATTTCCTGTATCTTATTTCTCTCCATATAAATCACTTATGGATTCATCCTTAAGCTGTGGGTGCACGAAACCACAGCCATCCGGCATATTGACCAAGGAGAATCCAATGACCACGCAAAAATCGACACTGCTGAAAATACTCTTCGCCACTGCGATTCTGTTCACTGCCCAATCGACCTATGCCGCTTTTTTTGGCTGGCAAACCACGGTCAAAGCAGTCGAATTCAATGGCGTCTCTCTGATTCCTCACTCAACGCCAGTCTCAGGCCCGACATACTGGGCATGCGAAAATGCACGTAACATCGCTATCAACAACTACACTGCCCTGGGTTATTGGATCACCAGCGCACCCGGTTGTACGGCTATCCCATTCCGCATCCCCGAATGGATTGAATGGCCAGAAATCAGATGGCCTTGGCCGGGTCCTGTCTGCTTGAGTTGCCCGTTCTTGACCGAAGAGAGCATCACGGTGATCTACCCGAACAATGTCAAACAGGTCACCGAGTTGATGCAACGCTATAACATCGACGTGTACAATGCTCAATTACGGCAGTTACAGCAAAAATTCGACCTCGAAAGGTTCGAAGAAGAGATGTTTCAACTGGAACTGAAGCAGAAACTGGGATCAGTTAAAGAGATGTTCAAGCGATAATATAGTGCCGTGCAACACAGGGATGTGTTGCACGCCTTACAGTCAAAAGTCCATCTTTTGGTAAAGAGTGACCATGATACGTTGATTCTGCATGGCAATACGATTCCATTCACCCGCTGTTTTTACCACATAGCTAGCCGGATAGGCCAACATCGGCTCTGCACTGCTGTCAGCTTCCACATATACCTCGATAGGCACGGACTTGTCGGCGGCAACCGAATTCAGGTAATTGGCAAACCCAAGAGTTTGATAGCTGCTCTGGGCAAACCCGGTATCTTTCGAGTCCATGGAAAACTGACAATCATCGAAGTTGAAAGCCTCTTCGGCCAATATCAATCCTCCTGTCTCACTCTTGCTTAGACAAAAATTACCATAATGGGCTTTTAGATTGATAATTCCGGAAAAGCCTGCCTTGTCCAACTGATTCACTAATTCAGAAAGCCAAGCGACCCGCAGATCATTGAACGGATTTTCTCCATAAGCGAACTCCGTGCCCCGATTGGCGGCCCAGCTCAAAAATTCGATACCAGGCTGCATTTCAGACAATTCCCCAGGATTCAGGTCATCACCCGTACCTGCGAGTGAAAGCATGTCATTGTTTTGCACTGCAGTACTCAATTGTGAGATCTGATCATTGATATCGTTGAATTCCGTCATGAACAAGCCCATGTTCGGGTTGGATCTTAGCTCATTGCGCATCATGGTTTGCTGCCACAGCAGATATCCCACCAGCAACAACAGCAACATGTTGAGTAAATACACCCCTCCTTTCTTCTCCGTTCGCTGAATATTCAGGCCATCCCGTAGCTCATCGACTGTGTCCACCGCCTCTCTGACCTGATCTACCTCTTTCGCAAGCGCTTTGGTAATTCGCTCTTCCGCACCCATCAATTCCTTCAGATAGATCCTGCTCTGGCGTTTGAGTAGGAAGACTGATTCATCAAATATCTCCTCTGGATATTCGACCTTATCTGTCGGCTCATTCGCGCTGCTCAGATACTCGACATTATTGGCGAAACCATCATCTGATGCTCGAAGCTGCGCGGATCTGTGGCGCTCCAACTCTTCGGGAAAATTTTCTACCAGTGAATGCTGATGAGGCAGCAGATGCAGTTGCTCGACGATGGCTTCGAGGCCCTCGGCTTCCATCTTCTTGGGCAACACGCCAATGGCGCCCAAGGCCCTGGCCTGGCTGAGAGCGATACCACCCTCCTTTGACGTGTACATCATGACCGGGATGGTGGCCGTCTTGGGATTGGACTTAATGACCTTTAACGCCTGAAAGCCATCCATACCGGGCATTTCATAATCCATGAAGACCGCGTCCGGTGTATTCCCATAGAGATAATCGATAGCCGTGGCCGCCGACTCGACTGTCTCCACATCTATTTGGAAGGCCTCGAGCTTTTTTGCCAGTACCTGCCTTGCAGTCTTCGAGTCATCAACGATAAGTGCACATTTTCTCGTCATTTGCCACCTGCCTGGTGAGGATCATTCCCACTTTTTTTATCTTAGCTTAGTCATCGATCGATGAAGCATCCAACTGTCTAACACAGAAATGAATTTCAACCAAGGAGTAATGATCATGAAGCACTTAGCCAATGAAAGCCTCGCATCATTCGAAAATAGTACTGTAAAACTGCTCCACTCTGAAATTGTAGAGCTACAGCGTCAGTTGCCAAGTTGGCAGTGTGTATCCAGTGACGGTGTCGACAAACTGGTCAGGATCTACACTTTTGGAAATTTCAGGGAGGCACTGGAATTCACCATTCGGATCGGGGAACTGGCCGAAGAAGTGGATCATCATCCGACACTCTTGACGGAATGGGGTAGATCCACAGTTACCTGGTGGACTCACAGCCTAGAAGGCCTGCAGCGCAAAGATTTCATGCTGGCGGCAAAGACCGATCAGCTCTATGAACAATAAAAAAAAGCCGCGTCTCATGTACGCGGCCCAGTGGATAAGACTCAACAGCGGACTGTCATGAAAGTGCGTCTTTCATATCCTGCTCTTTTTTCTGTTGATGGAGTTCGATCTCCGCTTTGCGGCGCAGTTCCAAGATCTCTTTCCTCTCTTCGAGGCGCTTTTCGGCAACGCCGGCCTTCTCCGGTATGGTCTGTTCACCGAACAGCACCTGTTTCAGAAGCTGTGAGCCGAACTTCATGAGCGCCACGTCTTCCTTTTCCATGGTTTCATAGAAGCTGTCTTCAAGATCGTAGGAGGCGCGAAAGGCATCACTCAGGACATAACGCCGGAAACGGTCGATGTCATAGGCGCACATGAAAAAGAACTGCAGGCTGGTATCCGACGGCCGGCCGATAGTCGGCCCGGCGGATTTTTTCTTCAGGATCAGCTGCATAAAGTCCAGATTCAATTGATCGTACTGCTCGACCTCCTGTTCCTTACGGTAATCGCTGATACTGATCATGCGATCCTCTTCATGCCCCTTGCAATGGTCCTCTTTGACCAGAAAATAGCGGGCCTCTTCCCCGCTTGCACCGGCCTCATGTACCGCCATATGACCGACCGGATAGTATCGACAGGCGGTCGGGCGGTCTGCATAGACGCTGCACCCCTCGTCCGTGACGAACAGACAGGCGCCGTCATCGTTGGTGCGCAATTTGATCCCTGGCAGGCCGTCCTTGTCCATCTCGAATGGCACCGTATGTTTTTTCAGGAAATCGGTCGCCGAGATACCCAGGTTGTCTTTCAGACGAATGATGTCATAGGGGGTCAGTTGAACGTCCGCATGCTTGCAGCACTCATTGAAGCATGAGACCCCCTTGTGGCATCTGAACGGTATCTCCACGTTGGGCTCGAGGACCTGCGGTACCAGGTCGCTCTTAAAGGGTATGTCAAATTTTTCGCTCATCGCTCATCACCGAAATCTAATCCGAGTCATTGATTATAAACCGCAAAGGAATATTCATTACCGCTGAGACTGTGTCATAAATATTCCTTTCCAGTCTGGCCAAGATGAAAAAAGTCCGGGCACCTTACGGCACCCGGACTTTCTCAGCCATCAGGCCGTCAAGCAGGACTTACTTGAACAGCTTGGACTTGTCGACCAGATCCACATGTGCACGCTTGAAGCACTTGTAGGTCTTGGCCTCTTTGTCGTAGATGGAGTTGACGAAGCACTTCCAGTTCTCCTCGTCGACGAAGTTCTTATCCATGCGGTAGTAGAAACCAGGATAACGAGACTCCTCGCGGAACTGGATGTGTTTCATGTGGGCCTCGGCGGTGAGGATACGGTGATAGTTCTCCCAAGCACGCAACAGCTCGTGGAGGTCTTTCGCACGCATCTTCAGGGCGTCTTCCTTGAGATCGTTCAGCTTCTGCTCGGCCACTTCCAGCATATTGGCGTTGGTGGTGTAGTAGGTGGCGACACCAGCCACGTACTCGTCCATCGCCTTCTGCAAACGGAACTGCAGCATCCGCGGGGTGATGTAGTTGGGGTTCACATCGATCGCGGTGGAGTAGTCCTTGTGCTCCAGGAAGTTACGCACCGGACGGTAGATCTCTTCGATCAGGGCATCCACGTCGGTGTCGAGTTCAGGCTGCAGGTCCTTGTTGTCCATGACATACTTGACCATCGCCTTGGCGGCCATACGTCCCTCGGCATGAGAGCCGGAGGAGAATTTGTGACCGGATGCGCCCACGCCGTCACCGGCGGTGAACAGACCCGAAATGGTGGTCATACCACGGTAGCCCCAGTTCCAGCCGGAAGGCAGGTGATCAGGCACACCGGCTTCGGTCTCTTCGGTGGGTGCGCCCACATCGTCGGGACCGGAGGTCCAGATGCCGCAGCAACCGGAGTGAGAACCCAGCAGGTAGGGTTCGGTAGGCATCAGCTCGGAGTTCTTCTTCTCCGGCTCGATGTTCTCACCGGCCCAGATACCGCACTGGCCGATACACATGTCGAGGAAGTCTTCCCAGGCCTCGGCTTCCAGATGCTTGACCTCACGCGGAGACAGGGTCTCACGCAGATTCGCCAATGCGGTGACGGTGTCCATCCAGATGGGACCGCGACCTTCCTTCATCTCCTTGAGCATCAGGTGGTTACGCAGGCAGGAGGCGGGCACGGCTGCCTGGCCATAGGGAGGATAGTCGTCCAGCATATCGGCGTTGCGGGTCATGTAGACCTCGCCGAAGGCGTTGGTGGCCTTGGACTTGAAGAGCAGGAACCAGGCACCGACCGGACCGTAGCCGTCTTTAAAACGGGTAGGTACGAAGCGGTTTTCCATCATGGTCAGCTCGGCACCGGCCTCGGCGGCCATGGCATAGGTGGAACCGGCGTTCCAAACGGGGTACCAGGCACGGCCCTGACCCTCACCCACGGAGCGCGGACGGAAGATGTTCACACAACCGCCGGCGGCCAGCAGGATGGCCTTGGCCTTGAAGACGTACAGCTTGTGCTCACGTACAGAGAAACCGACAGCACCGGCGATGCGGTTCTTGTCGTTTTTGTCGTTGACCAGCTTGACGATGAAGATACGCTCGGCGATGTTGTCCACACCCAGCGCCTTCTTAGCAGCCTCGGCGACGATCCATTTGTAGGACTCGCCGTTGATCATGATCTGCCACTTACCGGAACGTACGGGTTTACCGCCTTCCTTCAGAGGCGTCATACCTCTGGAACCGTCATGACGCTCACCGTTCTCGTCGGTCTTCCAGATCGGCAGACCCCACTCCTC
>JASJBU010000252.1 GCA_030066355.1 Gammaproteobacteria bacterium | reverse complement strand
GGAGTTGCGATTGTTGTTTTCATAACTTCATCAGAATCTACTGCGAGATTGGGATTATAACGGTCCGGGGGTGCCAGGTTGATCCCTTAGCCATTTTTCCAGGAATTTCTTGCTCAGCATGCCGCTGTGACCGATGCGTCGATGGTCGGCGGAATAGCGGTATGACCTGGGCAGCTCACCGAACCAGGCCGGATCGATCCGGTAGCGCAGGCGCTCCGGAAAATGATCGCCGAAGATCCAGTTGTCGAATCCGTCCAGTTCGAAGGAAGCGAGCAGCGTTACGACTTCCGAGCGGTTTTCCGGGTTGTCGGTGGAGATCAAGACCAGGTTATCCGTCGAGATTCTCCGTCTGAACTGCTGGAGCAGTCCGAGCTCCTTGAGGCAGGGGGGGCAGTCACTCGACCAGAGCACCAACAAAAAGGCCTTGCCCTCCCGCTCCGCGAGAATTTCCGTCATGCTGTCCTGGTGAAAGGGCTTGACCTCGGCATGTGCCGGGGGGATGCACAGCAAACAAGCGGCCAGGCAGCCAATCGACAGGCTATTCAACATGCCTCACCCCGGCGTCGGCGGCCTGAATCGGGAGCAGCCGATAACCCTCGGCGAGGGTATGCCAGGAGACGAAGACCTGTGCGTCTCTGGCGATCAACTGAGGATGATCCGAACCGTCGGTGGTCTGCGCCAGAGCATAGGGATCAGACCATCGTTCCCCCTGGTCGAATGAGACGCTGGCCAACAGCTTGGTCTGATTGCCGTCAAAGGACTTCCAGGCGGTGTACAGCCGGTCACCCACGACCAATACCTGTGGGCGGGATGCAGCACCGGTGGGATCGATGGCGTACTGGTTTTCCAAGGTTTGCTTGCGTAGATCGAAGCGGCCGTACATCAGCCCCTTGTTCTTGGTGCCCTGCGTGAACCAGACCAGATGGGCCTGCTGTTGTGTATCCACCGAGAGGTCCGGGCCGTGATGAGGGCAGCCGTCGATCCGCCAGCCGTCATCGGTGGCCCGTACCGGCAAGCCACGGATGGTCTGGCTGTCTGGCCCCAGACGGGCGATGGCGTGGTCACGGATATTCACCGGATAGACATGCCGCCAGAGGGCCACCACCCGATCGTCACCATCCAGGTCCAGGGCGATGCGGCAGCATTCGCAGCTGTGGTCCGCCAGCTTGCGGTTGAAGGCGAAGCTCTCGCCCAGGTCGTCCGACAGGGCATAGTAGATGGCCGCCCCGGCATATTCCTGACCGGCTTTTTTTGCCGCGGCCAGATCTCGCTTGTCGATCCAGACCAGGTAGATCCGCCCCTCTGCATCGAGGATCATGGCATCGAATCGGTGGCTGATCGGCGCCCGATCGTCATTCACCGTGAGGGGCTTGGAGAAGGTTTCGCCTCCATCCAGGGAGCGGGTGAAGCGGATGTTGCCCGCATACCGCCCGGGGATCTTGACCGTCCAGCTCAGATAGATCTCGCCCTGCTTGCCGATGGCCAGCTTCGGCCGATTCTCCCCATCGCTGGAGACCGCTTCCGGGATGCGGTTGACCGCCCGTGGAGGAGCGAAACTGCTCCCCAGGTCATCGGAGTGGGTCAGGTAGACATGTCCCTGCCGGGCGAAGGCCAGCCAGAGTCGTCCCTGACGGTCGAAGGCCGGGGTCGGGGTCTGTCCACAATTCGGCGAGGGCAGGGCGGTGCTGCCTTGACATTCCGGCAGCAGGCTTGCTCCATCGCCCTTGCCATGCCCGTGGGTGGCGGCCTGACCGGCCTGGAGTACCAGCAGGCCGACCCACAACGATAGCCACATAGTGGATTTCCAGATTGATCTAGCCATCGCGCATCTCCAGATACATCAAAAATCGATGCTGCCTTGCAGATAGTAGGTGCGCTGGGGCCAGGGATGGGCCACGAAGGCCTCGTCGTCCGTCACGTTGTCAATCCCGAAGGCGAGCTTGGCGTTTTCGGCGATCTCGTAATTCGCCTTGAGATCGACGAACAGATACTTGTCCTGGGCGCCATACACCTCTTCCGCCTTGTCTTCGTTGTCCAGGCGGCCATAGCTGTTGCTGGCATAGCGCACTCCGACCGAACTGTCCCACTTAGCGGTCATGTGCCAGGTGGCCAGCAGGTTGGCACGCCATTTCGGGATACGCGGAAAGACATTGCCCTCGGTGCTGGGATCGGCGCTGTTTTTGGTGATCTCGCTGTCGGTGTAGGCGACGTTGAAGCGGATGTCGGTGTTCGAATCGAGCAGATTGTCCTGCTCCAGGACCAGTTCGATACCGCTGGTGGTGACCTCGTCGACGGGCAGAAAGGTGGTGATGTTGGTCGTATAATCGGTCTGGTTCCAGATCGCATCTTCCACCACTTCGTGAAATAGGTTCAGGCGGACAAAGCCCCGTGAAATCTGCCGCTCGAACATCAGATTGTCGTGGATGCCCACTTCGGGTTCCAGCTCCGCATCGGCGATTGTAGAGCCGAAAACCGAGTCATTGTGCTTGAACAGCTCCTCAACGATGGGGAAGCGATAGGCCTTGGCCTTTGAATAGCGAATCTGCCAATTCTGGTCCGGTGCATAACCTACCGAGAATTTCGGCGAAAAGGCGGTTTCCTTGCGGTCGTCAAAATCCTTCAGGTCGTCTTTGGCGTAGTCGTATAGAAAGCCGTCGATGGTTTCCCATTGTTCATAGCGACCGCCCAGGGTCAGATCCCATTGGGGATCGAAGTGCCAGCCCAATTGTGCGAACAGGGCATGGGTGCGGGTTTCGCCGCCGGAAGATTCGTCAGGCGTGGTCTTCTCACCGCTGAGGTAATTGTCGGATTCGTACTCATCGATGCGCAGTGAGTAGTGGTCATAGTGATAACCGACAACCAGCTGCATGTCACTGCGGTTCAGGAATCGATCGGTGCGGGCCTGCAGATCGACGGTCTGCCAGCCGGTGTCGTCATATTCTTCCACCGAGCCTGCCGTGGTGTAGTCGGGATCTTCCGGATTGAGATCGGAAGAGAAGGTCTCGTCCTTGATGATGTCGAAGACGCTGAAGTCCGCATCGAGAATCCACCCGCTGTTGCCCATGGGACCTTCGATTCCACCGCCGACCAACAGTGATTGCCGGGTCTGATCGCTCACCGCGAAGGGATTGCCGCTCCAACTGCCGATCCTGATACGGTCACCTTCGAACACGGCGCTTCCACCCCAAACGGTATCGCCGTTTTCATCCACCAGGTAGCTGGTGGGACGGGTCTTCCAGTCCCGGTCCTCGTAAGCGAGGGTCAGTTGCGAGGACCAGTCGCCGAAGTCATAACCCAGCTTGAGCTTGGTCAGGTCGGAAATGGTATCCGCGGTGCCGCTGTCACCATAATAAATGACCTCGTCACCCACAGAATTGACGTCCCGGATGCCGCCGGTCACCACAGTCTCTCCACCTCGGGTATCACTGATCGTGCTCGAGCGGAAGGTCTGAGGCTGGCCCTCGTTTTCCAGGTGGTTGTGGAAGAGATAGAGGCTCAGGTCGCCGAACTTGTCTCCGTATGAGAGAAATTCTCTGTGGCCGAAGTAGGTGTCGTCGGCTCCCATGTGACTGAAGTCTTGCAGAAATGCGCCGCCCTCGAGGTGGAATTCCCGCTTCTCGGGCAGTTTGGTGTCGATGTTGACCACACCGCCCATGGCATTGCCGCTGTATTCGGCGGAAAAGGGGCCATAGATCACCTCGACCGATTCGGTCTCGTCGCCTGCTACCAGGCCCCAGCGGGGTGCTCCGCTCCAGCGGGTCTCGAGCAGATAGTGCAGGGGCATGCCGTCCGCATAGACCAGGGTGCGCGCGGTCTGGAACATGTTGGAGCCGCGGATGCCTACCACACCGTTGGAGTCACCGATGTAACGGCGGCGCATCACCAGGCTCGGTTCGTATTTGACGAAGTCTTCCACAGACGTGGCGTTGATGCTTTCCACATCGATCTCGGTGATGACCGTGCTGGGGCTGGTGTAGTGGGTGCGGGTCGGTGTCGCAGCCTCCTCTTCGACGACAATTTCATCGAGTTTGGAAACGGCTTCTTCCGCCAAGACACAAGCGGGAGTCAATACAAGGGATACGGCGATTGCCAACGATTTTCTTTTGTACATTATCAAGGACCAGGTTGCATTGTTGGTATTAATTTTCACTGACGAAGCCCGACCATCCCAGGGCTTTTTCGGCCCGAGATTGTTGGAGTCCTTTAAACGATGATTAGGTTGTTCCGTCAGCTTGGGAAACGATTCCTACCGGCCTTATCCATATCCGGTTGTCGTTTCCTTAGTTCTTATGGGATGCTGTGGAATACTTCAGATGATCGAGGATTAACCACTACATTCGAAATTATCACTTGCTAAAAACATGCCAAACACTATCTTGCTGATTAATATGACAATATTTTAGAGGTGTTGTTGGTTGTGTGTGGCATTTGCCTTGGTGGTTGCGGCAAATACCTCAGGGTGGCCTGGATCTCGATTGATGATCGTGAAGTTCCAGCCATGTCACGAGACAGCCTTGTTGTGGGTAAACGATAAGAATCCCTGATAGTCAAGCAAGACATCTCCAATATGCCATGGGGAGCGCCTTACCGAAAATCTAAAGTCTGCCTGGTCAGGTGTCGGCACCGATGAGTCAGCCAACCCTCAAGATAATCGATTCAGTATTGACAGGAGTCTTGATCATGCCGCTGGTGCACATGAGCGATATGTTGCGTCACGCCTACCAAAACAAATATGCCGTGGGCGCCTTCGATGTGGTGAACCTGGATTTTATCAGCGGGTTGATCGCAGCCGCCAAGCAGAAGCAGGCATCCATCATCAGTTTGGCGGAATCCTATTTCGACTATGTCGACTTCGAACTCTTGCTGACAGCGGTGCCACGTGCCGCTGTGCACCCGTGTATCGACGGCCATCCCATTGGATCATGGCGAATCCCTGAAATCGGCCGTGCAGGGTGTCAACCTAGGCTGCACCGGGGTGATGGTCGATGCCTCCAACCTCCCATTGGATGAAAACACGCCCATACTCGGGCAGTAGTCGAGCTGGCTCAAAGCTGCGGTATCCCTGTCGAGGGGGAGCTGGGTTATGTGTCGTCGGTGGAGGTAGAGGATGCAGAACGCCATCCCGGTGAGGTGGTTTACACCAGGGTTACGGATGCGAGACGCTATGTGGATGAGACCCAGGTGGATTGTCTTGCGGTTTCCATCGGCACCGTGCCTGGGCGCATGAAGGGTGAATCCCAGTTGGACTTCGAGCGTCTTACCCAGATTGATCAGGCTCTGGGTATCCCGCTGGTGATCCATGGAGGTACCGGTCTCAGCGACGAGCAGTTCGGACGCCTTATCGAAAACGGGGTAAACAAGATGAACTAATACACTGCACTGGCCGATGCGGCAGGAGGTCAGATCAGCAGTAATGTGCAAACGGCTGGTACTGCAGGTTACACGACCCTGGTCAAAGGGTGGCCGCTGCCGTTCAGCAGGAAACGGCACGTTGCATCGATGTCTGGGGCAGTTATGGACGGGCTGATGAACTTTTGAGTCGTTGCCGTCCCTGGCGCCCGGTCGAGCATGCGATCCTGTTCAACAACAAGGACCTGGATGTGGCCGGTGTCGATTCCATGATGGCTGGAAGGCCGAAGGGTATTGGGTGCAAACCACGGCGTGCATCGCGTATTGACCGGACATGCGGTACAAGAAGGCAGCCAATACCGGCATTGCTGGCTGGTGCGTTTCTCCGGTCAGCCGGTCATCCTCAGCTATCGTCAACACCCCGCTCACAAACGGTTTGCCGATGAGCGCTTCCGGCCTTATGCGGGAGACCGGGTGAGTATCAATATCGAGGAGACTCTGAAAGACATCAAAGAAGGTTTGAAGAATTGATTTTATCGACACACAGTACACTTTATGGCAAACGATTTGATACCATGGCAGTCATTGTCTTGCGTAATCGTGGCAGACTATAGATCTCTCATGATGCCACGCTCCATCTTCGTATATTGTTAGTCTCACCGCAGATACCCAAGCTACAGCTGCTCTGCTGTCAACTTTGCATTGCTTAGAAGCCTCCGTCTGTGCGGCCTCGTATTTCCATACTTGGGCATATTTATCCCATGGTCAATCCCCAGATTACTTACCGACACGGCCCGCTTGTAACCTTATTCAATGACCAACTGCACTGCAATCAGCCTACTCCCATTTGAACACAGCCATTGGCCTATTGTGATCTCCTAACTGCATATCAGGTCAAACCGTCTGTTTTGTATGATATTTTTTTTAGCTGCGCGTTGAAGTTTCTAAATTTATTTTAAAAATTTATCTTTTTGACACGTTTAGTCACTAACCACGGTAGTAATGCTGTTATTTACGGCAGCCTATTACCTGTCATCGGAAGCAACAATACAAAACGATCATTTAGACGGGGGAAGAAATGAAATAATAGTGAAATGGCTTTTCAAAGAAGGAATCTTTTATTGGAAGATTATTAGCACGAATAGAAACTGATATTCGCAGGTAATTATCAGAGATTCCTTGATTATCCAGCTAATAAATAGTCAGTTTTGGAAGGAAGACGCCATGAAAAAAATACATATATTGTTTTTAATTTTCTTATTATCGTTTATCACGGCCTGTAATAATAACTCCTCGGATAACACATCACCCATTGCAGATGCAGGTGCCGATCAAGAGGTCACATCAGAAGATACGCTTGTTTTATATGGCTCAGGTAGCGATACGGATGGCACCATTGTTGGATACGAGTGGGTTCAATTAGAAGGGCCTAGTGCAATATTGGTAGGAACTGACAGCACCACATTAACTGTTACTTGTCCGGTTGTGAGTAGTATTACACATTTAACTTTTCAGTTGACTGTAACCGACGATGATGGTGCAACAGGTATTGATGAGGTCGTTGTAACGGTATTGCCTGATACGCTTGCTCCTAATCCTGCTGCCAAGGCTGGACCAGATCGTACTGGGTCAACAACAGGGGATATGGCGAATGTGCGAACTCAGGAGATTGTGTTTCTGGATGCATCATCGAGTATTGGTATCGAATACAAATGGGCAATACAACAAGCACCAGTAAACGCAAGTACTGAATTTACTTCGGATTATACTCCAATAACTGGATTTTTTGGTGACACAGCCGGTGAGTATACGGTTGAATTAACGGTTGGAAACGGTCAAGGACTTGAAGATACTGATACCGTTGTGGTCACACTCCTGGATGACATGGATGGTGATGGTCTAGCTGATATTGACGATTTAGATCGCGATGGTGACGGATTTCTGAATACAATCGATGCCTTTCCTGACGACCGGGCATCTCATCTCGATTCAGATGGTGATGGCATCGGCAACTATTACACGGTGGACGTAGATGCTGATGGTACATCCGATGTCGATGATGCCTTTCCACTTGATCCTAACCTTACTGACTATGAAATATATACAGAACTTAAAGAATCCACGATCTCTAATCAGAACGACGGTATCTCACTGGCGGAAAATGTAGATTCTTTGCTCGATGTAATTGAAGGTACTATCTATTCGATAGATGGAGGACCAGACTTAGACTATTTTGCCACTGATTGGCCAGTAGGCCGATATTCATTGCTTCTGGAAGGTAGCGACCAGGCTATGCAGCCTAACATCACCGTGGTCGATCGTAATGGGGTGCGGGTTTCTAGTATTGAACCCGTTTATCCCATAGAAAATGAAAGCACGGCATTAGCTGTTCAAATTCCTGTGAGTGGGCGCTATTTCACAATCGTAACAGATGTTTCAGGTAACAGTGATCCAACATGGGGCTATCGTCTCAAAGTTATATCTGATCAGGATATGGATGGAGTCGCAGATGGCCTGGAACAGGCTCTCGATCTCAATCACAACACTATCGATAGTGATGGTGACTCCATTGTAGATTTTGTAGAAGTCGGTCATACACTGACTGATTGGAACAATTATCGCGATATCGATGGTGATGGATTACCAGCATGGTGGGATATTGATACAGACGGCGATAGTATTCCTGATGTGGTGGAATATTACATTGAAGTTGATGAGCCTGGGCTTGACGAGGCAGAACTGGCGGCAAAAAATGATGCAGATGCGGATGGTATTCAGAATTATATGGATACTGATAGCGATGCGAATATTTACGCTTTGGATATATTAGAAGTAGGGCTTAATCCTTGGAAGCCCATCGATACAGATGGTGACTCAATTCCAGACTATCTAGATAAAGACAATGATGGGGATGGGTTGCCTGACATCAACGAAGCCCTCAATACCTATAATGTACCAGTCACATTTTCGATTAACGAGGATGTATTGACGGCTGACACCCTGCGACTCATGGAATTTAAAAATGAAACAGCTGATGTGAATGGTGTGTGTCGGGCTGGAGATGCAATATTAATAACGGGTGGAGGTCTTCCTGTTGACAGCTCAACAAGCTGGGCGGTTTTCAATACGTTGAGTGGTTCATTAAACGTACGACCTGAGAGTATTGATAGTTCCGGTTTGCACCTGACTTGCCCGGATGGGATTGATAGCGGTCTATTGGAATTTTACGTAATCACTGACAATATGCGTAGCGGTGGGTTGCAGGTGATTTATCTGGCGGCAGATACACCAATACTGAGTGGTTATGAATCAGATGTTACCTCGGCGTCAGCGACACTTACGGGTCTAAACTTGGATGCTAGCCTGACAGTTAACTTTACTGGTGCCAGTTTAGCCATTGATAATACGGGTGGTGATCCCAATCTGATCGAGATACCCATCCCTG
>JASJBU010000251.1 GCA_030066355.1 Gammaproteobacteria bacterium | reverse complement strand
GAGTCCCGCTCGGTGCCCAGGGTGGTGATTACCAGTGCCTGGGTCTCACCACGGGTGAACAGAGCGGACCCATGGGTGCGGGGCAACACACCGGTGCGCACACTGATCGGCCGCGCATCGACGGTCGGGATACCCGGACTGTGCGGCCGATCAGTGTGCGCACCGGTGTGTTGCCCCGCACCCATGGGTCCGCTCTGTTCACCCGTGGTGAGACCCAGGCACTGGTAATCACCACCCTGGGCACCGAGCGGGACTCCCAGATCATCGATGCCCTGGAGGGCTCGCGCCGCGAGCACTTCATGCTGCACTACAACTTCCCGCCATTCTGCGTCGGCGAGATCGGCCGGGTGGGCAGCCCCAAGCGGCGGGAGATCGGCCACGGTCGGCTGGCCAAGCGGGGTGTGCTGGCCTGCATGCCGACCATCGAGGATTTTCCATATGCCATCCGCGTGGTATCCGAAATCACCGAGTCCAACGGCTCCTCCTCCATGGCCTCGGTCTGCGGCACCAGCCTGGCACTGATGGATGCCGGTGTGCCGATCAAGGCGCCGGTGGCCGGCGTAGCCATGGGCCTGATCAAGGAGGGCGACAAGTTCGCGGTGCTGACCGACATCATGGGTGACGAGGATCATCTTGGCGATATGGACTTCAAGGTGGCCGGTACGGCAGATGGGATCAACGCCCTGCAGATGGACATCAAGATCCAGGGTATCACCAAGGAGATCATGGAGATCGCCCTGGCACAGGCCAAAGAGGGCCGACTGCACATCCTGGGTGAGATGAACAAGGTGATCGGTTCCCATCGGGTGGAGATGTCCGAACATGCGCCGCGTATTATCGAGTTCAAGATCCACCCGGACAAGATCCGCGACGTGATCGGCAAGGGTGGGGTGACCATCCGCTCGATCACCGAAGAGACCGGCGCTACGGTGGATATCACCGACGACGGCGTGGTGAAAATCTTCTCCGTGGACAAGAGCGCCGGCGAAGAGGCCCGCAAGCGGGTCGAGCTGATCACCGCTGACGTGGAGGTCGGTGCCATCTACGAGGGCAAAGTGGCCAAGCTGATGGATTTCGGCGCCTTTGTCACCATCCTGCCCGGCAAGGACGGCCTGGTGCACATCTCGCAGATCTCCCACGAGCGGGTGGAGAAGGTCAGCGACAAACTCTCGGAGGGAGATGTGATCAAGGTCAAGGTGCTGGAAGTGGACAAGCAGGGTCGGATTCGTCTCAGCATGAAGGCGGTGGACGAGGAGTAATCTCTCCCCAAACTTGATCGGTCAAGGGGCCTGCGGGCCCCTTTCTTGTTTCGCTGGTCCTCCGGTCGATCCACACCGGGTGCATACCAGATGAATCCGACGAGTCCCGGTTCGCGTATCGATGGGTAAAAGCCGAATGAATTCGGTCATCTTCTGTCAATATGAGAACACTGCCATGAAAACGATCGCACTGGGTGGGCCCCTGCTGTTTTTCAGTCAGGTTTATACTGGAACTAGTGCATTCGAAGTTGGTAACGCCGATCTGTATGCAGGTTTTGTCGATTCCCAATCATTTCCCACCGCTGTCCAGTCGGGTATCGGCGATACTAACGCTTCCGCTCTGTTGCGGGGTGGGATCGCCGAGTCGCCCCAAGAGGTTCGACAGGGCATGAACGACGGTTATGCAAGTTTCTTGCTCGATGTCGGGCACAACATCGACTGATAGGCGGACTATCGATCGATCAATGATGGATGAATATCCGCCCGAAACGCTCGAGATCACCCTTATCCCTCTGCCTGATCCTGTTGCTGATGCAGGGCTGTAGATCGGTCGACAGCCAGATGGGAGATGCCGTCAGCAACCTGCTGCCCCAGGCAGAGATGTCCCTGGTACGACGCGAGGCCAGCAAATTGATCCAGGGTATGCTGGATGAGGAACTGGTGCCCGGTGTCAGCATCGCTTTGGTGAACAGTGCAGGTCTGTTGTGGGTGGAGGGGTTCGGCGAAGCGGATCGTCAAAAGGCCATTCCGGCGACTGCCGATACGATCTATCGGGTGGGATCTTTGAGCAAGCCCCTGACCGCCTTGGGCGTTATGCAGGTGAGTGCGGAGGGCGGGATCTTGCTGGATGGCTCATTGCAGGGACAGCTCGCGGGTTTCTCCGTGCGCAGCCATCATCGAGAGGCTTTCGAGATCACCCCGAGACAATTGTTGAGTCACCGGAGCGGCCTGCCCAGTGATCTGCGTAAGGGTATGTACACCGATACACCCTTCACCCAGATTACCCGGTTGCTGCAGGATGAATACATCGCCTTTCTCCCGGATACCGTCTACAGCTATTCGAATCTCGGGTACGACCTCCTGGGGCACCTCATCGAGCAGGCGACCGAGCAGACATTTGCCAGCTATATGCAGTCACAGCTATTCGCGCCCTTGGGGATGACTCGGACAGGTTTCGATTTGACCGGGCCGATGCGCCGGTACCTTGCTGCAGGACACCTCGATGGACAGGTACGACCTCAACCTCCATTGCGGGATACCCCGGCATTGGGGCTCTATTCGAGTGCCCGGGATCTCGGACGACTGTCTGTAGCTCTGCTCCAAGGTGGCGTGCCTGGGCTGAGGGAGGGACAATTGATCGAGATGTGGACCCCCCAGATGGCGAAGGGCCAGCTCACGCTTGGTGTCTACCCGGGGCTCGGTTGGTTCATCGAGGACGACGCGGTGCTCGGGCGGGTGGTACGACATGGGGGCAGTACACTGTTGTTCGGGGCGGAACTGGCCCTGCTGCCCGATCAGGAGTTGGGAGTGGTTGTCCTGGCGAATGGGGCCGATGGTCATCGGATAGCCCGTAGCCTGGCCGCAACCCTGTTGCAATTGAGTGTGGAACTGCAAGGCAGCAAACAGATTCTCCAGGCCATCAGGACGCCCAAGATCAGTGAGGACGATCAGCTGATTCCTTCCGGAAGTTATGCTACCGATCTGGGCCTGTTGATGGTCGATCCTGATCATCCTCGACTCTGCGCCTGCATCATTGAACGAATCCTGGATATGGTGAGATTCGATGATGGTAGCTTCGGCCTGACCCCGGAAAGCGCGGCCAGTCTGCCCAGCGCCTATCGAGTGCTCGGTGAACTCCGCTTCAGTTCCCGCCATCGGGGCGGTAGGGATGTGCTCCTGGCAGTGCAGGACGGAACCGAGATGCTTCTCGGCAGCCGGATCGAAGCACATCCTTGGACGCGGGTTTGGCAACAGCATATCGGCAACTACAAGACCCTGAATCCGGATGGTGACTACGCCATAAGTGACCTGCAGATTAGTAACGAAGAGGGCGTATTCTGTCTGCACTACCGGGCACCGCATCTGAGCGACAGCCGGATTCGGGTACCGTTGAAACCGGTATCCGCCACAGAAGCGGTGATCGAAGGTCTGGGCAGAGGCCGCGGCGAGACGGTCAGAATCGTCGAAATAAACGGCAAACAATGCCTGCGATTTTCCGGTTATCTGGGGGAACCGGTAACAACCGATTGAGTGAGCAACTTGCTGTGTCCCTGTCCGAACAGTACTCTTGGCGTTTATGAATTCTCTCTAGCGGAGCAGGCATGGCAAGTCAGGACGCTGAGGCTGAAGATGCAGCGGCCCAAAGAAACCAGAAACTGCAGGAGCTGCTGGCCGCGTGTGCATTGCACGATCGCCAGGCCTTTCATCAACTGTATGAGATGACATCGGCGAAACTCTACGGGGTGATTCTGCGTATCTTGGTACAAGGCGAGTGGGCGGAGGATTGCCTGCAGGAGGCCTACGTCAAAGTCTGGAACCGAGCTGAGAGCTATCGTCCCCATCTCGCTTCGCCGATGACCTGGATGGCGACCATTGCGCGTAACCAGGCGCTGGATCTGTTGCGGCGACGGCACCGGGAAGTCAGAATCACGGCAGCGGACAACTTGCCCGAAGAAGTGGACAGGCATCTGCTCCCCCAGGACAAGCTGCAGCAAACCGATGAGGGGCGGAGACTCAACCGTTGTCTGGAGCAGTTGCAGAGCGCCCAACGCCAGATCATTGCACTGGCCTATTTCAAGGGCTTGACCCACGAGGAGCTGGCAGCCCGCACAGCTACACCGCTCGGTACCGTCAAGACATGGATTCGTCGGGGTCTGAAGCAGTTGAGGAGGTGTCTGGAAGCATGAACAGTGAACATGATACGTCTGAACAGTCGACCCTGGCGGGTGAATATGTACTGGGCACCCTGCAGGGCGATGCACGGGATCGCTTCGAAGATGACCTGGCCTCAGACGATGCACTGCAACAGGAAGTGGCGGCTTGGGAACGCCACCTGAGCCCCATGCTGGAATCCGTCGAGCCGGTGGCGCCTCCGACTCGCGTCTGGAAGGCGGTTGAAGCGCGTATCGAAGCAAGACCGAGTCAACGAGCAGGCCTTTGGAACAGCCTCGCTTTCTGGCGCAACCTGTCGATGGTTGCCGCGACGCTGGCATTGGGGTTGGGATTGACCCTGTTGGGTTTGCTGCAGGCTCCAGGTGAGCTGGAGCGGATCATGGTGGTGACGAATCATCAGTCCCAAACGGGGTGTATCGTGGATACCCGCAGTCGTGATTCCATGTTGCATGTCAGTGCCGTGCAACCTACCCCTTTACCTGCCAGTAAGGTATGCCAGCTCTGGCTGGTGACCGAGGATGGCGTCTTGTTGCCGATCGGTATATTGCCTCACCAGGGATCGGAAAAGATGAAGCTTCCGGCAGCGCTTGGAAATGACAGTCGTTTCAAGGTCAGCATCGAATCCGCCTTGGCTGCACCGGTCGAGCGGCCGAGTGAAGAGATCGTCTTCGAAGGTCAGCTGATATCGATCTGACGTCTTGTCGCGTTATACTGACAGGCAACCGTTTTCATTTTTTCATATACTCAGGACAAGTTCCCAATAGCTCGAGTTGGGTTTATGCAGCTGACTCCCTGTGCAGCCACTCATGGAAGACGAACAGCATCTCGACTGGTTCTTCCGTTTTATCTCATCGGCCTGCTCGTGGCGTGGCTGATGTTTGAAACCGCATTTGCCGACAGCGTTGATGGTCTCTCCGTCGGGATCTTCCCTCGCAGGGACTCCCAAACCACCCGCGAGATGTTCGAACCGTTAATGGAATACCTCAGCCAGGAGTTGGACCTGGAAGTCAGTCTCGACGTGCCTCCGGATTTCGAGGCTTTTTGGGTACGACTGCGAGAGAACCGTTACGATCTGGTTCACCTCAACCAATACCAGTATCTTCGCGCCCATCAACTCTATGGATATGAGGCAATTTTACGCAATGAGGAGATGGGACGCTCCGAGATAGCCACGGTCATTTGGGTGCGACAAGGGGAGGGGATCGACCGGCCCCGGGATCTCAAAGGTAAAAAGGTCATCTTCGGTGGTGGGCGGCAGGCCATGGTGAGCTATATCATGGCGGTAGATCTGCTGCGGGAGCATGGTCTGGAAGATGATGAATATTTGATGGAATTCGCATTGAATCCTGTCAGTGCAGTGCTCAGTCTGTATTATCGTCAATCTGTGGCGGCGGGATCGGGCGATATACTGCCGCAATTGCTGGCGATTCGCGAACCAATACCTGTCGACGCATTCAAGCCACTGCTCAAGAGCCGGCCTGTCGCTCAACTACCATGGGCAGTCAGTCCAACGCTTACTGAAAAACACTCCGGGCAAATCATGCATGCATTGACTCAACTAAAGCAAACCATAGGGGGGCAACAACTGTTGGTTGGCGCAGGGCTGACGGGAATTGTTCTGGCCACGGATTCTGACTACGATCCACATCGACGGATTGTCGCCAGAGTCCTGATGGAGCAATATTGAATTGGCTTTGAAGGGGGTTAGCCTGTCACTGCCGGGGATTGATTCCTACAGCGGACGTTACGCCTATATTGCGCTGACGGTCTGTTTCACCCTGGTTGTCGTGGCTTATCTGGGCTGGGATTATGTGAATCGTACCAGCAGGCTGCAAATTGCCCAGATTGAGGCCAGAGCCAGCACGGTGGGTGTGCTGGCGGACGCGATGACACATCTCAATCTTCTGGAAAACAGCCTGCAACGCATCATCATCGAACCGGATGTACAGGATGTCGAAATGGCCGAACTCAGGCTCAAACGCCTGGGTTTTACCCTGCAGCAGCTTGACCGGGTACTGCTGGATCGTGGCTCCAATCAGGCAATCGCTGCGGAGTTGCTCAAGGACGAGGAGCAATTGAGCAAGGCATCCAAGAACTTGATAGCTGTGCGGACAGACGTTGTTCGCTGGTTTCCCGCCCTTCGGTTGATGCGGGAAGAGATGTTTCCCCACCATCAACAATTGATGACCCTGTTGGATGGGGTGCTGAGCGAGAACCGGGAAGAGCTCTCAGTGCAAGAACAGATGCAGGCCATCAAGACGGCCTTGGAACTGCGCAGTGCATGGATCAGTATGATTTCCGAGATGCGGCTCTATGTGGCCAATCGATTCGGAATCTTCGCCAGTGAATTCAGGGAAGGGATGGAGTCCCGCCTGACCAACGTGACCTACTATGGTGAAGAGATACCCGGGTATCTCGATACGCTCAGGCGGATGTCGAATTTGGGGAAACTGGGTTTCGTCAGTGAGTCCTCCCTGGATGAGATCGAACAACATTATCTGGCATGGATGCGGGCTTTCGATCAATTGTCACGCATCATCGAGAATCCCAACTGGAGGATGGATCTGCTGGTCATGGAAGATGTGGTGATGCCGGTCTTGGAACGTATGCGACAACGTCTCTCCTCCCTGGACATCGACCTGAACAATCAGTCGGCCAGGGATATCACCCAGCTCACGGATATCGCCAGACAGCTGTCAAAATCGATTCTGGGGATTGCGGTGGCAGTCATTTTGTTGATTTTCATCGCGTACCTCTTTCTCTACCAAAATCTGCTAAGGCCCATCGCAGACACCGCATTGGCGCTTAAACAGGAGGCGCGGGGTCTGCTGGATATCCAGCCGCCACCTGCCAAGCTGAAAGAGACCCGGGACCTGGTCGATGCCTTCACCGAGATGCGTAGGCAGGTCCACAGCCGCCAGCGCAGCCTGGATCATATGGCGCATCACGATGCGCTGACTCAGCTGCCCAATCGGGTCCTGTTTCGGGATCGCCTTAACCATGCGTTGGATGTCGCGAACCGCGGTAACTATCTGGTAGGGTTATTGTTTCTCGATTTGGACCGGTTCAAGCAGATCAATGACAGCCTGGGGCATCTAGTCGGGGACGAGTTACTCAAGGTGGTTGCTGAACGACTGCTGTCCCTGGTCAGATCTTCGGACACTGTAGCCCGTCTGAGTGGGGATGAGTTTGCCATCCTCATCGAACGGCTGGAAGTCCGCGAAGACATCGAACCGCTCGCCCAAAAGGCATTGGCCGCTCTGGAGGAGCCGATCCAGATCGCAGAACACAAGCTCTATATCTCCGCTTCAATCGGGATTGCCCTGACGCCGGTAGATGACGTATCGGCAGAGCACCTGATTCGAGATGCGGATACCGCCATGTACGAAGCCAAGCGCCAGGGGCGGGCCACCTACCGCTTTTACACCGGTCAGCTCTCACACAAGGCCACCGAGAGCCTGCATCTCGAGAACGCCCTCAGAGAGGCAGCGGCAGAGCAGCAGATCTTCTACCATTTTCAACCCGTTCTCTGCCTGAATAGTGGAGAGATCAAATATTGTGAAGCACTCCTGCGTTGGCATCATCCAGAGCGAGGCATGCTGATGCCCGAGTCCTTTCTCGATATCCTCGATGCATCAGGTCTGGTGGTGATGGTCATAGACGGATTGTTGGATCAGGCGCAGAGACACCAGCAGGTCATCAGTGCGCGTTATGGCAGACCTGTGGCCGTTGCCATCAATCTATCGGTGCGGTTGCTGAATGCCCCCAGTTTTTGTCGGTCATTGCTGCAGCGCCTAGAGCAGGGGCAGTTCCGGGAAGGCGGACTGGTGCTTGAACTGACCGAGGATATTCTGACTCAAGAGCTGGCTGAAGCAGAGGAGTTCCTGCAAGAAGCACGTTCCATGGGGGCATTGATCGCCTTGGATGATTTTGGTACCGGTCAGGCTTCACTCAGTCATCTGCGGCAGTTTCCTTTCGATTTGCTGAAAATTGATCGTGAGTTCATCCATAGTGTCGACTCCGATCCGGTGAACGCCAACCTGGTGGAGGCGATTATCGGATTGGCCCACGCCTTCGAGATGTCCGTGATTGCAGAAGGCGTTGAAACCGCTGCCCAATACGATTTCGTCAAGGCGTTGGGTTGTGATTACACTCAGGGCTATCTGACCGGTGCGCCGGATGAGTCCAGTCGATTGATCAAGCAGCTGGTGCTGCCCGGTAGAGCCTACCCGCCTTGCTGAACATGACTCACAGGGTGTTTTGGTGCAAGCCTTTGTGTTCAAAAACAGACTTGGCGGGATCCGGATTTTCCCGCGATCGCTCCTTTCGGTAATGCTGATGCTTGGGTTTGGTAATCACTGCAATTTGATGCAGCATCAGGATGCTTGGAACTTGACAGCGGCAGCAAAGTACCTTAGATTGCGCGCTCTCCCGACCACCGCTGAACGAGCGTCATTGTCCGGGACCTGTCCCCATCGTCTAGAGGCCTAGGACACTGGCCTTTCACGCCGGCAACAGGGGTTCGACTCCCCTTGGGGACGCCAACTTAGGGTTCGCGCCAAAATAAGTTTACATTTTTGGGCGTCGAGGCGCCCGTCTGGCAAGGCGTGAGGAGCGCGAATAGTAAACTATTTAAGCGACGAACAACGCAGACAGACGGGATGGATCGGCGTTCAAAAATGTGAAGTTATTTTGAAGCGAGCCCT
>JASJBU010000250.1 GCA_030066355.1 Gammaproteobacteria bacterium | reverse complement strand
CCGATGTTGGCCCGCAGGGAGCTCCACAGAGGATGATCGTTGGGTTCGAAAACCGCCCACTGGATGCCGCGGTAGATGCTCTCCTCGATCATGATGGCGGTGCGCCGTACCGGCACATAGCGCCATTCCGGGTCCGCATTGGTCGACAGGGTGCGGGCACCCCAGAACACCGAGCCGAAGTTGGGCAGCTTGCGGATGCAGTTGACCCCCAGAGGGTTGAGCTGATCCTGTTCCAGGTTCTCCACCTGGAATTCCAGGCCCGCCGCACCGGTCAAGCGTGCTTCGACCCCGGCGGGGGCCTTCCATACACCGCGCTTGCCGTCGATCTTGGCCCACATGCCGGCGGCGATGGCCGAGGGCGGGATCTGCACCGTCTTGCTCTTGTCCGGCGCCTTGTCCGGGTGATAGAGCGGGTTGGCCATGTCGACCCAGGGATAGTAGAGCACCGAATAGGTGGAGGTGGGCAGGGACATGGTGGTCACCACATTGGAGTTTTCCAGCTCATGACCGGCCGGGGGATCGACGATGACCATGCGGTTCTTGATGCTCTCGCAGTGGGCCAGGGTCGCGGCCACCACCGGATTGCCGCTGCCGTCCGCCGCCCAGCTCTGGCCAGGCAACACGATGATGCTGATGTCGCGGTACTTGCGCAGGGTATTTTCGTAGAGCGCGGTGTAGTCAGGCGCGGTGGGATTGGCGGCGGCACCACCAGCCAATGGCTCACCGTCATCATTTCCGTCCAGGTCACCGTCATTAATGGTAACGGGGTACTGATCCGAAGTCGGAGTACCCAATACATCGACTGTGATCAGGGCGGATTCGCCGTTGATGATGGTCTCGGCGAAATCGTCACTGGTGGAGAGCATGGAGACCGAGCTGAAGGACTCAATGGCGGTGAACGTGCCACCGTCTCTTGTGCCCACATGGATATCGAACACGAAGGAGATATTGCTGATGGTTACAGAGACGGTGGGGCTTCCATCCGTCAAATCCGTCACCACCATGACCGGATTGGTGTCGGTATTCAGGACGGTCAAGGTACCCGTTATGTCGGTTGGCCCCTGGGCTCCCAGCAGCAGGACCTCAGCGGAGTCACTGGAAACATTGTCGACCCTGATGAGTGACGAGCGTCCATTCACCTTGGTCGAAACAAAATCGCCCCGGGTGGCATCCAACGACAGCCCGTAGAAACGCTCCTCGACCGTACCCCCCGAGCTGACATCGAGATCGAACAGCAGCTTGGGGTCGGCCGCCCGCACATAGAGATCGCTCCCCCAGGCGCCGGGACTGGTGGCGGTCACCGTCAGTACATCGGTTGTGGTAGTGGCAGCATCCTGCAAAGTGACGCTGGCTGCACTGGTTGCACCCGAAGCCAGCCGGCAGATAAAGGCCGCACCGCCACCGTTCAGATAATAGGCCTGGACCGCCAGACCCATGTCGTCGCTTTCGCTCTCGATCTCACCGAACTCTGATACATAATCGTCGAAGTTCCCGATCAGGACCGGCTCACCGATCGGACCTCGGTTGGCGGCGCCGACGAACGCCGCCACCGATGTCGCAACACCCTCGATGGGGCGTGAACCACTGGGTATTTCCTCCACATAGACACCGGGATGCAGATAACTTGGCATGTTCCTCTCCTTGCGTTGCAAATAGACACGGCCAGGTATCCGCAAGCGCATCTACCTGGAGCTTATTGTCAGTGTGGTTATGAAAAAGTGCGTGGGGACATAAAAGCTGCTCTGTCAGCAGACAGAGAGTGAACGACCTCCATGGCAGTTGTTATTAATTAAAATCGTTTTTATCTAACTGGTAACACTAGCCGAAGCGAACCGAAATTCAAGATCGATTTAGGTGCTTCGATTACAGGGTTTTCACATCGAAGTATAAACAGCTTACCGCTTAGGGAATGGGTAATTTTTTACACACACAAGGGTAATATTTACTTGTTCCATTTAACCCATCTTGAGTAGCGCCCGCTACCAACTTCGCATGGGTCAGTATCCAACAACCCCGGGGGGCGCACGCTGCTTCGCATACCGCTGCCTACCCATCGCTTGATCGGCAACCAGCACGAGTTTGGATAAGCCAGATTGAGTAATGTTATGATATTACATTGTTCTTTCTATCAATTAATGAAGATCCGTCGGTTATGCAATCAATCCCATTACACTTTTCTCAATGGGTGTTTTACCTGCTGGTGATAATCGGACTTGGCCAACCGGTTCTGGCCAAATCACCAGCGGTGGTCGTCAGTATCAAACCCATTCATTCATTGGTAGCCGGCGTCATGCAAGGGGTCAACAAACCCTTACTCTTGATCCCGGCCGGCCAATCACCGCACGCCTTCAGCCTGCGCCCCTCTGCCATGAGAAAGTTGAAGAGTGCCCAGCTGATATTCTGGATGGGTGAAGACTTCGAAACACCACTGGCTCAGATACTCGAGAATGCTTCGAGACAGGCACGGGTTATTGAGCTGTTGAATCAACCGGGCATTCAACATTTGCCTGTTCGTAAAGGTGGCGTCTGGGAATCACGTCATGAGCAATACAGCGGATCACACGAGCATCATGAACTCGACCCCCATGTCTGGCTGTCTCCGCGCAACGCCGAATCGATTGTCATCATCGCCAGAGACCAGCTCATGACAGTCGACCCGGAACACAGTGAACGCTATCGTCTTAACGCCCAACAGATGCTGGCAAGATTGGCAACATTGAATCTGGAGTTGCGCGAAACGCTCTCGAGCATCCGCTCATTGCCTTACATGGTGTTCCACGATGCCTATCAGTATTTCGAACGGCATTATGCACTGAACACGGTGGGCTCGATCGTGATCAGCCCGGAGCGTCAACCGGGGGCAAGACGCATCCATGAGGTGCATAAAAAGCTGAAGCAACACAAGGTGCGATGCATCTTCAGCGAACCTCAGTTCAAACCCAAGCTCATATCGACGCTCACCGAGGGCACCCAGGTCAGCACCGGCTTGCTTGATCCGGTCGGCGCCGAACTGCCAGAAGGACCTGAGGCCTATTTTCAACTGCTGCGCAATCTGGCTGACAATCTGGTCGGTTGTCTTGGAGGTGAGCCATGAACAGTAAAAAAGGCATCCAGCGTTTCCCTACGCCGCGACACAATCATGCGACCTGCGTGAATACCGCCATGCATCAAGCGGAAGACTACTGCAACAGAACCGGCGTGCGCCTGACCCAATTGCGCCGCCGTGTACTGGAACTGGTCTGGAGCAGTCACCGGCCGGTTGGTGCCTATGATCTGCTAGAGCAACTCGAACCCAAAGGACGCAAGGCCGCACCGCCCACAGTGTATCGCTCCCTCGATTTTCTCTTGGAGCATAAGCTGATCCACCGCATCGATTCGTTGAATGCCTTCATCGGCTGCAATCAACCGGGACATGAGCACGACGCCCAGTTCTTCATCTGCAAGGCCTGCGGTGAAGCCGCCGAGTTGATCGACCCGAAGGTCGAGCGGGCACTGGTCAAGGATGCAAATCAGCTGGGCTTCAATATAGAGAAACAGACCGTCGAGATTGCCGGGCTGTGCAACCGTTGTCACCAGGGAAGAAAAAAATGAATCAGGCACAGAGACCGTTGATTAACGCCAAGGGCATCGGCATCGAACTCAATGGTCGGCAGGTGCTCAAGCAGGTTGATCTGGTGGTAGGACAAAGAGAGATCGTCACATTGATCGGACCCAACGGGGCGGGTAAGACCACCCTGGTTCGAGTCATCCTCGGCCTGTTGCAACCCGATTCAGGCCAAGTGATCCGTCAACAGGACCTGCGCATCGGCTACATGCCACAAAAGATGGCCCTCTCCAGCAACCTGCCCCTGACCGTAAGACGTTTTCTCAAGCTTGCCTGCACGGATAAAAAAGCGACGCGACTGCAGGCCACGGTAAGCGAGCTGGAGATCAACCATCTGTTGGGCAGTCAGATGGCCACCCTGTCAGGTGGTGAGACACAGCGGGTCCTGTTGGCCCGCGCCCTGCTGCGCGATCCGGACCTGCTGGTGCTGGACGAACCGGTACAAGGAGTGGATGTGACCGGCCAGGCGGAGCTCTACAATCTGATCACCCGCATTCGCGACCGTCACGCTTGCAGTGTCTTGATGATCTCCCACGATCTGCACCTGGTGATGGCGGCAACCGATCAGGTGCTTTGTCTCAACCAACATGTCTGCTGTTCCGGGCATCCCGATACGGTCAGTCAGCACCCCGCCTACCTGGAACTGTTCGGCGCACCCGCCAGCGCCAAGCTGGCGATCTATACCCACCATCACAACCATACCCATGACATACATGGCAATGTGATCCCTGCTGACCGGGAACAGGCCCATGGATGAGTTCCTGCTGCGTGCCCTGGCTGCCGGATTGGGTGTGGCCATGGTAGCCGCACCACTGGGTGTGTTCGTCGTCTGGCGGCGCATGGCCTATTTCGGCGATACCCTCGCCCACTCCGCCCTGTTGGGGGTAGGTTTGGGATTCATCCTCGGCATCAGTCCGAACATCGCAGTGATGATCATCGCCATCCTCATGGCGCTGCTTTTACTCACGTTGCAGAACCGTAAACAACTGGCGGTAGACACCCTGCTCGGCATACTCGCGCACAGTGCGCTTTCCATCGGACTGGTGGTGATCTCCTTCCAGGAGGCGGTACGGGTCGATCTGATGGGTTATCTGTTCGGAGACATCCTGGCGGTGACCACAACTGACCTGCTCTGGGTCTGGGGTGGAGGCATGCTGGTTATCGCAAGTCTGCTGTTGATCTGGAAGCCGTTGTTGGCCATGACCGTCCACGAGGAACTGGCACAAGTGGAAGGTGTTGCGGTCAAGCGGACCCGGCTGGTCTTCATGCTACTGATCGCCCTGGTAATCGCTGTCTCCATGAAGATTGTCGGCGTCCTGCTGATCACCTCGATGATGATCATCCCCGCTGCCGCCGCACGCCGTTTCAGCCAGACACCGGAACAGATGGCATTGGTCGCTGCGCTGATCGGCGGTATTGCGGTTGCCGGCGGGCTGGCAGGGTCATGGCAATGGGACACCCCGGCGGGGCCGAGTGTGGTGGTGGCTGCAGCGATGTTGTTTGGACTGAGTCAGTCGGTGCCGACGGCACGATAACAAGACGAGACTGGCAAACTTAACCGCAACCTTGCGTCTACAATCGATCCGCCGGACTCAACACTCCCTGGCCACCTCTTGACAGTACATGGGTGTAAAGCATAGTGGTAGAGACATCCGCATGTCCAAGCAACTCCTGCACGGTCCGGATATCATGGCCATTCTCCAACAGATGGGTCGCAAACGAATGGCGCAATGTATGACAACTCACCCGCTTCTCGATGCCCGTCGTTGCCGAAGCCTTTTTCACCGCCTTTTGCAGACTGCTCTCATGCAGATGATGCCGCCTCGCCTTGCCGCTGCGTGGATCGACCGACATGCGGCTTGCCGGGAATACATACTGCCAGCGCCACTCCCTGGGGGCACTGGGGTACTTCTTGGCCAAGGCATTCGGTAGGAATACCTCCCCAAAACGCGCCGCGAGGTCGGCGTCATGGGTCTCTTTAACGCTGACGAGATGTTCACGCAACTGTTCGGTCAGGCTTTCCGGTAACGGGACCACCCGATCTTTGCCCCCCTTACCCTGTTTGACCTTGATCTGTCTGTAGGAAAAGTCAAGATCCATGACCCGTAATCTCATACATTCCATCAGTCGCAGACCGGTGCCGTAGAGTAGCGTTGCCATCAATTTCTGTCGTCCACTCATCTGCTCCAGCAATCGCTTGACCTCTGCCCGGGACAATACGACCGGGAGTTGTTTGGGGCGTTTGGCGGCAGTGAAATCACCAATGTCGCCTAAATCGCGATGCAAAACCTGTTTGAAGAAAAATACCAGCGCATTCAAGGCCTGGTTCTGAGTCGATGCCGCAACGTTGCGTTTCACCGCCAAATGCTCTAAAAAGTCACTGATCGCGGAGGAAGCAAGGGAATCCACGGATTGCCACTGATGGAAATGGAAAAAACGCTCTACCCACTGCAAATAGGTCTGCTCAGTACGGATCGAATAGCCGCGTACACGGATGGCATTTATGAAGGACTGATGCAATTCAGGAAAATGTTGTTGCAGGCTATTGGTTTTGGCGCTAGCTGCGCAGGGCCGATCGGCCTGCGGTTCTCTGGCCAATGTAGGATGCTCTGGCATCAACTGACGGCTACCCGACAGCCAATAGTTCCAGTCTACCTCTTTGCACCAAACGGCATTCAGCATATCGCAGAACAGGATTCTGAGTGCGTCGACCACCTGAGAAAACTGCCAATCGGTAAATTCCGCCTGGCGGCCTATCACTTCAAACCAGTCCGTTACATCGGCCGCGGAATGAGTGACCAATCGCTTACCACGGTGTGCCTGAATGAACTGTTCGGCGCGCAGACGATACCATTTCATCGCTTTTGCGGGTATTTTTCTTTTTTCCAACAACGACTGATAGTTATCCCAGAATTTGGCGACTGCCGGATCGGCTTGAGAGGTCACGTGGGACTTTGACATGGATTGTCTTCCTTGTCCGCGGATATGAATATGCAGTCGAGATTTAATAAACGTAGCAGATCGAGCATAGACGGAATCGACCTATTACCATATTTGTGGATTCCGTCTAATTAACTGTTGCACAAATAGAAGGAAGATGGAGCGCATATCATCAACGCGAAGGTGTGCCAACGAATTGAGTATGGGTAAAAGGGATACTGCATGGAAGTCAGTTTGAAACAGATATTCAACCAAGGCTTAGATCACTATCAATCGCGTCATGGACTGAGCCTGGATCAACATCGTGCGGCCCAAGCGATCATGGCCTGTCAGAGTGATGTGCTGGGTCATGAAGAATGGCTTTGCCGTGAGGATGGCCATATTGAACGAGCGTACCACTCATGCCGTCATCGTAGTTGCCCACGTTGTAACAGTGGGTTGACTCATGACTGGCTGGAAAAGTTGCAGACTCGATTATTATCTTGTCAGCATTACCACATCATCCTGACTTTACCCCACGAGTTGAATGGGCTCTGGTACTATAACCGGGCCTGGTGTACTGACCGGCTGTTTAAGGCGGCCACCGAAACGATACGGCAACTCTTATCCGATGAACGTTACCTGGGTGCTGAAGTCGGCATCCTGGCCTCGCTGCACACCTGGGGAAGAACGCTGAGCTTTCATCCCCACGTCCATCTACTGGTCACGGGCGGTGGGATGAATGCCGGTGGTGAATGGATCGAAGCGAAGCGAGACTTTCTATTACCCGTGGGCGTGATCAAGGCCAAGTTCAGGGGTAAGTGGTTGAGCTGGCTGAATGCGGCTTATGCAGCGGGTGAGATCACACTTCCCGATGGTTGGCGTGAAAGGGATTGGGAAAAGGTATTAATACGGATCGCTCGAAAGCCAAGGAATGTCAGAATTCAAGGCAACTATGCGCATGGCAAGGGCGTGGCAATCTACCTATCCCGCTATGTCCGGGGTGGACCTATCAAGGATAGTCGACTGATTGGTGCCGGTGATGGCACCGTGAGTTTTCGTTATCAGGACCATCAGGATGGCAAAGATAAGGTGATGGGTATATCGGTGGAAAACTTTATCAGCCGCGTGCTTTCTCACGTACCTGTCAAAGGTCGTCATCATGTGCGTTACTATGGACTGTACCTGCCGGGTGCACAAGATAAGCGAAATCTGGCTCGCGAGACACTCGGTGATGCGAAAGAAACGGCCTGCGAGGTGAAACAAAAGGAACGGCATTGTCCTGATTGTGGGCGACCGATGTTTCATTATAAAAGCACTCGTGGCAATTTTTCCTATATAAAAGGTATCGAGTCCTATCGAGGCTTTGGCGGGCCTGTGCAACAAGACGTTCAAGCGAACATCTCAACGTGGCCAGAGAAGAAGACGAAGCCGCCTGAGATACCCGATTTTTATTTTAGCGGCTCGATGTCGCTTAACTAAGCGTTATGCAGGAATATAAAGTGGGGAATCAAAGTTGAATCCGCCTAGAAGAAACATAATACCTTGGGCCGTTGCCATAGTAATCGTTTTGGTATTCTCCGCATTATCATATAGGCTTCTTTTTACATGCGGATCCATTTCTGCCTCGCTATCGGAGGTGCTAAATCTATCGCTTGATGGAGATTGTGGCCCTAAGAAACATTTAGCTCAAGATCCACCTCGTGGCCAAACTCAACTCCCACCACATGTAGCGCCTCCTGCCCCTGATCATGTATATGAGGAATTCAGAGGAAACCCAAGATTAGAATATGATGATATGGCTATTGAAATAACCATGTCCGATTGGACCGGAGACTGGAATCGGTTTGATGTTGAACACAGAAATGCAGTCGCAGACAGGTACTGTCAACTCAAAGGCTTTGCCAAATCCGTATAAAACGAATTCAAACATTTTACTAATCTACCAAAAGTGAAGAGCATAAGGTTTATTAGAGATACTTCGGATTTTGTAGTTATTGACCCTAAGGCTGAGAATTATTTAGTTGGCGGAGAATCTTCTTTAACCTACGTCCGTTGCGAGAAATAAGTTTTTAAGTAATTGCATAACAAGGCAATTAAAGCGCTCGCAAAGCTCGCTGGGACCTCCGCAAGCTGCGCTTTCTCCGGCCCCTTATCGCAACGTTAGCCGAAAAAAGACAAAAGGCACACATTGTGCTAATCTTGGTCAATGAAGCCGATTTCATGGAATGCTGAGAAAAATGCTCTGCTGAAGACCGAGCGAGGTGTTTCGTTCGAGGACGTGGTGTTCCACATCATGGCCGGCGATATCCTCGATACCGTCGATCATCCCAATCAAG
>JASJBU010000249.1 GCA_030066355.1 Gammaproteobacteria bacterium | reverse complement strand
CTACTATCAACCAAGAGGCGCCTTATGCCCACCGTTGAAAAACTCAGTATTGCCTTGACCCCAGAGATGGCCAAGGAAGTACGGATGGCCGTCAAAAGCGGAGAGTACGCCAGTAGTAGCGAGGTGATCCGTGAGGCCTTGCGGGACTGGCATCGGAAACGTGCTTTCCAGGATCAGGAAATCGAAGAGTTGCGTAGCCTTTGGCGTGAAGGTGTGGAGAGCGGCAAAGGCCGGTACGGCTCCATGGAAGAGATCAAGCAGGCTGCTCGCAAACGCTTGGCAGAGAACGACCGATAAGCTCTGGATATGGCTGTTTTTCAGAAGACCGCCCAGGCCGAAGAGGATCTGATCGATATCTGGCTCTACATTGCCCAGGATAATCCCACTGCCGCGGATAACTTACTCGATACCTTTGAGGAGAAAGGCTGGCTGCTCGCCAAAAACCCGAAGTTGGGGCAGGAACGCCCAGATATCGCTGAGGACTTCCGACATTTACCGGTTGGACGCTACCTAATGCTCTACCGGGAGATCGTTGGTGGGATTGAATTGGTGCGCGTAGTGCAGGGTATGCGTTTGCTAAACTCTCTATAGGTGTACGACTATTTGGCGATGGATAATTCCCGATAAACAGCGCTACTACCAGGCTTACTTGGAGCAAGACCACCACTAACAGGTGGTGGTTATCGGCTATCTCATCGAAGAGAACCATGGTCTCAAGGTCCAGCTCAGTGGACAATGAAGGAAGAGGAAATCTACTTCATCTTCATCGAGTGGGTTTAAGGAGTGGGTCGCCACTCAAAATATGTAACCGTCTGATTTAAAAAACGAATAATCAAACGTCCACGGACTGCAAAGCCGTGGACCTCGGTTCGATTCCGGGCTCAGCCTCCATTAATAATAAAACAGTTAGATAAGGTGTTTCTATCCACCTTTTCTTTGGCTTGTTACCGCACGTAAAATTAGCTAAATCCTGATTGATACAACCTGGCGCTTAGCAGGCGAGTGGCAAGAATGCGTCGGGTAAGAGAGTGACCTCACGGCCTGTGGGTCCCGAAAATAGGAGTCTGTTGATTCTATAGCATTTTTCTGGATCATCGTTGATCCTTGGATACATGATACGGTTAATCCAGTTTATTCTGACTTTGGTGACTACATCTTTCCGATGGCGGCTGTCTATACAGGTGGAGAATGAGGCGCTGCGGAATCAGTCGAATCTGTTTCGGAAATCAGGACAAAGACCAAGAAATCGGCCTGCTGATCGGCTGCTCTGGTGCTCCATTGCGAAATTTTGGGCGGGCTGACACACTGCCCTGTACCTTGTCCAGCCCAGGATCGTATTAAACTGGCAGAAAAAGCGATTTTGCGACTATTGGCGCGCGTTGAGTCAGTCGGCTAAACCAGGCCGACCACGGATCTCGCGAGAGCTCAGAAAACTCATTGCGCGGATGTGGGAAGCCAATCCGACGTGGGGCTCGCCAAAGATCGTCGCTGAGCTCGCAATGCTTGGATCGACGTTGCCAAGTCAACGGTAGAAAAGTATCAGCCGAAGCGAGCAGGGCCTCCGTCGCCTACGTGGAGAACATTTCTAGACCAGCATGTTCGAGATCTCGTATCGATGAACTTTTTCATCGTCCCGACTGCTACTTTTCGGGTGTTGTTCGTTTTCATCGTGCTTGCCCACGACCGGCATCGAATTGTTCACCTCAACGTGACAGAACATCCAACGGCGCAGTGGACGGCGCAACAGATTGTCGAAGCGTTTCCGTTTGATACTGCGCCGAGTTATCTGATTCGAGACGGTGATGGCATATACGGTGAGCGCGTTACGCGGAGGATTGAGAGTCTGGTTATCGACGAGGTCATCACGGCACCCGTGTCACCATGGCAAAACGCCTATGTGGAGCGAGTGATTGGGACGCTACGCCGAGAACTATTTGATCACGACATCGTGCTCAATGAGCGGCATCTAAAGAGACTCATGTCATCATATCTGGATTACTACCATCCATGGCGAACACACCAGTCCTTGAACAGCGACGCGCAAGACGGTCGTCCCGTACGGGCAGCGGAACCCTCGAACATTATTGAATTCCCAACCGTCCAGGACCTTCACCATGTGTATCTTTCGAAGGCTGCATGAATATTCGGGACCGACAGGAAACACCGATTGCTCATAGTTTCAGGACAACTTAAGGGGCAGCTGGTGGAAACGCTGACCGGTGAGCGCGGAAAGGGCGTTGGCCACCGCGGGTGCGATGGGTGGCACCCCGGGTTCACCCACACCGGTTGGGGGGGCGCTGGAGGGCACAATGTGGACCTCCACCTCCGGCATCTTGTCCATGGTCAGCACTTCGTAGCCGTCAAAGTTGTTCTCCACTACCTTGCCCTGTTTGAAGGTGATGGCGCTCATCAGTGCCGGGCCGAGACCAAAGGCGATGCTGCCTTCCATCTGTGCCTTTATGATGTCTGGGTTGATGGCCAGGCCGCAGTCGATGGCGCAAACCACACGCTCCACCTTAATCTCTTTGTCTTCGGTGATGGAGACCTCGGCGACTTGGGCGGCAAAACTGCTGAATGACTCCTGCAATGCTACGCCCCGGCCACGGCCCTTGGGCGGTGGGGAGCCCCAACCGGCCTTCTCTGCCGCCAGTTTCAGTACCCCCTGAAGACGGGGATGCCCTTTCAGCAACCTCATACGGTAGGCTACCGGGTCCTGTTTGGCGGTACGGGCCAGTTCATCGATGAACACCTCGGTACTGAAGGCGGTGTGGGTGTGTCCCACCGAACGCAACCATAATACCGGCACCGGTAGCTCCACATTGTGCACATCCACATGTATGTTGGGAATGGAGTAAGGGAGAGTGGAGGCTCCTTCCACAGAGGTGGCGTCAATACCATCCTTGACCAGGAACCCCTCGAAGGGCGTGTTTTTCAGAATCGACTGCCCCACAATGCGCTGTTCCCAGGCGACGGGATTGCCATCCATGTCCAGCCCGGCACGTAATTTATGGTAGTACATGGGACGGTAGTACCCACCCTGGGTATCCTCCTCCCGGGTCCAGACGAGTTTTACTGGTGTGCCGGGACGGGTCTTGGCAATCAGCACAGCCTCAATGACATAGTCAGACATGGGGTTGGCGCGACGGCCAAAGCTGCCCCCGGCATAGAGCATGTTGATCTTAACCTGTTCCGGTTTGATCCCCAGGGCCTGGGCAATGTTAGTCTGGTCGGGGGTCTGGAGCTGCTCACCATTCCAGATCTCACAACCCTCCTGGGTCACCTTTGCCACGCAGTTCATGGGTTCCATGGCGGCATGGGCCAGGAAGGGAAAGCTGTAGTGACTCTCCAGTACCTGGGAAGCCTTTTCCAGGGCTGCGCCGGTATCACCATCCTGGCGTGCCACCAACCCTGGTTTTTTGGCCAGCTCCATGTAGTCGGCCTGCAGCTCTTTGGAACTTTTGTTGAAGGCCTGACTCTCGTCCCATTCGATGTTGAGTTTCTTGCGGGCCGACTGGGCGCTCCAGAAATCCTCGGCCACCACAGCTATACCGTCGGGTATGGTCACCACGTCCACCACGCCTTGTTCGGCCAGGGTCTGGCTGGCATCCACTGTCTTGAGCTTGGCGCCGAAGCGGGGCGGGTGGGTAATGACTGCGGTCAACATGCCTGGTAGTTGGATGTCCTGGGTGAAGATGGCGCTGCCATCCTCCTTACCCACATCCTTACGCGGCAGGCTCTGTTTGCCGATGAGCTTGAAATCCTTGGGATCTTTCAGGGTGATCTCCTCCGGTTGAGGCATCGGCATGGCTGCGGCCAAGGCGGCCAGCTGGCCAAATGTGGCCTGTTTATCACTTGCCTTGTGGTGCACCACACCCTGATGGATGGCGATCTGTCCAGTATCCACCGCCCACTGTTTAGCGGCGGCTGCCACCAGCATCATTTTAGCCGCCGCACCGGCTTTGCGCATCTGTTCATAGGCGTTTGCTATGGCAGTGCTGCCGCCGGTACCCTGCATGGGGCCCCATAGCAGATTGTTGTAGCGCTTAACGTCGGCAGGAGCCGGTTCGGCGACTATCTGGCTCCAATCGGCATCCAATTCTTCGGCCACCAAGGTAGCGAGACCGGTGAAGGTGCCCTGCCCCATCTCCAGATGCTTAATTATCACCGTCACCCTGTTATCCGGGGTGATACGCACAAAAGCATTGGGCTCCAAAGAGCCATTGGCCTTCATGGCTGAATCCATGGCTGCGGCGGAACTGACCGGCAGATATACGCCCAGGGTCAATCCCATTCCGGTGGCGGAGATGAGTTTCAAGACATCCCGTCGGGTCATATCTTGACCGCGTTTACTTTGATCTATACGTGCGAACATGTTTTCCACCCCCTAAGCCAGCTTTTGCGCGGCATGTTTAATGGCCTGACGAATGCGCAGATAGGTGCCGCAGCGGCAGATGTTCTCTTCCAGCGCTTCATTGATATCCTCATCGGCGGGCGAGGGGTTGCGCTCCAAAAGCGCAGTGGCGGCCATGATCTGTCCCGACTGGCAATAACCGCACTGAGCCACGTTGAGTTCCAACCAGGATCTTTTCACCTGCTCACCGACCCGGCTGTTTAGCCCTTCGATGGTTGTGATTTGTTTGCCGACGGCAGATTTCAACTTGATCCGGCAGGCGGTGACCGGTTTACCATCCAGGTGCACTGTGCAAGCCCCGCAGAAGGATTCACCACAGCCGTATTTTGTGCCGGTGAGTTGCAGTTTATCCCTGAGAATCCACAACAAGGGCGTGCGCGGATCAGCGTCAACCTGATGGGTCTCACCATTGATATGTAGTGTCATGGGCATGGGTATCGTCCTCTTATATTGAACGAGCTGTTCGAAGGCAGGCCGTAGGGTACAGCCCAACTTGGATTATCAGCAGTTCAAATTATATCGACAAGAAGGTCCTTTACAACGAAGTCTTTTATCTAAAGTTGAAGCACCTGGTGATCAGTATCAATCTCGTTGCTGTGGAGGCAGTAGTGCGGTATCAGATGGGTGCATAGGACAATTTGCCTAAGCGTTATCATGAGGTGCTCAGATTGGAAATTCAACAGCCAAAGATGCATATCTATCACTAAGACGTGGAGATCGAGAAATCCATCATTCTGCTGCTAGCCCCAATATTTCACCCATAAAAAAGGCAAAACCTTGATGCTTCGATATAATTCAATTGCTTAAGTTGAATTCGAACAAGGTTTTGCCTGTGACAAACTGTACCCAAGCTGCTTTTGATTTTCCAGCCCTCAAACGCCGCAAGGTTCAAGCTGAATTTTCTGGTGGTGACATCACTTCTGACGGTGGCGTGCTCTTATTGCGAGAGATCGATCGCCGACTTGGATTGCTCCAGTCGGTTGATGAAGTGATTCACGATCCGCGAGATCCCCGTTACATCACACACTCTCAGTTGAGTCTACTCAGGCAACGCGTCTATGGCATTGCCTTGGGTTATGAAGATCTGAACGATCACGAGACCTTAAGGAACGATCCTGCGATCCAGACTTCTGTCGAACGCGATGCGGTGCTGGGCAGTCAGTCCACACTCTGTCGATTGGAGAACCGGATCGATCGAGAGGTGGCGGTTCGTTTGCATGAGGTACTGCTCGATCAGTTCATAGCCTCTTACGCTGAAGCCCCGGATGAATTGATCCTCGACTTCGATGCCACTGATGATCCGGTACACGGTCACCAACAGGGGCGCTTCTTCCATGGCTACTACGACCATTATTGCTTCCTGCCCTTGTATGTCTTCTGTGGCGATCAACTACTGGTCAGCTACCTGCGTCCGAGCAAGATCGACGGGGCCAAACATGCCTGGGCCATTCTGGCACTTTTAGTCAAGCGGTTACGCCAGGCTTGGCCTGATGTTCGGATCATCTTTCGTGGTGATTCAGGCTTCTGCCGCCATCACCTGCTCAGTTGGTGTGAGCGTCACAACGTGGGCTATATCGTGGGCATCGCGAAAAACCCGGTCCTGCTAAAGCAGATCCATGAACCCATGGCGTTGGTACAACAGCTGTATGTATTGACTACAGAGAAACAACGGGAGTTCTTTCAATTCCGCTATGCAGCCGGCACCTGGAAAACCCGTCGCAAAGTGATCGCCAAGCTGGAGATCACCGACAAAGGTCAGAATCCGAGATTCATCGTGACCAATCTGGAAGGTGACAAGCAAGTTCTCTATGACGCACTCTACTGCGCCCGGGGCGACATGGAGAATCGCATCAAGGAACAACAACTGGGACTGTTTGCCGATCGCACCAGCGCTCATGACTGGTGGGCCAATCAGTTTCGGCTGCTGCTCTCCAGTCTGGCCTATGTGTTGATGGAGAGCATACGTCGATTGGGCCTGAAAGGCACGGAACTGGCCCGTGCTCAGATGAGCACGATACGCCTCAAGTTGTTCAAGATCGGTGCCGTGATCCTGAGCAATACCCGCAGGATTCGTTTCCTGCTGTCCAGCTCCTATCCCTACCAGGCGCTCTTTCTTAGCGTTGCCACGCGGCTCAAGCCAGGATAACCCATACGAGTGCTACCCCGGCATACTGATCAACAATGGGGTAAGGGGAAGTGTGTCTGGATGACAGGAACCACGCCTCAAATCGGCATTAACGACCTATTGGTTCCAGGTGTTGCCCTGAAACGGATGTCTCAGCGTAAATTCAATCAGCGGGTGAAACATGCGGGTTAGGTGTAACGGTGGTTCACCAAGTGTTTCAGATTATTGCTCATAATTTATCCTTCACTTACGGCAATATTCTCTTTTCTCATAGATATCGACGATTGTTCTTCCATTCCAGACATAGCAATAGTGAGTACCCTGAACAACAGGTGCAAGCAAGCGTGGCTTAAACACAGCGATACATTCACCGCCCGGATCACGAACACTGTCATATACAATCCCGTTCTCACCGTTATTCCTCAGTCGTGAGGCAAATGATTGTGCAGCCCCATAGTGATTAGGGTCAGTATCATAGATGCTTGCCATGACATCTTGCTGTCCACGAATATCATGAAATTGCGCCTCAACATTTGAGGCATAAGCACGCATATCGATTTCAATCGGTGGTTCGTCTGTTGCCGCTAAAAATCTTGACCGATGAAAAACCGTTTCTGCAATTGCGGTATCAACAGTTTTCGCTGCATAGTAGACCCCGTAAGTACCATCAGAAAACCGACTTCCTTCCGGATTAAGATGAGTGAAGGCCGCCATAATCGGCGTTGTGCCGGGTCCAAATATCCTGTCTTTCTGAGGAACAAGGTTGAGGTCCCCTACCTCTTCTCTCAGCCGATCATTGGTAAGACCCTCAATTGCCATGACAATATCCATATCCTCCGCATTCGCTACACGATCAAACGGCCCAATAGGCGGAAAGCGGCTAGAAACCAGCCGCCAAGATGGCCGCCATTGAATGTCAGCGAGTGAAACGTTTTCTTCATCAACCACGCTGCGCGTCCAAATATTGCCGAACCACAAACAAATCAGCGACATTGCCAGAAAGCATCCGGTCTAAGGCGGGTCGTCCACCAAAAGGCCCCGCCTGATTTGGTCGATGAATCCAGTTATCCGCAGACTCAGGTTTTGGCAATAGGATCTGAAGCGCCTTGTAGATGCCGAAGATATAGGACAAACGCTCCAACTTTTCCTTGGTTAACCGGGCGCTCTCTGGTTCGCGTTTCCACTTGAAATAGGTACTCCGGTTATGCGTATCGAAACCCAGTAGTGTCATGGCTTGCTTTTCATTCAGATTCCACGCACTCATGATGTTGAAGAACGTGCGCAGTGCGGCCCCCGCCGTTCTTGATGGCTCTAAAACAAGTCTATCTGTGAGATGTTTGCTCATATGATCACCTGACCAATGCCAGTTCTATTCACTCTCTGCCTAGTACAAATATATACAATAACTTAAGATATGTACATTATTGTACTTTTGATATGAAGAGGGTAGGTTTTCTGACAAACGCGTCTGATCTCATGATCTGGGATAGCGTAACATACTGATATATCGATTTATTCCTTCCATATTATGAACCTTGTATAAGCTTCTTCTTGGCAGACTTGTGGCGCTCCCTGAGCTCAATATCGATGTATTTGTCCGTGATAGCACTGGAGCTGTGGCCCGCATCGTCCCGGACATGCTCTCTGGGACGGATTTTGACATCCTCCGAGATGCCGGTATGCCGTAACCAGTGTACGGTGGCCTCCATGAGGATTTCAGCTTCCTCGGGCTTTCCTGCTTGGATTAAGCGTTGGGTGGCCTGGTCAAAACAGGTCTGTATGATGGCCCGTATGTGCGTGGTGTTGGAGAGCGGCCCCTTGCCGCGATGCACCGGAAACAGGGGCGTATCGTCCGCGGGTGAGGGCAGTGCCGACAAGCCCAAAGATTTACGCCAGCGTTTCAGTGCTGCCAGCATGGAATCGCTCACGGCAATCTGGCGTTCCTTGTTGCCCTTACCGACGGTCGTAAACCACCAGTGACCGTCTTGATCTTTATGGAAATCGTTCATAGTGGGCACCCAGCGTTCACTGGCGGCCAGCTCCGAGATACGCAGATACAGACTGTAGAGCGCAGAGGTCATGAACAAGGTCCGTTCATGGGCACCGGGATTTTTCATCGCCATGTCTTGTGCCGTTTCAATCAGGGTCTGCCACTGTAACTGACTGAGACGACGCACCTGGGTGTGACCCTGGCGTTTTTGCACGAATTTGCTCTTCTGACGGATGAGGGCAACCGGATTGGTATAGGTGTATTCCGCTAACAGCAGAAACTGATAAAAGCTGCTGATGATCGCCAACCGATCCTTGGTCGCGGCATTGGATGCTG
>JASJBU010000248.1 GCA_030066355.1 Gammaproteobacteria bacterium | reverse complement strand
GGGCACGACTGCATGGATGCAGGAGGTAGAGCAAAGCATGGAGCCGTTGCCGAGGAGGTCTAGGAGCGGCCTGTCCGGTCGTTCGACACGCTGTATTTGTCCACTGGACAAACGGTCGTGGCTTACCCCACAAATTTGCCTTGTTGGAGACGTTGGGCTTCCATCAGTTCCAGCTCTCGGGAGCCGGAGATGACGATTTCATGATCGGGCACGAAATCCAGTTCCGGCTGCAGGCGTTCATAGGGTACCGAATTGAGGATCACCTTCATGGCGTTCAAGCGGGCCCGATGCTTGTCATTCGAGCGGATGATCGTCCAGGGGGCATGGGTGGTATGGGTGCGCTTGAGCATTTCATATTTTTGCGTGGTGAACTCGTCCCAACGGTCCTGGGCCTGTACGTCGATCTCGGACAGTTTCCATTGGCGCAACGTGTCGGTCTTGCGTCGCTCGAAGCGTCTGGCCTGCTCTTCCTTGGTCACCGAGAAATAGAGCTTGACCAGAATGGTGCCCTGGCGTACCAGGTCCTTTTCGAAGCCCGGGCAACCGATCATGAAATTCTCATAGTCTTCCTTGCTGCAGAATCCGAAGATGGGCTCGACCACGGCACGGTTGTACCAGCTGCGGTCGAACATCACCACCTCACCGCCGCGCGGGCAGGCCCGTACGTATTTCTGGAAGAACCACTGGGTCTTTTGTTCCTCTGTGGGTTTACCCAGGGCGACGATCCGATAGTGCTTTTCGTTCATGTAGCGAGAGACACGCCGGATGGTGCCGCCCTTGCCTGCCGCATCACGGCCTTCGAACAGAATAATCATGCGGGTGCGGGTCTTCTCGAGATACTGCTGCATGCGGATCAGTTCAGCCTGGTAGGGTTTGAGCTCTTCCTCTCGGCGATAGCGTCTGACGGCCTTCTTCTGAATCTTTTTCAGGCGGTCGATCTCGGCCTTCTGGGCCGCAAACTCGTTCAGCAGCTCTTCCAGGCGGACAGTCTGATCGTTGTATAGGATGGTTTCTGGATTTTTTATGCCGTCACTCATGGTCTGTGCCCCGTGGAAAGATGGATCCATCGAATCGTCAAATATTAAACGTTTTGCCAACACAATGTGTGGATTTTTTACGATTGCCTGACGGGCATCAAAGCCGATAGGCCGATTCGATCTGTTCACGCGTTAAAATTCCCTGAATGCTGACAGCACGGGAACGTCCGATCCGTTCCACATAGAGCGCCTCGGCACCGCTCTCATCCAGTCGCTCCAGGGCCTCCTGGAGGGTGGCCAGCATCGAGATATTGGTGAGCTGGTAGCGGCGAGCCGGTATTTCCAGTAGGTCGAATTCCCGGTCATGCCCCTCCTCCATAACACGGGCCAGATCCACCCCGGGCATCAGGGTGGCGTCGGCGTCACCCTGCTGGTCGATCAGGATCCACTCCGGGGCCTGATCGAGGACCTGGGCGGCCGATTCCCGTGTCAACCTTGAGCTGCAGCGCAGAAAGTCACGGTTCATGACGCTGGCAACACCCACCCGGCGCAGCGATTGCATCACCGGGTCGCTTCGGTAGTCGAGCCCGCTAGCCTGCAACATGGTGATAAACAATGATTTTTTATGGAACAGTTCACTGCTGGTGAGGCTGGCGACCACGATGGCCAACATCCCTGGCATCACCACTTGCGGGTTGTGAGTGAGTTCGATGATTGCGGTCAGGGCGGCCAGTGGAGCCTGCAGGCTGGCGCCCATGACTGCCCCCATACCGATCAGCGCATAGAACCCGGGATCCGAGACCTCGCCCTCGAAGAGCAGGCCGGGTAGCGGTGCGATGACACCGCCGACCGCGGCGCCAATAAACAGCGCGGGGCCGATCATGCCGCCGGGGATGCCAAGCCCGATGCAGGCGGAAGTGGCGAGGATCTTCATGAAGACCAGGATCAGGAGCAGGGTGAATGTGATTTCACCGAGCAGGATGCCGTTGACCGTGTCGTAGCCGATACCCAGCACTTCGGGAGTCAGCAAGCCGCAGAGTCCCACGATGAACCCGGCAAGACTGGTCTTTTGCCAGAATCTCAGTCCCTGACTCTTACTCGAGCTGTATTGCAGGAGTTGGATGAAGCCGGCAGACACCGCACCCGCCACCACGCCCAATAAGAGGACGATGGAAAGTTCGCTCATCGAACCCAGTTGAACGAGCGAGACCTCGAAGGCCTTGGCGTCACCCAGAACAAAGATCGACAGGCTGCTGGCGCTGACCGCAGCCAAGATGATGGGGATGAAACTGACCAGCGTATACTCCATCATGACCACCTCCAGGGCGAAAATCACCCCGGCCAGCGGGGTGTCGAACGAGGCGGCAATGCCGGCAGCCGCGCCACAGCCGACCAGTGTGCGGATACTGTTGTTCGGTAAGGACAGCTGTTGACCCAGCAGCGAACCGCTGGCCGCGCCGAGAAATACATGCGGCCCTTCCCTGCCCACCGAATGGCCGCTGATGATGGCAATCGCCGCGCCGATGAACTGGAGCAGGAATTCCCGCAGGCTCAGATGTCCCTGGTGATAGCTGAGTCGTTCCATGATGCGGGCGATTCCCAGCACATGGAGGCCATTGGCATAGCGATGAAAGATCAGTCCGGTGAGCACACCGCCCGCTACCGGGAGTAGAAAACGCAATAGCGGGGGCAGGGCCTCGTAATTTTCAGGCAGCTGCCCGGGGAGCATGTTGGCCTGGATCGACTCCACTCCCAAGCGGAAGATGACAATCACCGCGCCAGCGAGAAAGCCGGTCAGCAGGCCCATCCCGGAGAGCTGGAGAAGGGCATCGGGATGAGAGAGGTGCAGGCGGTGACGCTCCAACCAATCTGCAAGAGTATCGATTAGCAAGATACCGGCTCCATTCGGGTAAAATCAGCGATTTCCACTTTGGGTCTGTTAGCGTTCTGCGGATGCCCAGCTTTAACAGGGCTTAACATAGCGGAGGACAGTCGACTTGTCAGTAACCGCCATGCAACTCGATCAACCCGGTGCCTACCAGACCACGACAGAACAGGCCTTGATGGAGGAAACCCTGCCCCTGGTGGATACCCGGGTGCTGGTGTTGGGCTGTGGTGCGGCCTGGACTGCTCGACAATTCGCGGAACGCTATCCCACCAGCCAGTTCATCGCCACTGAGGTGGACCGGGTACAGCATGCCAAGAACCTCCAGCTCGATCTACCGAATCTCGTGTTCAGGCTGTAGGGTGCGCAAGCGATCTCCGAGCCCGACAGCAGCATCGATATCGTCTGGATGCTGAAATCTCTACACCATGTACCTGCGCAATGGATGGGCCAGGTTTTGCAAGAGATCGCGCGGGTGCTCAGGCCGGGGGGCCTCGCCTGGTTGAACGAACCGGTCTATGCCGGCAGTTTCAATGATCTGATGCGCCTGATCCATGATGAGAAAAGGGTGCGGGACCAGGCCTTCCAGACCATCCTTGCCTGTGTGGAGTCCGGTGCCCTGGAGCTGTGTGCAGAACACTTCATCAACATCTTGGAAACCTATCCGGATTGAGCGACTTTCGCAGCGCGTTTTCTGGATGTGACCCACACCGAACTGGCAATCGACGAGGCAGGCTATGCCAAGATCCGTGCAACCTTTTATTCACATCTGCGCGAAGATGGCGCCCACTTCATGAAGCCTCAGCGGATCGACCTGCTGCAGAAACCGTTAAAAGCCTAAGGTCTCAGGGGTGTCCGTTTCTGGCGCCTATCAGCGTTTTAGTATCTAATGGTATGCCTGCGTCTTGCATGACCGCTAATCCATTGTTTAAATAGGAATCATTAGCATTCAGCATCTTTCTACCATGCCATCAAGTCACATGCCAAGCGAATCGGATGCCGCCTTGACCTCACTGGACCTTCTGCCGGTCGGTGCGCATGCGCGCATCGAAAGGCTGATCGGGGGGCGTGAAATGACCCGCCGTCTGCTCAGTCTCGGGCTGAGGGTGGGCTCCCTGGTCGATGTGGTTCAGCATCGGGGGCGCGGCGTGGTGGTGGCCAGCTATGGTGTTCGGGTCGCCCTGGGTGGTGGCGTGGCGGCCAAGATGCTGATGCTGCCTCTCGATCCCGAAACCGACGCCTGACCCGGGCAACCCTGGTATGGCTCGGCGTCTATCCAACAAAGCGGGCAATGCCGACTCTGTAGCGGACGGTGAATTAACCATCGCCCTGGCCGGCAATCCGAATTGCGGCAAGACTGCGCTGTTCAACGCACTGACCGGTATCCGTCAACGCACCGGCAACTGGCCTGGGGTGACGGTAGATCGTAAGGAGGGTCGTTTCGACCTGGATGGCAAGGAAGTGATCGCCATCGACACCCCCGGTATCTACTCACTGGATGCTTCATCCCTGGATGAACAGGTGACCCGCGACTACCTATTGTCACGGCATGCGGACCTGATCGTCAACATCGTCGATGCCGCCAACCTGGAGCGCAATCTGTATCTGACCGTCCAGATGCTGGAGATGGGGGCGCCCCTCCTGTTGGCCCTCAACATGATGGACGTGGCGCGCAATCGGGGCATCGACATCGATATCCAGAAACTCAGCCAGGAGCTCGGCTGCCCGGTGGTACCGATCGTCGCGGTGAAGGGTGAAGGCATCATCAAATTGAAATCTGCGATCCAGGATCTGGCTGCCGGTGAGCGCTCCGGGGGGTTCGCCCTGGCGCAGGACGAGGTGGTTGAACAAGCCATCAGCGATATGGATGGCCTGTTGAGTTCGGAACCGGATAACGCCACCCGGCACTGGCTGCTGTTGAAGATGCTGGAGGGTGACGAATTCGCCCTCAATCTGGCTGACCGCCAGCTCCTGCAGCGGGTCGGGAACTGGCGGCATGCGATCGAGAAGCGTATCGATGAGGAGCCCGACATCCATATCGCCGATACCCGCTACGGCCACGCCCATGCCTTGGCGCAGACCGTGATCACCGAACGGGGTCGGATGGGCCAAACCAACAGCGATCGTATCGACAAAGTGGTGCTCAGCCGCGTTTTCGGCATCCCGGTGTTTCTCGCCGTGATGTATCTGATGTTCATGTTTTCCATCAACATCGGCGGTGCCTTCATCGATTTCTTCGACGGGGTCGCCGGGGCATTCTTCGTAGATGGCCTGGGCCAGTTGTTGGCAAGCGCCGGCAGTCCGGATTGGCTGGTGGTGCTGCTGGCCGACGGTGCCGGTGGCGGTATCCAGGTGGTGGCGACCTTCATCCCGATCATCACCGCTCTCTATCTGTTCCTGTCGGTGGTGGAGGATACCGGCTATATGGCCCGCGCCGCCTTCGTCATGGACCGCTTCATGCGTTCCATCGGTCTGCCCGGCAAGGCCTTCGTGCCGATGATCGTGGGATTCGGTTGCAACGTGCCCGCGGTGATGGCGACCCGCACCCTGGAGAGCGAACGGGAGCGCAAACTGACCATCCTGATGAATCCCTTCATGTCCTGCGGGGCGCGCTTGCCGGTGTATGCCCTGTTCGCAGCGGCCTTTTTCCCGGCCAACGGCCAGAATCTGGTGTTCAGCCTCTATCTGATCGGCATCATCGTCGCGATTCTCACCGGCATGATCATGAAGCGCACCCTGCTGTCCGGCGAGAGCACCGGTTTCATGATGGAGCTGCCGCCCTACCATCTGCCGACCCTCAAAGGGGTGGCCCTGCGGACCTGGGATAGGCTCAAGCTGTTCATCAAGGAGGCGGGGCAGGTCATCGTGCTGATGGTACTGGCGATCAACGTGCTCAATTCCATCGGTACCGACGGCAGTTTCGGCAACGAGGACACGGAGAAATCGATCCTCAGCGCAGTGGGCCGGGCGGTCACACCGGTGCTGGCGCCGATGGGCATCCAGGAGGACAACTGGCCGGCCACCGTTGGCATCTTCACCGGGGTGCTGGCCAAGGAGACGGTGGTCGGCACCCTGGACTCGCTCTACACCAGTCTGGCGGCTGACATGAATGGCGGTGGGGAATCCCATGAGTTCGATCTTTGGGCGTCGGTCAGGTCCGCCGCGGCGACGGTGCCGGAGAATCTGCTGGGTGTGAAGGATCTGCTCACCGATCCCCTGTCAATGGATGCAGAGCTGGCCGCGGTCGAGGCGACAGCGCAGCGCCAGGAGGTCAGCCAGGATGTATTCGGTGCCATGGCGGCCCGTTTCGATGGGCAGGCCGGGGCGTTCGCCTATCTGCTGTTCATCCTGCTCTATTTCCCCTGTGTCGCGACGATCGGGGCGATCAAACGGGAGACCGGGGTTGCCTGGGCCGGCTTCGTCGCCGCCTGGACGACGGGTCTCGCCTACCTGAGCGCCAGCCTGTTCTATCAGACGGCGACCTATCGGCAGCATCCCGATAGTTCCTTGGTCTGGATCATCGGCCTGCTGTCCAGTCTGGTGTTGGTGATCGCAATCCTGCGCCTCTGGTCAACCCATGGCAGGCAGCGGGTGAGGGAGCGCGTACGGGCATGATCCTGGCGGATATCAAGCGCTATCTCATACACCACCATCAGGCCACCTTGAATGATATTGCCCTGCATTGCGATGCCGACCCGGATGCCGTGCGGGGCATGCTGGAGCATTGGATACGCAAAGGCAGAGTGGAGCGCCGGGTGCCCAGCGATGCCTGCAGTTCGGGGTGCTCCAAGTGCGATCCCAGTGACCTGGAGTACTATGTCTGGTTGGACGGTTCTGGCAATCAGGCCGCGATGGAAGTGCCTCTCGGACAAGACTGCCCGACCCGTTGATCGGATAGCCCGGGTGCAGCGCAGCGCAACCCGGGTAACCACCGACTAAGCTGTCCACTGAAATGATATCTGACCTAACAGAAGCCCTGTCTTTGGCCAATCCGGTGGCTCATACTCCGGGTTGCGCCCGGGCTTCGCAGCTCGAACCTAAACACCCTCCCACACCGGGGAAGGGTAGAGAGGGGGCGAGGTTAATATAAGCGATCGAGTATAAATGCATAGCCGTCTCTCCCCCCATTCCCCCTCCCTGGGGGAGGGCAAGCTGAATAGTTAAATCTTAGGAAACTACAACTACATCATTGTGATAGAACTTACTGAGCAAGATACTGAGGATTCCTTCGCATGGCGACTCCCGATCAAATTCTGGAACAGGCAATTGCTTTAAAGCCGGTTGAACAAGCCAAACTCATAGATCGTCTGATTGCCATACTCGATGTACCTGATCCGGAGAACGATAAGCTTTAGGTCGAAGAATCCAAGTCGCGGCTGGATGCGTATCGGCAAGGCAGGCTAAAAGCCCTGTCCCGGGAAGAAGTCCTCGCTAGATATAGATGAAAACTGAGTTTCTGGAGGCAGCGCGGAACGAACTTGACGATGCGATAACTTGTTACAACGGTGAAGATGAGGATTTGGGCGATAGGGTTCTCCAAGAGGTTCTCAACTCACTAGTACAGAATCAGCCGTTTCCCGGGCGCTTGGCATCCGTTATCGAAAAATATAAGGCGCTGCCAAACCAGAAGATTTCCTTATGGCATCATATACACCGTGATCGGTGATCTGATACTGGTGATCGCCGTTTCCCATCTGCATCGAAAAGCCGACCAGTGGGAACACCGATAGGGCCTGGGCAGTGGCACAGAAAGTAGCCCGGGTGCAACCTGAGGGGCAGGCCACGGGATTGGTTGATGCACGGCACACTTTTACAAGAACCCCCCTGCTAGCAGATCGTTTTGTGGCTTGTTCCGTGGGTTACGACGCGCTCCACCCGGGCTTCATTCTGGCATTGGCAATGCAAATGAACCGCCTTCCTTGGCGGTATCCTGTATCGGACCTGCGTTATCTGTCGTTTTTTAGTCCGGTGTTGATGTTGACCGATCCCGGTCGTCATTTTGTCCTCGTTCATCTTCGCGCTCGCGCCGCGACTGGCTGCCAATGACCGGGGTCACCACCTCGGCCGTGTTGTTGCCTAGGTGCGCATCGGTCTGGTCCGCTGTCACGGTCGCCTGGTTGATCAGGAGCCGATCTTCGGGCACTCGCAACACTGTCACCTCGAACTGGAATTCTTCGGCTTCGCCTGCTGGCAGTGATGCAAGCGAACAGACCAGCGTGCCTTTTTCGAATGCACAGTCCTCCGAGGCCTCTTCCAGGATCACCTCCTGCGGCAGGGTATCGGTGACCGTGATGTTCGTGGCCTGCGCCGGGCCTCCGTTGGTCACTGTGATGCTGTATTCCAGCTCCTCACGCAGACGGACCTGGTCTTCCTCGGCTGTCTTGGCAAGCACGAGATCCGCCGTCTCCTGCTCGCCCGTCAAGGCAGCCAGGGCGCGGTGCGCATTCACACGGCCGTAGCCGTACCGGTCATTGCGTCCTTCCACGTACGGTTCGGGGCCAATCTTGTCTGCGGTATCCCGCATCAGCTGGCGAACTTCCTCTGCCGTGAGATCCGGCGCAACGGAGAGAATCAGGCCGGCGATACCGGCTGCTAGTGGCGAGGCAGCGGAGGTTCCGCCAAAGGACGGGTTGTAATTCGTGTGGTCGTACCCGAGCCCCCCCGTTACGTCAGTCGTAGTAATTCGCGTAGTCAATGGACCACCTGCGCTCGGTGCCAGGAAGTCGAGACCCGGACCAAATTGGCTGTACGCCGATCTGCAGTCCCAACTCGAACTGGCACCGACCGCCACTGTCTCAGGGAGGCTGGCTGGGTAATTCGGATCGAACTGAACCGCTGGCACCCCGCTCCATTGGCCGATAAACTCGTCTACAATGCCGTCGTTCCCGCGATCTACGGAGACTGCAAGCGTATCACCCGGAACTTCGCTGGAACGCCAATAAGCGAACAGGACTAAGTTTGACTGTTCATGCTCCACGATTATATCCAGGTGGCTCTGTTCGCCGTCGCCGATGTCGCCGGCCTT
>JASJBU010000247.1 GCA_030066355.1 Gammaproteobacteria bacterium | reverse complement strand
TCCATGCTGCCCTCCGCCAGCACGCTGCCCTGGTGCAGCACGGTGACCTTGTTGGCGATGGAGCGCACGAAGTCCATGTCGTGTTCCACCACCACCACCGAGTGTTTGCCGGCCAGGGAGGTGAGCAATTCCGCGGTGCGGTCCATCTCCTGATGGGTCATGCCCGCCACCGGTTCGTCCACCAGCAGCAGGTGGGGGTCCTGCATCAGCAGCATGCCGATCTCCAGCCACTGTTTCTGACCATGGGAGAGGGCGCCGGCCCGCTGTTCCAGGTCGTCCTGCAGGCCGATGGTCACCAGCACCTCGTGAATGCGATCCTGTTGCTCTGCGCTGAGACTGGCCCAGAGGGTGGGCCAGACCCGCTTGTCCCCGGCCATCGCCAGTTCGAGGTTTTCGAACACGCTGTGCTGCTCGAACACCGTGGGCTTCTGGAACTTACGGCCTATGCCCAGCTCGGCGATCTCCGGTTCGCTCAAGCGCAGCAGATCGATGGTCTGACCGAAGTAAGCGGAGCCGCTGTCAGGCCGGGTCTTGCCGGTGATGATGTCCATCATGGTGGTCTTGCCGGCGCCGTTGGGGCCGATGATGCAGCGCAGTTCGCCGGCGTCGATGTACAGGTTCAGGTCGTCGATGGCCTTGAAGCCGTCGAAGCTGACCGAGACCTCTTCCAGGTAGAGCACGGTGCCATGGCTGATGTCCAGCTGCTGACCGGCGCTGGAGACCATGAAGTCCCACACCCGGTCGCGCCGCCAGGTCTCGCGAAATCCATCCAGTCCGCTCATGCCGCCGCCTCCTTACGTCGCAGCAGGCCGGTGATGCCCCGAGGCAGGAACAGGGTGACCAGGACGAACAGGCCGCCCAGGGCAAACAGCCACATCTCGGGCAGGGCGGCAGTGAAGTAGGTCTTGCCGTAATTCACCATCAGGGCTCCGGCCACCGCACCGTACAAGGTGGCACGACCGCCTATCGCCACCCAGATCACCAGCTCAATGGAGTTCAGTGGTGAGAATTCGCCGGGATTGATGATGCCAACCTGGGGGACATAGAGCGCCCCGGCTATGCCGGACAAAACGGCGGAAAAGGTAAAGATAGCCAGCTTGATACGCTCCACCTTATAGCCGATGAAACGGGTGCGATTCTCCGCGTCCCGCACCGCCACCGCCACCCGTCCGAGCCGGGAGGTGACGATCAAGCGGCAGGCCAGATAGCCCAGGGCCAGAGCGGCGGCGGATGCCAGGAACAGCCCGATGCGGGTGGCATCGGATTGCAGGCTGAAGCCGAGGATGTCCTTGAAATCGGTCAGGCCGTTGTTGCCGCCGAAGCCCATCTCGTTGCGAAAGAAGGCGAGCATCAGGGCATAGGTCAGGGCCTGGGTGATGATGGAGAGATAGACCCCGGTGACCCGGGAGCGAAAGGCCAGCCAGCCGAACACGAAGGCCAGCAGACCGGGCACCAGCATCACCATCAGGGCGGCGAACCAGAACTGGTCGAAGCCGTACCAGAACCAGGGCAGCTCCTGCCAGTTGAGGAACACCATGAAATCCGGCAGCTCCGGGTTGCCGTAGACCCCCCGGTCGCCGATCTGGCGCATCAGGTACATGCCCATGGCGTAGCCGCCCAGAGCAAAGAAGGCGGCGTGGCCCAGGCTGAGGATGCCCAGATAGCCCCACACCAGGTCCACCGCCACCGCCAGCAGGGCATAGGTGAGATATTTACCGGTGAGGGTCACCGTATAAGTGGAGAGATGCAGCGGATGGCCCTCCGACACGGCCAGATTGAGTACCGGTACCACTATCGCGACCAGCAGGAGCAGGCCGAGAAAGATCTGCCCGCCGCGGTCGTCTTTCAATAGATTAAGGGAATTCATAACTTAGTCGCCTGCTGCACGGCCCTTCTGCGGGAACAGTCCGCGCGGGCGCTTTTGAATGAACAGGATGATGAAGACCAGCACCAGGATCTTCGCCAGCACCGCGCCTGACCAGGGTTCGAGGATCTTGTTGGCGACTCCCAGTGAGAGACCGCCCACCAGGGTGCCCCAGAGGTTGCCGACGCCGCCGAACACCACCACCATGAAGGAGTCGATGATGTAGGACTGGCCCAGATTGGGACCCACGTTGGTGAGCTGGCTCAGGGCCACCCCTGCCACCCCGGCGATACCGGAGCCGAGGCCGAAGGTTAGCGCGTCCACCCGCGCCGAACGCACCCCCATGGCGCGGGCCATGTCCCGGTTCTGTGAGACTGCGCGGACTTGCAGACCCAGCGAGGTGCGCTTGAGGATCAGAAACAGGGCGATAAAGACCAGTAGGCAGAACAGGATGATGTAGAGTCGGTTGTAGGTCAGGGCGAGGACGCTGTTGATCTCCAGCGCACCGGACATCCACTCCGGGTTGGAAACCGGCACGTTCTGCGGCGAGATCAGGGTGCGCACCAGTTGCTGGAGGATCAGACTGATGCCGAAGGTGGCCAGCAGGGTCTCCAGGGGGCGGCCGTAGAGAAAACGGATCACCGTGCGTTCGATGAGGATACCCACCAGCCCGGAGACCACAAAGGCGGCGGGAATGGAGATCAGCAGGGAGACCCCGGTGTAGTCAGGTAGCAGTTGCTGAATCAGGTAAGTGGTATAAGCGCCGAGCATGATGAGCTCGCCATGGGCCATGTTGATCACCCCCATCACGCCGAAGGTGATGGCCAGACCGATGGCGGCGAGTACCAGCACCGAGCCCAGGCTGACACCGAAGAACAGGGTCTCCAGCACACTGAAGATCTGCAGCTTGAATTCGATGCTGTCCAGTGCCCGCTTGGCGGCCTGAGCGACTTCTGGATAGTTTTTGTCTTGTTCCAGATGTGCCAGCTTGGCGCGGATCGCCGGGTCCAGGTTACCCGCCACCTGATCGATGGCCTTCAGCCGCTCCTGGGGATCGGGTGCATCGAGCTGGGCGATGGCCAGGGCGTTGAGCAGGGCCTCCCTGACTTTGCTGTCCTGTTCCAGCTTGAGGATAGTCCGAAACAGGTCCAGGCTGGCCTGGTCGGTTTTGCCCGTCATCGACTGCGCCGCCTCCAGCCGCACGGACGGGTCGGGGTGGGAGAGATCGATGGTGGCCAGGGCGGTACGGATCTGCCGTCGCAGATTGTTGTTGATACCGACCTTCTTCAGTTTACGCTTTTTAATAGTGCCCAGGTTCTCAGCGGCCAAGGCAGAGTTGATACGATATTGCTTACCCAGTTTTTCGCCGATGACGATTTGTTTGTCATCCCTTTTGATAAACAGGCGGCTTTTGAGCAGGGCCTCGAGGATGGTCTTGCTGCGTTCATGCCCGCTTCGGGCGATCAGTTCGATGCCTTCGGCCTTGTGGTCGAAGCTCTTCGACTGGAACAGTTCAAAGGCAGTTTCAAGGGCTGCCGAATCTTCATCCGCCATGGCCGGCATGCATAGCCAGGTCAGCAACAACAGCAGGCTAGACAAGGCCGGATGGTGCCAGAGGCGGTGCCGCATAGTTTGCTCCTGGGGTCGGGCAATAGGCCGTTTGAGTGATTGGTAAACCGGCCTGCTCCCATGGGGCAGGCCGGGCTCAGGATAGTGTCAGATCAATAGTATTGACCCGAGCATTTCTTGGTTTTTGTGTTGTAGTTGCCGCAGGAAATGGGTGGGGTCCAGTCAGCGATGATGTCTTTGGAGCCTGGCAGGAAATCGGACCAGGCATCCCCGGGTACCGCCCCCTCGGTCTGCCAGACCACGCTGAACTGACCGTCGTCCTGGATCTCGCCGATCAGCACCGGCTTGGTGATGTGGTGATTTTTCAGCATCTTGGCGGTCCCGCCGGTCAGGTTGGGTACCTCCACGCCGATGATGGCTTCCACCACCTTGTCGGTATCGGTGCTGCCGGCCTTCTCCACTGCCTTCACCCACATGTTGAAGCCAATGTAGTGGGCCTCCATGGGATCGTTGCTGACCCGGTCTTCGCTCTTGATGAACTTGTGCCAGCTCTCGATGAAGGCATCGTTGGCCGGGTCGTCCACGCTCATGAAATAGTTCCAGGCGGCCAGATGGCCCACCAGGGGGGCGGTGTCTATGCCGGAGAGCTCCTCTTCACCCACCGAGAAGGCCACCACCGGGATATCCTCGGCAGAGATACCCTGATTGCCCAGTTCCTTGTAGAAGGGCACATTGGCATCGCCGTTGATGGTCGAGACCACTGCGGTCTTCTTGCCGGCGGAGCCGAACTTCTTGATGTCCGAGACGATGGACTGCCAGTCGGAATGACCGAAGGGGGTGTAGTTAATCATGATGTCGGGTTCCGCCACGCCCTTGGCTTTCAGGTAGGCCTCAAGGATCTTGTTGGTGGTGCGGGGGTAGACATAGTCGGTGCCGGCCAGTACCCAGCGCTTGACACCGATCTCGTTCATCAGGTAGTCAACCGCCGGGATCGCCTGCTGGTTGGGCGCCGCACCGGTATAGAAAACGTTCTTAGAGGACTCCTCGCCCTCGTACTGTACAGGGTAGAAGAGCAGCCCATTGAGCTCCTCGAACACCGGTAGCACCGACTTGCGGGACACCGATGTCCAGCAACCGAACACCGAGGCGACCTTCTCCTTCTCGATCAGCTCGCGCGCCTTCTCCGCGAACAGAGGCCAGTTGGAGGCGGGGTCCACCACCACCGGTTCCAGTTTCTTGCCGAGCAGGCCGCCCTTTTTGTTCTGCTCCTCGATCAGCATCAGCATGGTGTCCTTCAGGGTAGTTTCACTGATGGCCATGGTGCCGGACAGGGAGTGGAGGATGCCGACCTTGATGGTGTCGGCGGCCATGGTTACAGATGACAATCCGATAGTGGTGGCCGCGATCATGCCGGTCAGGAATCGTTTTGCTGGTTTGGTTAAAGGCTTCATATAAGCTCCTCGGGCTGAATATTTACCAAATCGATTGGCAAGCTTGGTATTCCGAAGGCCATGACTGCAAGTGCTGTGCCAAACAGAATCTCCTTCTTATTCAGTTCGTTGGTGTGCGGGATTACAGAGTGGATATCAGATGCGCACAAATATAGTGCTCGTGCACTGGGGAGGTGCATCAAGATGGGGCGGTATTTGTTATTTCGCTTCATTGCCCCACCGCATTTTAAATTGCATTGGATCATTCGGAGGCATTTTGACTGTTCTTGCGCGTATAATGCCGAGGTTTTTTTACTTGGGGAAGTTAGTGATCATCACAAGCAAGTCGACCGGATGGTTGGAAACCCTGAGTGTCTATTGGCAGCCCCGGGTAAGAAGCATGTTCTTTCTCGGGTTTTCTGCCGGTTTGCCCCTGTTGCTGGTGTTCGGCACCCTATCATTCTGGTTGCGTGAAGCGGGAGTCGAGCGCAGTACTATCGGTTTTCTCAGTTGGGTGGCCCTGGCCTATGGATTCAAATGGGCGTGGGCGCCTCTGGTCGATCGGTTGCCTTTGCCCTGGTTGACGCGCCGACTGGGACGGCGGCGCAGTTGGATGCTGTTTGCTCAGCTGTTGGTGATCACCGGTCTGGTGGGCATGGCCCTCTCCGATCCCGTGCAGGGCATCGTCCGGTTTACGATGCTGGCCCTACTGGTCGCTTTCGCTTCCGCCACCCAGGATATCGCCATCGACGCCTACCGCATCGAGGCGGTAGAAGAAGTGTTACAGGGTGCCATGGCTTCCAGCTACATGGTGGGCTATCGTCTGGCGATGATCATGAGCGGTGCCGGTGCCTTGGCGATAGCCGCCTATTTCGATCCTTCCGAAGCGGTCTATGCGCAGAGCGCTTGGATGGCGGCCTACCTGAGTATGGCCGGTTTCATGCTGGTGGGCGTTGTCACCGTGCTGGTGATCCGGGAACCGGACATCCATGTCGATCGGGGCACCCGGGAACGGGAGGCTCGGGTGGATGGCTTGATCGAACAACAGCGCTGGTTGCCGACACCTTTGCGGGTCTTCGGCGAGTGGTTCTACGATGCGGTGATCAGCCCGTTTGCGGATTTCATCGGCCGCTATCGCTGGCAAGCATTACTGATCCTGGCGTTGATCGCGACCTATCGGATTTCCGATGTCGTCTTAGGGGTGATCTCCAATGTCTTTTATGTGGATCTCGGTTTCAGCAAGGCCGAGGTAGCGGCGATTACCAAGGTCTATGGAGTGATCATGACTCTGCTGGGGGCCGGCTTGGGTGGTTTGTTGATGGTACGCTTGGGAGTGATGCGTATTCTCTTCGCCGGAGGCTTACTGGCGGCGGCGACCAATCTGTTGTTTGCCCTGCTGTCGACCCTGGGGCACGATGTGCTGATGCTGACTGTCGTGATATCCATCGACAACCTGAGCGCTGGTCTGGCCACATCGGCATTCGTAGCCTATCTGTCCAGCCTGACCAATGTCTCTTACTCCGCGACCCAATATGCCCTGTTCAGCTCGGTGATGCTGCTGCTGCCGAAATTTCTGGGTGGATTTTCCGGTGTGATGGTGGATGGAGTGGGTTATCCTATGTTTTTTCTGATTACGACCTTGATGGGTGTGCCGGTGTTGGTGTTGATCCTGCTGGCGATGCGTTACGTACCGTCCAGCGGGTATAGAAAACATGCTTGAGCAGTCGAGTTATCTGGCAGCGTTTGTGGTGGGCCTGTTGGGGATAGGCCATTGCGCCGGTATGTGCGGCGGCATCATCGGTGCCCTGACTTTCGGTCTGCCGGAACAGATCCGTTCGCGAATCCGCAGCACCTTGCCCTACCAACTGGGTTACAACCTGGGGAGAATCACCAGCTATACAGTGGCCGGCGGCATCATGGGGGGCCTGGGTATGCTGCTGGCGGAGATCATGCCCATCTATATCGCCCAACAAGCCCTCCTGGTGGTGGCCGGCCTGTTCATGATATTCCTCGGGCTCTATCTGGGCGGCTGGTGGTTGGGCCTCTCGCAGATTGAAAAGCTTGGCGGCGGTCTCTGGCAGCGCATCGAACCCTATGCCCGTAAGATGCTGCCAGTGCATACTCCGGGTCAGGCCTGGATGCTGGGTCTGGTTTGGGGCTGGATCCCCTGCGGACTGGTCTACAGCATGTTGGTCTGGACCGTCTCCTCGGGCAGCGTGTTCAAGGGGGCGGGACTGATGTTCGCGTTCGGCCTGGGCACCCTGCCCAATGTCTTCGGCATGGGACTGGTGGCAGGCAGTCTGGCCCGTTGGTCTAAGGATATTCGAGTCAGGCGCTTTGCCGGTATTACCGTAATCCTGTTCGGCATCGCCACCCTATGGCAGGTGTTTTAGGAGTTGTTGAATGACAGCGGTGTTTCACCTGGGAACGCTGAGTAGGCATCTTTGTAGCGATCACAGCCATTTCTGACCAACCAGGAGGATGGAAATGCAAAAAAATTACGGCAATAAACTCAGCCTGCTACCTAAACCCATGAAGAAATATATCAATCGATCTGGGTAAATCTGAAGCATGTCCAGACCGACGCTGTATTCGATCATTGAATCCCCCAGTCATCCCGATTTTTCCGCACTCTATCAGCGGTTGAAGATCAACGAGGTCCAATTCAAGTCGATGCGCAAGGCGATGTTGGCCTTGAAGCGGCAATCACCGGACTTCGTGGTGGCGGAATTCTTCTACGGCTACGCCAACAATTATGCGGGAGTGAATATCAGTAATCTGGATGTGTTCCTGTTCAGTCTGCAGAAATATGCGCCGAATGCCAGGGTCCTGGTGCTGGTGGAGAAGCAGGAAAGGCAATATGTGGACGCCCTGAACAAGATCTTGCCATTGCACGCAGTACTGCAACAGCCGGTCAGCCTGGAAGCTATCAAAAATATATTGACTGATGGTAAAGGCCAGCTTTAAACAGGCCAAGCCCGGAACAATTCTCCACTTGCTGATAGCCTGATCAGCCAATCAATCCGGCGGCGCGCTGGATCAGTTCGCTGCCGGTGCCAGGTCTATGCGCCTCTTCACTGATCAGGCGCCGCCAAGCCCGTGCCCCCGGGCAACCATGGAACAGGCCCAGGATGTGGCGGCTGATATGGTTGAGGGGAGTACCTTGCAGCAATTCATTGTCGAGGTAGGGCGTTAAGCTTGCGAGCACTTGTTGGCGGCTGGGTATCGAGTGGGGGTCGGCAAAGATCAACCGATCGGCCTCCGCCAGTATCCAAGGGTTATGGTAAGCCTCACGGCCAATCATCACGCCATCCAATTTTTCCAGGTGAGACGCTGCTTCTGCGAGGCTCTTGATGCCCCCGTTCAGGGTGAAGCCATGCTCCGGATAGTCCCGTTTGAGTTGTTCCACGATTTCATAGCGTAAGGGCGGGATCTCACGATTCTGTCTGGGACTGAGGCCGTTCAGCCAAGCCTTGCGGGCGTGTATGATGAAGTGATCACAAGCAGCATCGATCTGGGCCTCGATGAAGTGGCAGAGTTCCTGGTAGCTGTCCTGTTGATCGATGCCGATACGGGTCTTGACGGTGACCGGAATGCTAACTGATTCTTTCATAGCCCGCACACAATCGGCCACCAGGGCAGGTTCGGCCATCAGGCAGGCACCGAAACGACCGTTCTGCACCCGATCAGAGGGACAACCCACATTGAGGTTAATCTCGTCAAAACCGCTTTGTTCGCCCAGCCGAGCGCATTTCTCCAAATCCTTGGGTTCACTTCCACCGAGTTGTATGGCAACTGGACGTTCACTAGGGTCATGCCGCAGGAAACGCTCTGCATCGCCCTGTAGTAGTGCACCGGTGGTTATCATCTCAGTGTAGAGCAGGGTGTGTCTGCTGATCAACCGGACAAAAAAGCGGAAATGCCGATCAGTCCAATCCAGCATCGGGGCAAGGCTCAGTCGACGGTTGAGTCCGAGGTCAGGATTCTGCATTGACCAATTGTAAATGATCTCGGTTGGGAATCCTTGCTGATGGTGTTCGTGTTAACTCA
>JASJBU010000036.1 GCA_030066355.1 Gammaproteobacteria bacterium | reverse complement strand
CGGTCACCGGATAACCGCCGATCACACCGCTTTCGCAGGCGTCTTTAACCCCGCTTTCCACGGAGGCGTGGTAGAGCTTCGGAATGGCATCTTCGGCGACCTGATTTTCGAACTGGATACCTCGGCCCCGTTCGATGGGCTCGATGGCCAGCACCACATGAGCATACTGATTGTGGGTTCCCGACTGACGGATGAACTGTTCCTCGGCGCGCGCCACCGGCCGGGTGATGGTCTCCTTGTAGGCGACCTTGGGTTTGCCGGTGAGTACATTCACCCCCTGTTCGACCCGTAACCGATCCAACAGTACCTCCAGGTGCAACTCACCCATACCGGAAAGGATGGTCTGTCCGGTGGTCTCGTCCTCTTCACTGCGGAAGGTCGGATCATCTTGCGCCAGATGGTGCAAGGCGTCAGTCAGTCGATCGTGATCATCTGCCGTTCTGGGGGCCACGGTGATCTGAATGACCGGCTCGGGAAAGGTAATGGATTCCAACAACACAGGATGTGCAGGATCACACAGGGTATCGCCACTCACCGCGTGTTTCATACCGAGGATCGCGGCGATATCACCGGCCCGCACCTCGTCCAGATGCTCCCGACGGGCGGCATACATGCGCTCCAGACGCCCAACCCGTTCAGCCCGATCCAGTCGGGCGTTCAGAACCTTGGAGCCCGCCTTGAGCACCCCGGAATAGATGCGTACATAGGCCAACTGACCGGCATAGGGGTCGGTCACGGTCTTGAACAGCAGGGCGCTCAGTGGAGCGTCGGCCTGTGGTGGGCAGGGGACCGGCTGTGTGGTCTTTGGGTGCGAGCCTTCCACCACGCCCACATCGAGCGGGGATGGCAGATAGTCCACCACAGCATCGAGCACGGGCTGTACTCCCTTGTTCCTCAACGCCGTGCCACACAATACCGGCACCAGACGGTTGGCCAGGGTGGCACGGCGGATCGCGGCCCTGAGCTGCGACTCGCTGGGCTCCACGCCCTCCAACCAGTCGCCCAACAGTTCGTCGTCCTGCTCGGCGACCTTTTCGATCATCTCCGCCCGTGCTGTCCGGACCTTGTCTTGCGTTGCCTCCGGGATCTCCATGTATTCCCGGCTGGCCCCCAGGGCGTCACTCCATCTCACCTGCTGGAGGGTGATCAGGTCCACCACGCTGTTGAAATCGTTTTCCGCACCGATCGGCAGTTGCAGGGTGACCGGGTTGGCGGACAGCCGTTCACGGATACTCGCCACCGCCCGTGAGAAATTTGCACCGATGCGGTCCATTTTATTGATGAAGCAGAGCCGAGGCACCCCGTAGCGATCCGCCTGCCGCCAGACGGTCTCGCTTTGCGGTTCCACCCCCTGCAGGGCATCGAAGACCACCACGGCACCGTCCAGCACCCGCAGGGCACGCTGCACCTCGGCGGTGAAATCGATATGTCCCGGGGTATCGATGATATTGAGCTGATGCTCTCGCCAATATGCGGTTACTGAGGCGTCGACAATGGTGATGCCGCGCTCCCGCTCCTGCTCCATCCAGTCGGTGACGGTGGTGCCGTCGTCCACCGAGCCGAGCTGATGGGTGCGTCCAGCATAATAGAGGATGCGTTCCGTTGTCGTGGTCTTGCCGGCATCGATATGCGCGATCAGGCCGATGTTTCGCAATTGTTCGATGGCTGTCGTTTTGTTGCTCAAGATTTTTGCCTCGTTGATTCGTGTGCATTCTACGTCATGGCAATCCGGAAAACACTCGACGGCCGGGTTTTTGATTCACATACCTCGGTCGGTGATTTGCGTCGCTCAAGCGAGCCATGATTAAAGGACGAACTCGAACGGTCGCCATTCGATTGAACTAACGATAGATTGGGTTTGGAGAGACTGGTTGGATGTCATTGTAGATGAGACTCCTGTTGCGCGCAGTGTTGTTGAGTATCGTCCCAACGACACTGGTTGCTTTGACCAGCGCATGGACGGCAGGCAGCGGCAGTGAGTCGGCCATGAAGCAGACCGTCATGGACCAGCTGATCGCCATTTGTAAAACCAAACGGTCGTAGATCGAACACTATTTCGATTGTGTACACAATCAGATACGGGTGCTTTCACACAGCCCTTTGACCCGTGAGGCGATGCACCGCGTCGACCAGAGCCATGCGGAACTCTCGGGGTCGGATACAACGGCTCAAGGCGTGCCCTGTCAGACTATTACCTTAACCACTTCGGCAGAGTCTATGCGGAAAAGAATCCGGGCATCACCTGGGATGCCATGGCTCTGCTCCAACGGGTCGATGATCTGGGGGTGGCCATGCAGTACCACTACATCCAGAACAATCCCCATCCCCTGGGCAGTAAACACTTATTGAATGCCGCCGGTCAAAGCAATCCGTACAACCGGGCGCATGGTCATTATCACCCCTATTTTCGCCAGTACCTGGAAACCTTCGGTTACTAGGATATCTTTCTGGTTGAGCCGGTGCAGGGAAGAATCGTCTATACAGTCTTCAAGGAGCTGGATTTCGGCACCTCCCTGACTGCCGGGCCTTATGCTGACAGCGGTATCGCTCAGGCCTTTCGGGATGCCGTAAGAGGTGGGACTCAGGAGAGTCTGGCGCAGACTGATTTCGCACCCTATGGCCCCTCCTATGACGATCAGGCAGACTTCATCGCCTCGCCGATCATTGAGGCGGGTCAGTTGCGCGGTGTATGGATATTCCAGATCCCGATCGACCAGATCAACTCTGTGATGACCAGCGAACAGCAGTGGAAACAGGTGGGATTGGGTGATTCGGGGGAAACCTATCTGGTTGGTCCGGACAAGACCCTGCGCAATATCAGCCATTTTCAGATTGAGGATCCGGATGGCTACCAGACAGGCTTGAAATCGGCTGGCGTAGCGCCAGTCTTGCTCGAGACGAGAGCCAAAGGCAGCGGTATCGGTCTGCAGCCGGTGAATACGCCAGGGGTGGTTACGGCACTGACTGGCAAGGATGGATTCGCGATCTTTCCTGACTATCGAGGCGTACCTGTGCTGTCGGCATACGGTCCTTTGGATATCGCCGGACTTGAATGGGTCATTCTCAGTGAAATCGACGAGGCCGAGGCCGTTGGTCCCGCGCATGAATGGTTTGACGATATCCTCTTCAACGCCTTTGGGTTTGCCGGTCTGATCACTGCGGTGAGCTGTCTGATCGGCGACTGGTTTGCCGGTTCGGTGAGTCGCCCCATGCTGTCCCTGGCCCGTGAACTGAGGTATGTCGGTGATGAAGCGGACCTGACCCGTAAGGCGGAGATCAATCGCGAGGATGAGATCGGTGTCATGGCCCACGCCCTGAATGCCATGCAGGCGAAGTTTCAGGCTGCGATCATTAAGATCACCGACTCGAGTGATTCGGACTCATCCTCCTCCACACAACTGTCGGCAATCACCAGCAGATCCCGGGCTTCGGTCAGTCGACAGCAGTCGGAGACCGATCAACTCGCCACATCCAGGGAGGAGATGGCCGCGACGGCACAGGAGATCGCCAACAGCAGTAATCACGCCTCAAGTGCAGCCGATGAGGCGCAGAAGGCGACCGAGGAGGGCCGTGAAGTGGTGTCGATCAGCACCGATTCCATTCGTCGTCTTGCCCGGGACCTGGCGGATTCGGCTGCCCAGGTCGAAAAGCTGAGACAAGACAGCGAAGCCATCGGTGGTGTGCTGGATGTGATTCGCGGGGTCGCGGAACAGACCAATCTGCTGGCCTTGAACGCCGCCATCGAGGCCGCACGAGCAGGTGAGCAGGGGCGGGGGTTCGCGGTCGTGGCCGATGAGGTGCGAACTCTCGCGAGCCGCACTCAGCAATCGACGGAAGAGATTCAGCAGATGATCGAACAGGTCCAGGATGGCGCCAATCAGGAGGCCCAGAGCATGACGAAAAGCCATGATCGGGCGGACCGAGGTGCGCAACAGGCCGTTGAGACAGATACCACCTTGGATTGCGTCAGCGAGGCGATCCAACGTATGAACGAGATGATCTATCAGGTGGCCAGCGCGGCTGAACAGCAGAGCGCCGTTGCCGTGCAGATGAGCCAAGGCGTGCAAACCATCGTGCAAACGGGCGAAGAGACCCTGCAAAACGCAGAACAGACCTCGCAGGCGAGCAATGCCCTGAGCCAGCTGGCGATCGACCTCAAGACCCTGGTCATGCAATTTCGCATCTGAGGCATGGGGCAAGACCCTATCGGGGGCTGTTCCAACCGCCACCTCCCGGTGTTTTGATGCGCAGGCGCTGTCCCTGCCGAATCTGCAGGCTGCACTTGCCTGGCAGTGGCGACTCGTCCAGCAGATTGCTCCCAGCCATGCCTGACGACCCCTGGTTGATACCCCAGGGTTGGTGGGTCCGTCGTTCGGTCAACAACGACACCTGAGCGGTGTCGAGAAATTCGAATTCGCGGATCAGGCCGTCGCCGCCGCAATGCTTCGCCACACCTCCTGACCCCTTGCGCACCGCATAGCGCCAGATTCTCAAGGGAAAACGGGTCTCCACCACCTCGATGGGGGTGTTCAGGGTGTTGGTCATATGGGTCTGCACAGCACTGAGTCCGGGTCCGACGGCTCCGGCACCCATACCGCCACCGACGGTCTCGTAATAGTCCCAGGGTTTGGAGCCGGTGCTGCCCATGGCAAGATTGTTCATGCTGCCGTGACTGGCCGCAGGTATCTCATCCGGCAGGACATCCTTCAAGGCGCCCAGGATCACATCGACCACTCGAGTGCTGGTCTCCACGTTGCCGGCGGCCACCGCGGCGGGACGCCGGGCGTTGAGCAGACAGCCCTCCGGTGCCTGCAGACGAATCGGCCGAAATAAGCCGGCGCAGGCGGGGGCTTGGGGCGGCATCAGACAACGGAACACATAGAAGACCGCAGCGGCAGCCACCGACAGGGGGCAGTTGATGTTGCCGGGCACCTGGTCGGCGGTGCCGGCGAAGTCTACCATCACATCACCCTGGCAGATGTTCAGTCTGACCTGGATTGGGATATCGTAGGTACCCTGTCCATCGTCGTCCATCAAGTCGCTGAATGAGTACTCAGCGTCGGGAATCCTGCTCAGCGTGGCCCGGGCCAGCCGTTCACCATAGTCGTTGAGGGCCTCCAGACCTTGCTGAAACTGCCCTGCCCCCCATTCCTCGACCAACCGTTCGAGCCTGTCCAGGCCGCTGCGATTGGCACTGATCTGGGCGGCGAAGTCCCCCGCCGACTCCGCCGGGTTGCGATTATCCGCGGTCAGCTGGTGCAAAAAGGCCTGGTCCATCTCGCCCCGGCGGACCAGTTTGCCTGGTGGGATGACCCGCCCCTCCTCATCCAGGCGGCTGGAGATCGGCATGGAGCCAGGGGAACTGGCACCGATATCCGCATGGTGCGCCCGGTTGACCAGGAAGGCGGTGAGTCGTCCGGCAAAGAACAGGGGGGCGATCAGGGTCACATCCGGTAGATGGGTGCCGCCCAGAAAAGGATCGTTGAGCACCACCATATCACCTGGATGCCATTCGATACGTGAAACAATACCCTGCATGGCAAAGGCCATGCTGCCGAGATGCACCGGGATGTGCGCGGCTTGGGCGCACAGTTCACCCACGGCATCGAAGACAGCGCAGGAAAAGTCGAGACGATCGCGGATGTTTGGGGAAAAGGCCGCATTGCGCAGCACCGCACCCATTTCGTCACAGACCGCTTCCAGACGGGAGACGAAGATATTCAGTTCAATCGGGTCCATAGGGACATCTCGGGGCCAAGCATCAGGGTTGCATTCTCCCTTACAATGTTAGGTATTGCATCGGCAATCTCACGTGGATAGAATTGCCGACCATTCTACTAGGTTTTTAATCGATTCGTTACTAACGAGTCCTGTTGCAAGAGAAAGACTCAACCAATCTAAGGAGTACTGAACCATGGCCCATGAACTGCCTGCGCTGCCCTTCGCCAACAATGCACTGGAGCCCGTAATCTCTAGCGAGACCCTGGAATACCATCACGGCAAGCACCACAATACCTATGTCACCAATCTGAACAAGCTGATTCCGGGCACCGAGTTCGAGAGCGCCTCTCTGGAAGAAATCATCATGAAGTCCGAGGGCGGTGTCTTCAATAACGCCGCTCAGGTCTGGAACCACACCTTCTATTGGAACTGTCTGCGCAGCCCGTCCGATGACAATGCCCCCACCGGTGCCCTGGCCGATGCCATCAACAGCACCTTCGGCTCGTTCGACGAGTTCAAGAAGCAGTTCGCCAACTCCGGCTTCACCAATTTTGGCTCCGGCTGGACCTGGCTGGTGCAGAATGAGGACGGCAGCCTGGAGATCTACAATACCTCCAACGCCGGTACCCCGATGACCGCCGGCAAGAAGGCCCTGCTCACCGTCGATGTCTGGGAGCATGCCTACTACATCGATTATCGCAATGCCCGCCCGGCCTATCTCGAGGCCTTCTGGAAGATCATCAACTGGGATTTCGTTGCGGGCAACATGAGCTGAGTGTCCGGTTGATCAACCCGTTCAGGATCCATGCTTGAACAAGCAAGGCCCCCAGAAGGTAACTTCTGGGGGCCTTGTGTATTTTACAGTTATCGGAAACGATCGTGGTGAGGATTACCACCGACTATAGGTTACTTGTCGTATGGACTGTCTGCTTGATTCAAGCCGGATGTGTCTTCTTCTACCCAAAGCAGGTTCAGTACTACGATGCGGATTGTGAGGTCAAGTACAAACAGCTCGTTCTGGAACATACCAGGCTGAACGGCATCAGAATCAACTGCACGAATGAGGAGTGCATTGCGGTATTATTGCTCATCCCACTGGAAGCGCTCGTGGCCGGCTCGATTGTCATAGTCGGAAATACAGTCTACTGGTTAGAAAAAGAGGGACGGTGCCTGATCAAATCAGAAAACCCGTGAAAAGTCTTGCAAGACGATTTTCTAGCGCTGTCTCCGGAAGAGGGCGTAAGGGAGTAAAAGCGTGTCTGCCACAAGGCACAGGGGTATATCCATTACCGCCAGGTAGACCTGGCCGTAGTAATCGTAGTCAGTCCAGGACTTCAGCGTCGTCTCTATCGCGTGGCTGGTACCGAGATATGGTCTTGGCGTAATCTCGGGTTGACTATGGACCTTCATGGTCGTACATCCTTGAATCCACAATACGAATAGTAGTGTTGTTGTTAATCCTTTCTGCATAAGATACTGATCGTGTGGAATGTAAAGGATTCGCCATCAAGAATAGATGTAACCTGATAGGTTGTAGGATAGAAATGGCTTGGATCATACAACAGTCTAACCGGCTCTTTCCTCTTTGGGCCATCTTGTTCGCCTTTGCGGGTTATCTGCTGCCCGATTTCTGGACTGACCTGAAACCATTCATCATTCCTTTATTGGTGGTGGTGATGTTCACCATGGGAATGACCTTGACCTGGGATGATTTCGTTCGTGCTTTGAGATCACCAAGATTGGTATTCATAGGGATGTTACTGCAGTATACGGTGATGCCCCTGGTGGCTTGGCTGCTCGCTATTATTTTCAAATTGTCAGCTGATCTGACAGTCGGTTTATTGTTGGTTGGAACGACCGCGGGTGGTACGGCTTCCAATGTGATTACCTATTTGTCCAAAGGCGATCTTGCACTCTCCATCACTTTGACGCTCTGCTCAACCTTACTGGCGGTCGTTGCTATGCCCTGGCTAACCTGGTTGTATATCGGTCATCGAGTGCCGGTTCCAGCCTTGGATATGGTTTTCAATTTGCTCAAGATTGTCTTGATACCCGTCGTCGCTGGTACGTTCATCAATTCGTTGTTTCGTACAAAGATAAAAAAGATGGAACCGATATTTCCTTTGCTGTCGATTTTTGCCATCGCTGTGATCATCGCGATTATCGTCGCGCTCAATGCGTCGCAGTTCCAGACAGTGGGCATAGTGCTGATGCTGGCAGTCATCCTGCATAACGCATCGGGTCTTGTTACGGGTTACTGGGTTGCAAAGCTACTTGGCTATGATTCGAGGATATCGAGAACCTTGGCAATCGAAGTGGGAATGCAGAATTCTGGTTTGAGTGTCGCCCTTGCATTCAAGTATTTTTCACCGCTGGCTGCTTTGCCGGGTGCGTTGTTCAGTATCTGGCATAATCTGTCTGGCTCTCTTTTTGCCGCATATTGGAGCCGTAAACAATCAGATTGACCTGGGACTGTTGGTGTGCGCTAGTGAAGAGTGTTTCTGGTTTACGGCAATTATCGTCAGTCAATGATAGAAGGTTTTTCTTAAATAGTCGTTTAGCTTTTCGGCATTGACGGGCCGGGAAAAGAGATAACCCTGGCCGTATTGGCAGTTTTCATTAGTTAAAATATGTCGTTGATTTTCGTTTTCGATGCCTTCGGCAACGATCTCCAGGTCGAGACCGTGAGCTAATGCAACAGCAGCGCGTACAACGGCATCATCGTCGCTGTCGGTTTCCAGGTCCTGTACGAAAGATCTGTCGATCTTCAGTTTGTCGAATGGAAAACTCTTCAGTTGATAAAGTGACGAGTAACCTGTACCAAAGTCATCCATCGCAAGCTTGATGCCTTGTGTATTGAGTTTTTGGATAATCTGTTCTGTGTCACGGTGATCACGAATGATCATGCTTTCAGTTATCTCCAGCTCTAGTAAATCTGGCGACAGGCCAGATTCCTGCAGGACGTCTGTAACTAATTCATTGAATCCGCTATACCAAAATTGGCGTGGCGAAAGGTTCACAGCGACAAAAAGCTGCGGTTCATGGTTTGTATTCCAGGTTGCGATTTCTTTGCATGCCTGACGCAGAACATATTCACCAATAGAAATAATCAGGCCTGTCTGTTCAGCAACAGGAATGAATCTTTCCGGTTCTACCGTTCCCAATTCTGGGTTGTACCAGCGAATGAGCGCCTCGCAGCCGACTGGATACTCATCACTCAGTCTGACAATGGGTTGAAAAACCACATGGAATTCCCGTCTGTCGAGCGCATTGTGTAGTTGCTGCTCGAGTATTGAGTATTCGCGAGTTGCTTCATCCATACTGGGCGAAAAGAAATGGTGGGTGTTCTTACCTTCCAGTTTTGACTGATACATGGCGAGATCAGCAGCTCGCATCAGTTCTTTGCTATTGGTTCCGTCATCAGGGAACAGGGTAATGCCCAGACTTGCGGTGACGATAAACTCTGAGTCGCCAAGATGAAAGGATCGGTTGAATATTTCGATAATGTTGTTGGCGATGGTTTCGATTGTATTCAGGTTATTGATTTGTTGTACGATTATCAGGAATTCGTCCCCACCTATGCGAGCAACGGTATCGGAGCCACGTATGGCTGATTTCAATCTTTGTGCCGCTTCGTATATGAGGGTATCTCCAATATCGTGTCCCAGGGTGTCGTTGACTTTCTTGAAATCGTCGAGGTCGACGAATATCAGAGCGACTTTATTATCTGTTCGGGCCACCAAACGGATGGCTTGCTCAAGTCTGTCCTGGGCGAGTACTCGATTGGGTAATCCGGTCAGTGCGTCATATTGTGCCTGATATCGTATTTGCTCTTCCTGGATTCTTTTCTGAGTGATATCTTCACCAATACCGATAAAGTGTGAGATCTTATTGTCGCTATCTCTAACGGGTGATACAGATAACCTGATCCAGTGTTCATTTCCATTTTTATGATAGTTTTGGAGTTCCCCCTGCCAAGTACCTCCAGCTGAAACCTGATCCCACATCTCCAGCATTAAATCTTGGTCGGCATTGAAGGATTTGATATGCCTGATGTCTGTACCCAGTATCTCTGCTTCAGTACAGCCAGTCAGCCGGGTGAACATCGGATTGATATACTCAATCTTTCCAATGATATCGGTGATCAGGACTTCGACAGGGCTTTGATCGACGGCTTTGAACAGCTTGGTGAGATCATGCGTACGTTTCATCACAATGGTCTCTAACTTGTCGTTCAGTGCCTGGAGTCTTTTAATGGCGGATTTCTTGTGTTTATGAAGCCGATAGAGTATTAGAATTGAAACCAGCCAGAAGCAGAAAAGGATGATGAAATTCGTATTGAATCTGTGGTTGACGACTTGGCTATAACTTGC
>JASJBU010000254.1 GCA_030066355.1 Gammaproteobacteria bacterium | reverse complement strand
ATGCATAACTGATGCCATGAATTTATATATCTTTTCCAATACAGAGACTTAGCTGGATATATTTCGAAAGAAAACCAGTCAAGGAAGATCATTCCCAGGGCATTGTCAAATAAGTCGACAAAAAAATAGATTTAAAATCAGATTTCGTGCAGAACCGCCGGCGCGAAATCACTCACAGAACAGAAAGGATCAGCATCGATTGGCTTTGTTAAGACACCTGCTCACATACTAATCCAATAACTGGCTTACCATGCTCAATCGGCCTGTGAGTTGAGGTAGGCAAGCAGGGCTTCTATTTCGTCCGTTTCGAGCTCACCGAACAGGGACTCACTGTTTTCATGGGTTCGATGACCGCTGGCGAATTCAACAATCTGTTTGCGCAGGTAGTTCGGATATTGATTGACCAAGGGCGGACTCTCTTTGTCCTCTTTACCCCTTGCCTGCTCGCCGTGACATTGGATGCAGTCCTGGAAGATGTCTTCCCCGACCTCCAGCATCTCATCTTTCCCATCGAACTGGGCGAGCACCTCGGGGCTGGGCTCATAGTGGGTTCTCTCAAAGCCAGCTAATGACAGCTGTGAGACAAAGGCAGACACCGCGGTGATCGCATCCTGGTTGAATCGCCAGTTTTTGAATACCGGCACCATGGGCTTATTGATGCGTTTGCGACCCTTGAAATCCGCGAGCTGCTTTTCGAGGTAGTATTGAGGCAACCCGGCTATACGGGGGTATTTACCCTCTTTCCCTCCCCAGCCCTTCACTCCGTGGCATACCTTACAATGCTTGTAGATCTGCTCGCCCACGCCGGCATCGGCTTGTGCGGTGTTTGCCATGAAAAACAGCAGACTTGAGATGAGTGCCAGATTGATTGTGCGAGACATGCGGAGATTCCCCTCTGAATCAGGTGTGAGATGTATTCATGTAACCAATGTCGTTATTGACTTATTGCGGCGCCAAAAACGCCTTAATGCCCCTGCAGTGATCGCATATTTCTCCCCGTTACAGGGATAGAGCACCCACTCGCGTTTTTTTTCTCGTCGTAACTGTTCGATCAACGAACCGATTCTGTTCTCCAGCAGTTGAACATTCTCTGACCAGCGGTAGGGATCGACGTTCAATACCGGTGACAGGAGGTCTGTCAGCACCATGAGAATCTCATCGCCCGCAGACCAGGCCAATGCAGCAGCATCGACCGGTTGCGCGGGAACCCGGCTGAGCCGCGCCAGCCCCACAGCCGTCGGGTCGTCACTGTGGACCGAGGCGAATCGGCACTGATTCACCTCCGGCAAGCGACCGATACCGGACAACCAGATACCGTTGATGCTCAACCTCCCCTCCGCCTCCCGTAGCTGATTGACAGGCGTCTGGAACAACAGCATCTGCATCTCGTTCATCAACCGTCGCCACTGACCGGCGTCTTTCCCCTTGGGCATGAAGGGTTCGATATGATGCCCCACCACTTGGTTCAGGGTATGAGTCTTCAGTTCGGGGCACTGTTCCAGCCTCAGGTACCAATGTTCGGGATCGGTAGTCAACAAGGTCAAATCGTCGGCGGCGAAATGCTCATTGAAACGACCGGCAATCTGTTGCGCCTCGGCTTCAGTGATATCGAGCGGTTCGCTATTGAAAAGCAACAGGCGATCCCGGTCGGGTCGCAGGTGCACCGGATCGGCCCGCACCCAGCAGCCGTCCTGTGCTTCACCACTGTGTGCAAAATAGTTGACCGCCGCCTCGGGTAGATCCGCCTGCTCGGACCTGGTAATCCCAAACAAAGAAAACAACGTTGTCAGGAAATCCTCTCCCGGGCTGGCACTGCGGTCCGCCCTGCGGAGCAGTTTTTCGAGAAGCGGGACCGACGGCACGACACCCGAGGCTTGCAGATTCGGCAGCGGCCCCAACAAGCCCGGGATCAGCAGATGAAGGCGGCTGACAGATACTCTCATGAGGGTTGTCTACGAACGTTTCCCGTTCTCAGGCCAGGGCGTAATCCAGCAGCAGGCCCAGAAACACCGCCATGCCGAAATGATTGTTGTTGAGGAATGCCTCGAAACAGGCCTTGGGGCTGCGCTCCCGACAGATGGCCTGTTGGTAGAGGAAAAACCCCCCACCGACCAGCAGACCTGCATAAAAGATCCAGCCCCGTTCCGTCATCCAGCCGGTCAGTATCAGCAACAGCAGCATGATGACCTGCAACAGGCCGATGATCAGCAGATCATGCCGGCCGAACAGGATGGCGGTGGATTTCACACCGATCTTCAGATCGTCTTCCCGATCCACCATCGCATACTGGGTATCATAGATGAGCGCCCACAACAGGGTGGCCGCGAAGATCACCCAGGCGACCGGCGGCATGGATTGGGTGACTGCCATGAAGGCCATCGGAACCGCCCAGCCAAAGGCCGCACCCAACACCACCTGGGGCAGGTGGGTATAGCGCTTCATGAAGGGATAGGCCGCCGCAAGCATTGCCGCGCCGACTGACAATGCCATGGTCTGCCAGTTGAGAAAGAACAACAGGCAAAATGCGATCAGGCTGAGAATGACGAATACGCCCAGTGCTTCTGCGGGACTCACCAGGCCACTGGCGACCGGTCGCTCCCGGGTGCGGGCCACGTGACCGTCGATATGCCGGTCGGCGAAATCGTTGATCGCGCAACCTGCGGAGCGCATCAAAGCAACCCCCGCGACAAAGATCAACACAATCTGCCAGGGGGGCTGGCCTGCCCCAGCGACCCACAAGGCCCAGAGGGACGGCCACAACAGCAGCAGGATGCCGATCGGTTTGTGCAGACGAATCAACAGGGCGTATCGTCGCAACCGCTCAGACCAGGAGACGGGACCCGTCCGGAGTTTTTCGATTTTGACATCTGGCATAGTCATGCTGGATCAGTTTGCGGTATATCAGGCAGAAAGATCTCGTTCACCAGTATCGGGCGCCCGGCCATGTAGAATAACGTTCTACGCCCCCACAAGGTTTGCGGTTGTTCATCCAAATTGGCAGCGGCGGTGGCGAACAGCGGATGCCGGGGCTGCAGCCTGGCGATCTGAGTGATGCCGCGCTGCACCTTGGAATCAGAGAACAACACCGCACCCAAGGGCTTCTCACCCAACTGGGTCAGGCGCCGCGCCGAGCCCCTGAGACTGGTCGCCGGAATCAATGTCCTGGCAAAGACCCAGGGATGCTCGTCACACAACAGCTCCACCTCGCGGATCAGGGTCGCTTCGCCACGCCTCAGTCTCAGCACCTTGCTCTCGCTGTAGCGCGGTGTCCCCCAAGCCTGATGCATCAGACGGACCCGAAACCGCCCTTCTCCGCAAGCCTGCACCACCCGCCGGGTCAAGGAACCCTCATCCCGCAACCAGTTTGCAATGCCGCTCGGTACGGCGGCGTACCGCTGTAACCGCCACTCCGCCCAGTTGGGCTCGAGGACGGTTTTATCCCTATCTCTTCTCGCTACCACTGCCTTTCGATCACTCTATAGAACTCTGACAACACAAGATTCAGTTCACCCTATCCGTTAAGCAGGCAAGTACCCCGAAGCAAACGGTTAATTATCGCATAGGTTGGACCGGAAAATTCATCCGTGACCGAGTGATTTTGATTTCAGACCTTTCCGTACTCCGCCCGCCGGCCAAGCCATCGCCTGACCAAGCCCGCCGCGCGCTCCGGATAGCGCTGGAGCATCCACTCCGCCGCCTTGCGTACATCCTCCAGGAGTCCCTGATCCCGTATCAGGTCGGCAATGCGCAGTTGCAACTCGCCGGTCTGACGGGTCCCCAGCACTTCCCCCGGGCCGCGCATCTCCAGATCCTTTTTGGCGATCAGGAAACCATCATTGGTCTCGCGCAGAATCGCCAGGCGTTGCCGGGCGTTCAGCGACAGTGGGGCATGATACATCAGGACACAGTGGCTGGCGGTAGCGCCCCTGCCGACCCGGCCCCGCAGTTGATGGAGTTGCGCCAGGCCGAGCCTTTCAGGGTTCTCGATGATCATCAGACTGGCATTCGGCACATCGACTCCCACCTCGATCACCGTGGTGGCCACCAACAGATCCAGTGCACCCGACTTGAACTGATGCATAATCCGCTCTTTCTCGTCCTGCTTGACCCGGCCGTGCACCAGCCCGACTCGCAACTCAGGGAGAATCTCTGCCAGCATTTGCGCCGTCTCTTCCGCGGCCTGGCACTGCAGCGCCTCCGACTCCTCGACCAAAGTACACACCCAATAGGCCTGCCGGCCTGCAGCGCATGCCGCCCTGACCCGCGCCACCACCTCGTCCCGCCGTTCATCGGATATCACCACAGTGGCGATCGGCTTGCGGCCCGGCGGCAGCTCATCGATCACCGAAAGGTCGAGGTCCGCATAGGCGGTCATCGCCAGAGTACGGGGGATCGGTGTGGCGGTCATAATCAACTGATGGGGGGTATGGCCATCCACCCGGCCCTTCTCGCGCAGGGCCAACCGCTGATGCACCCCGAAACGGTGCTGCTCGTCGATGATCACCAGGCCGAGGGTCTGGAACAGCACATCGTCCTGCAACAGGGCATGGGTGCCCACGATGAGCTGCGCCCGGCCAGCGGCCACCCTGGCCAGGACTTCCTCTCTGGTTTTCCCCTTCAGACGCCCGGTCAGCCAGGCCATCTCCACACCCAGCGGTTCCAGCCATTGGGAAAAATTCCGCAGATGCTGCTCCGCCAACAGCTCCGTGGGGGCCATCAGCGCGACCTGCAGACCGCACTCCAAGGTCTGTAGGGCCGCCAGAGCGCTGACCACGGTCTTACCGGAGCCCACATCCCCCTGCACCAGGCGCTGCATGGGCAAGGGTTGGTGCAGGTCCGACTCGATCTCCACTACCACCCGCTGTTGAGCGCCCGTCAGCTGGAACGGCAGGCCGTTCAGCAACTCGCGGCGCAAGGTTCCGTCACCCTGCAAAGCTGGGGCCGGCGTCCTGTTGTGCTGCAGGCGCAGCTCACGCAGGCTGATCTGATGGGCCAGCAGCTCCTCAAACGTGAGACGCTGTTGAGCGGGGTGCGCGCCTTGCAAGAGCTGATCCTGCGGCGCATCCGCCGGTGGACGATGGATATAGAGGATGGCGGTCGCCAAATCGGGCAAATGAAACCGGCCCAGCAACGCTTCAGGCAGCCACTCGGGTAGACCTTGTGGGGATTGCTCCAACAGACTCAGTGCCTGGTCGGTCAGGGCCCGCAGGGTCAGCTGGTGCACCCCCTCGGTGGTCGGATAGACCGGGGTCAGATGATCATCAGCAGTCAGGGGCGTGTCCGGCTCCACCCGCTGGTACTCGGGATGCACCATCTCCAGGCTGTTGGGGCCGTTGCGTACTTCGCCAAAACAACGTAATCGCGAGCCACGGGCCAGGGCACTCTTCTGCACCGCACTGAAGTGAAAAAAACGCAGAATGAGACTGCCGGTACCGTCGCCCAGACTGACCAACAAGGAACGGCGACGCCCGTACCGGATATCCGCCAGCTCGACCTCTCCCTCGATGACCGTTTGCTCCCCCGGCTGCAATGACCCGATAGGGCGAATACGGGTCCGGTCCTGATAACGCAGCGGGAGATGGAAGAGCAGATCCTGCACCGTGAAGAGCCCCAACCGGGCTAGCCGCTCGGCCACCTTGGGGCCGACCCGCCTCAGACTGGTGACCGACATCCGTTCCAGGCTTTCGACGGGAGCGAGCTTTTTCAATACGGCCTCATTCCTATTAGAATCTCGATTTCGAGCAAGCATGCCAGATCGGCGAGGAGAAAGAAAAGTGGTGCTGCAGGAGACCCTGACCTTCGAGACCCGTGGCCGCGGTACGTCAAATATCACCAGGGAGGTGGAACGGATCATCCAACGGGCCGCTATCGAGACCGGCATCTGTCAGCTCTTCATCCATCACACCAGCGCCTCCCTGATCCTCTGTGAAAACGCCGACCCGACCGTACGTTCCGACCTGGAACGCTTCATGGCCCGGCTGGTGCCGGATGGTGATCCGCTGTTCGACCATATCCAGGAGGGGATGGACGACATGCCGGCCCATGTACGTTCGATCCTCACCAAGATGGACCTGAGCTTTCCAATTCAACAGGGCCGCCCCGCCCTGGGTACCTGGCAGGGCATCTACCTCTGGGAGCATCGCACGCACCCGCACCGCCGGCGTGTCAGCGTCACCCTGTACGGAGAATAATCCGGGTCAGCGTTGCATCCGCAACAGGGTGAGCCACATGCCGAGCAGGATGCCGGTCATGGCCAACAGGGACTGCAGCGAGAGAGTCGCGACACCGGTCAATCCTTGGCCGATATTGCATCCCCCTGCGAATATCGCGCCCACCCCCATCAAGGCGCCGCCTGTCAGATAGGTCCCAACTCGGTCTCCGGCCGGTGCAACCCAGCGAAATTCGCGGTTGAGCAGGGCGCTTGTTGAGGCACCCAAGAGGAGTCCCAGGAGTAGAAAAAGGGCAAAGCCTGAACCGGTGAGCTGGCCGGTAATCAGGTATGTCGTACCTCTGGCCAGGGGGCCGGCCACCGCCAGGGAGGATGGGGCAATCTCGTTGAAATCATCCTGCGCCGCCACCCCGGTGATCCACCAACCGACGCTGAGGATCAACCCGATGAGACTGCCAGCCAGGATGTACCTGATATTTTCTCGCCAATTCCCCAGGGTCAGGATAATCAGGCCACAGACCAGAAACAGGGCAAGCGGAATCAGCCAGATCGGTAACCCGAAGAGGGCCGTGAGATTGGTCTGGTTATCCGCAAGCGATAGGGAGGTGGCCTGCCGCAACCAGCCACGCAGGGGTTCCAACACACCGAACAGCGTCATCATGCCGACCAGCGCGAACATCATCAGCGTCACCAGCGCCCCCAGATTACCTTCGACCGATCGCACCAGGGTACGGGATGCACAGCCGCCCGCAAGCATGGCACCGATACCGAACACCAGGCCACCCAACAATGCCGCCAGCCAGTTGAGGCTGACTGCCCGGTAGCGGGAGGTATCGATGTCCACCCACTGCAAGGTCTCTAAGAAACCTGTTCCCAGCAGGGCCACCCCTAGGGCCGCGAGAAAGGCATGCAATTGGCGGGAATCACGCATCAGCAGCAAATTGCTCATCGCTGCAACTATACAGAATCGGGAGCGTTGCGCTACCACGCCGAACGAGGCGCCGAGAACCAGTCCTCCCCACACCAACCAAGGGTTGAGATCGTCCCACATGGTCAACTGATACGGGTTTCGATAGCGTCGGTGAGACCCAGGTTGTCCACCCAGTCGCAACGGATCGAATCGCCTTTCTTACCCGACTGGAGGTGAAATGACAGATAGGGATTGCTCGCCATACCCGAGCTCCAAAAGCCGGTGAGCACAGTCCTGTCGTTATGCCGGCAATGGATCTCCCGAATGAAGTGACGGGGAATCTTTCCTCCAGTGAGCGGTTGCTTGCGGTTGCCTGTCTCCATGGGATGGCGTATCAGTAACTTCACGACTACTCGACCCTGCTGCATTTTTGCCCGAATCTTATGCGTCTTGTCTATCGCCATCTCGCCTCCTCCTGGTACTGCCCGGGAATACTCATCCACAACCCCCAGAGGTGACCTTGGCATATTGCTTGGCGCTATAGAATCTTCCATCCGCATGCACCAAAGCGATCACATTGCCTGAACCACCCATTTTTATCCGAGTATCTATCACGGGATCCAGGCCGGGTTCCAGCCGGAAAGTACCGAGCGCTGGGTTGGGATTCCTCTCCGAAAAGATGCTGATGGAATCGCTGCCCGGTAGCATGCTGTGGATACTGACCTGAACGCTACGCCCGTCTTCGACGATGGCAGGCACCCTCAAGCGGATCTTCTCCGTTCGGGTGACAACCTGCCCCCCGGTGACCCATTTTATCGCTTCGTCCAAGACAGTCGCGTGAAAGACCTCCGTTCGCCACTCACCAAGGACATTTCTCGGTAGCAGCAGGACCGCCCCCGTCAATAGACCATATTCCGCGGCGAGCAGGGATGTCTTGAGAAAAACCCTGCGCTGCATGTTGTCATCCTCCTGAGCCGATACAGTCTCACCAGGAGAGACAAAACGGCTCACCGTTTTTTCTTCATATATTGCTTAGATAGCATCATCTGAGGGAAAAACCATGGATTAAAAACCCACTCTTTACCATTGATTTAATACCGGATGAGCATGGCGCTCAGAGATTTTGCGGACAGATGAGATGTACGGTTTATTGCATAGCGGTGGGCCTACCAGCCAGACTGGTCATGTCCAACTATCCAATAGCCTCGCCTGCAAAGCACGGCTTGTACCGACAGGAAGACAGGATTACTTGCGGAAGCGTATCCTACCGCCAAACAGCCGACCAGTGAGGCCGCCCTTGTTCTTTTTCAGCCACTCCTCGCGTTCGAAGAGCAGTTCCTTGGCCAAGGTGACCAGTGAGCGCAGACTGCGGGTCGCGATGATGTCCATGCGCAGTTCATGCTGCAGGGTAGCAGTGGCCCAGGGCCCACCATCATTCTTGCGGATGAATTCCCGCACTTGCTGATGCAGGATGTTGCGCAGCTCGGCCACCAGGTCCTGTTCCGCCTTATCCGGCTCCTTGCCCAGTAATTTCAGTTTGAGCTTTTTGGCCTGCTTGGGAGTCACTAGCTTGAGCGTTATGCAGTCATTTTCCAACAGATGCTGCATGCC
>JASJBU010000253.1 GCA_030066355.1 Gammaproteobacteria bacterium | reverse complement strand
GCACACGGACCTCTCCGCCGTTGCGCGTCACGCAGTCGTGGCCGGCGATCTGCTCGGGCCGATAGTCGCCGCCTTTCACCAGCAGGTCAGGTTTAACTTCGCAGATCAACGCCTCCGGGGTATCTTCACTGAACGACACCACCCAATCCACAGAAGCCAGTCCCGCCAGCACCGCCATGCGCTGAGCCAAAGCATTCACCGGCCGGCCGTCACCCTTCAGCCGTCGCACCGAAGCATCATCGTTCACCGCCACGATCAGACGGTCACCCAGCTTACGGGCTTGTTGTAGATAGGTCACATGCCCTTCATGCAGGATATCAAAGCAACCATTGGTCATGACGATGCACTCACCCTGATACCGTGCTTCCCGCACCGCTTGTTGCAGTTCATGCCGATCCAGAATACTGCTCCAGTCACCATGTTGGCGCAGCGCCCCTTTGAGCTCCTCGGGGGTCACGCTGCCGGCACCGAGCTTGCCCACCATCAGGCCGGCGGCCAGATTGGCCAGACCCGCGGCCTCCGCCAGTGCCAAACCGGCGGCGATGCCCGCCGTCAAGAGTGCGATCACCGTGTCACCTGCACCGGTCACATCGAAGACCTCCCGCGCCCGGGTCGGCAGGTGCAGGGCCGACCGCCCTTCCTGCACAAGCAGCATGCCACGCTCGCTTAGGGTGATCAGCAGGGCCTGCAGGTCCAGCCTGGCACGCAGGTCTTCACCTTTGTTGATGAGTTCCTGATCCGAGCTGCTGATCCCAACCACCGCTTCGAATTCCCGCAGGTTCGGGGTCAGCAGGGTCGCGCCACGGTAACGTGCGAAATCACTGCCTTTGGGGTCGACCAGCACCGGTATACCCGCTTGTTGCGCCGCCTGAATCAGGCGTTGGGGATTCTGTAAGGTACCCTTGGCGTAGTCCGACAACACCAGCGCATGACAGGCAGGCAAGGCGCCCAGGCATGCGGCCTCCATGTCCGATACATCCACCCCAGCGATGGACTTTTCGAAGTCGAGACGAAGCAGCTGTTGATGCTGGCTTAGCACCCTCAGCTTGGTGATGGTCGGCAGGTCCGGCTCCCGTTGCAGAAGACAACGTACGCCCGCCTTGTGTAGCTGGTTTTCCAGAGATCGGCCCGCCTCGTCATCGCCCACCAGCCCGCCCAGCACGACATTCACACCCAGAGCGCTCATGTTTAGGGCGACGTTCGCACCTCCCCCGGGCCGTTCCTCGGTGTCATCCACCCGGACTACCGGCACCGGTGCCTCGGGTGAGATCCTGGCGGCTGGACCCTGCCAGTAACGGTCCAGCATCAGGTCGCCAACGACCAACACCTTGGCGGAAGTGAAATCCGGAAGTTGAAAATGCATCAAACGATAACAAAATTGCCGTAAACGGCTTATATTAGGAGCCAATCTCAGCCTGAACAAGGAAAATCCCGGTTTTTCTCAATCCTCCGCCCGATGGCACGTAGACCCAAAGCCCATATCGCATCACCCCGTTACTGGCCCACCTGGTTGGGGCTGGCCCTGCTGTGGCTGGCCGGGCGACACCTTTCATACCCGTTTGCGTTGCGTGTCGGCGCATGGCTTGGCCGACTCATCCATCGATTGGCCAGGCGGCGTCGGCAGATCGCCGAGGTGAACCTGCGCCTATGCTTTCCGGAACTGAGTGAGGCTGAAAGGTCGTCACTGCGCATGGCGCATTTCGAGGCCCTGGGAATAGGTCTGATCCTGACCGGTTATGCCTGGTGGGCGAGTGATGCGAAGATCCGCCGCCTGATCCGGCAGGTCGATGGCCTGGAACACCTCGAAGCCTGTCTGAGCCAGGGCCGTGGGGCCTTGCTGCTCGGCAGTCATTTTACCGATCTGGAGATCTCCGGACGCCTGTTCATTCAGTGTCATCCGACCGCCGTCATGTATCGACGCCATGAGAACCCGGTAATCGAGTGGGCCTTCAGCCGCAACCGACAGCGAAATTTTGTTGCTGCCATCCCCCGCGAGGACATGCGCAAGACCCTGCGCACTCTGAAAGAGAATCATTCCATATGGTATGCGACAGATCAGAGTTTCAAGGGTCCCGGCAGCACCCTAGCGCCCTTTTTCCAGGTACCTGCCGCGACGCATACTGGTACCTCACGGTTGGCCAAGATCTCCCGCGCGCCCGTCCTGACGTTCAATTGTATCCGGCTGCCCGGCAACCAGGGCTTCCATCTGATCTTCAAGCCGCCCCTGGAGGGGTTCCCGAGTGAAGATGCTCGAGCAGACGCGACACGCATCAATGCACTGATCGAGGAGGCGGTGCGATTGGCGCCGGAGCAGTACCTCTGGACCCACCGCCGCTTCAAAAAACGTCAAGGCCTGCCCGACCCATATTGAGCCCGGTTGTTCTCCTCCACACAGAACCCGTCATCCCGCCCACTGAGTTCATCGGCCAACAGTCGGACAAGCCCGCATATCGATTCGCTCGCCGGCAGGCCTTTTTACAGTCGATGCTCAACGCCCTGACTTTCGACGGTTCAGCACTGCCTGGGGGCTCGTCTCCACTGGGTGGTACGGAACATCGTCCATGGAAATTCTTCCGCTCAGACATTCACCTGAGAGCGCCCACCTCGGTAGGCACACGCCTGCGGATACACCTAAGGCATCAAGTGCGCCAGCGCAGGGGCTCACCCTTGGGTTTGTCCTTCATCGCCAGTTTCCAGAAATAACCGGCCAGATTGTCGCCGTAGGAGATGGCCTTGCGGGGCAGCAGAAACGGATCAAAAGCCGGGGTGGCCGCTGCCCGCTGACAGGTGACAGCACTTACATAGCCCGCCGCCTCGACCGCCTCGACCGCCGTCAAGTCATGACTCCCGTAGGGATAGCAGAAATGCCGCACCTGATGATCCAACAGGGCTTCCAGGGTCTGCTTACTGTCGGTGACTTCCCGCCGCACGGTCCCGGCATCCACTTCGGCGAGTTTGACATGGCTGACCCCATGGGAGCCAAAATCCACTCCTGCATCACGCAACTGTAGAATACGTTCACGGTCCATCAGCGGGGGGGTCTGTCGGCCATCCGTGGCAAACCAGCTCGATGCCTGGCCGAGCAGACCGGAGAGTAGATACACGATGCATGGGAATCCGTAGCGCTTCAATACCGGCCAGGCGAATTCGTAGAAATTCTCATAACCATCGTCAAAGGTCAGAACCACCGCCCGAGGCGGTATCGGCTGAGCCCCGTTCAGACAGGCTAACGCGTGATCGAGACTCAACACCCGGTAGCGCAATCGTTTGAGGTAGGCCATCTGGGCCTGAAAGCGCCGATAGTGGCAATACGTGGAACGGTGGGCCGGCATGGGTGGGAAATCGCCCACCTGATGATACATGAGGATGGAGATGGTGTTTTGCATCGCTGCTCAAGCTCTGCCGATTAATTGAGAATAGAGATCCACATATTGCCGCATGATCGCTGACTTGGAAAAATCCTCCAGCAGACGCCGATGACCCGCCCGGACCAAAGACTGGGACAGATCTGCATCAACACAGAGTTTCCGAATGGAATCAGCCAGTGCCTGCGGCTCGGCACAGGGCGTCATCAGTGCGTCCTCTGCATGATGCACGATCTCCTGCGCGCCCCGAAACGCGGTAGTGGCCAGAGGCTTAGCAAAGCCCCAGGCCTCGAGAATCACATTGCCGAAGGTCTCCCGCTCCAACGAGGGAAAGACGATAACATCCGCCAGACGATAGAACGGCCCCGGATCCGATTGCCAACCGGTCCAGACCACCCGTTCGGCAATCCCCAGCTGACGGGCTAAATCCTTCAGGGAGCCGGCCAACGGACCATCGCCCAAAACCATCAGCCATAACGGACGCCCCCCCAGTTCTCGGGGCAGGCAGCGCATAGCTTCCAACAGGTACCGTTGGCCTTTGACAGGGATCAGACGGCCCGGGGTCATCAGCACCAGGGCATCTTCCGGGACATTCCAAACAGCGCGTTGCACCGTCTCCCCGTCCACACTTGGCGGCTCGAAGAAATTATAGATGTGGAAGACCCTGTCCCGAGGGAATCCGTTGTCCAACAGATAGTCTCGGATCCCTTTGGTGTTGCCGATCCAGGCATCGGCATGACGGTATCCGGCAAGCTTGTAGTAACCGCCGAGCCTTGCCAGGTGCACCGGCCCCTTGCCTTCAGCAGCGACTGTCAGCCGGGTGGCCCGCCCCATATAGGTCTGCACGAGATCGGGTTGCAGACGCCGGATCAGCTTGGCGACCTCATGCCGAGACAGCGGGTCCCAAACTGTTCGCATCGGCAGTGCGTGATACGCCAAGCCCTGCCAGATATCCCGGTCCAATGCATATCCCTTGCGCACGGCCAGCTCTGTCCGGTGCCCCAGCTCGGCCAGGGAGGTGGAGAAGCGTTGGAACCAGCGTTCCGCACCTCCAAAGGATTTGCTGCCAATGATCTGCAGGCTGTGGATCCTAGTCATGGTTGCCACAGAGTTCCCGGTAGACCTGAAGATTGCCCTCCACCATGCGGTCGATGGAGAATTCCCGGGCGACCAGTGCTGCTCCGGCCTGCCCCATGCGGGTCATCATCGAACGATCGGACAATAGCCCGTGGATGGCCCTGCGCAAGGCCGCGCTATCACCTGGAGGCACCAACAGCCCGTTGTGTCCGTCCCGAACCACCTCCGGCATGCCTCCGCTATCCACCGCGACGATCGGCACCCCCGCACCGGCGGCCTGCAACAGGGAGATGCCCAGCCCTTCCATGAGCGCCGGGTGAACCACCAGATCGAGGCAGGGGAGGATCTTCGGCAGGTCCGTTCTAAAACCGGCAAAGATCACCTTGTCCTGCAGGTTCAAGGCATCCACCTGCTGCCTGAGCCGTGCTTCCTCCGCCCCCTGGCCGAAAAACACCACCTTGAGAGTAGGGAATGACTCGAGCAATCCGGGCAGTGCCTCGAGCAGAAACCGATGACCCTTACGTGGGATGAGTTGTGCGATCACGCCCAGTACCTTTGCCCTGGCCTCAAGACCCAATGTATCTCGGAACCAGCTATGGTCACATGCTTGTTGATAGGCGTCCGGACTCACCGCACTGCGCACACAAACCAGTTTGTCAGCAGCGACCCCCTCCTCCAGCAAGACGCGATAGATGCCCTCGGAGATCGTGATCACCTTATCGTACAGCCGGTATTTCCAACGTACCACAAGCGAATGTTCAGGGTTGTCAACCCGACGGGATAGCACCACCGGCACCCCTGCCTGTCGGGCAGCCAGTCCGCCCAGGATCTCGGCCCCTCGGCGACTGTGAAGATGCACAAGATCCGGCCTTTCGCGTTTGATGATCCGCCCGATCCGCCAGATCATGGCCAGATCCAGATCACCGCCCATGGCCATCTCATACAGGCTGGCGAGACGCTTCCGATAGCTTTGCGCGATCGCACTGCCAGCGCAGCAGACCAGTACACACTCGATACCACGCCGTTCCAGCCCTTCGATCAGGTAGGCGACCTGCAGTGCCCCGCCATACAGATGCCGGCCCGCTTCTATGTGCAGGATCTTCATAGCGGACGGGGCTCGCGCCGCAGCAACCGGTCTGCATGTTCGAGCACCTCGTCGACGCTGATGGCGCGCATGCAATCAAAACGGCCATTGCAGGTAGGCTTGCGCTTACAGGGTGAACATGCCAGCTTATGGTAGAGCACCAGCGCATTCTCACGGGTGGTATCCAGGTAGGGACAGGTCGAGCCAAACAGGCAGATGGTCGGCCGATTGAAGGCAATGCCCATGTGAGTCAGCCCGGTATCCACCCCGATCAGCAATGCGGCATGCTTGATCAGGGCAGCGGCCTGCCTGAGGCTGGTCACGCCCACCATATCGATCAGACTATCGTGCAATCGGTCGACCATCTGCTGTGCCGCCCGCTGATCACCCGGACCGCCCAGCATCAAGACCCGCATACCAAGTGACTCCTGCAGACGGGGTATCAGCTCCAACCACTGCTCTTCGAACCAGTGCTTTTGCGGACGAGTGGTGAACGGGCAGGTTACCAGGTATCCGGCATTCAATCGCTGACTGGTGATCAGATTCCTGACATAGTCCTCGTCTGCGTCTGCCAGAGCGATATGCATCAGAAATGGCTCAATGTGCAGATCCAGCTGTTGGGCGAGATACAGATATTCGGAACCGATGCGCTGCGAATCACCGCCGCGGTCGATTACCCGGCTCATCAGCCACTGGCTCCCCTCCCTGGAGCCCAAGCCTATCCGCTCACGCGCCCCCGACAACCAGGCGAGAAATCCGCTTTTCATCAGACCTTGCAGATCGATTGTGATATCGAAACCTTTGATCTGCAGTTCTTGTTTAAAACGCCTGATCTCCCGGTATAGGGAGAGCCATTGTCTGTGTTTTGCCAGGTGCTGCCATTCCTGACGCGGCCAAATCAGGACCTCATCCAGATCCGGGTGGCGATCCAACAGAGCCTGCGATTCCCGCTGGACCAACCAACTGATGCGGGCATCGGGATAACTGCTTCGCAAGGCACCAATCAATGGAGAGGCCATTACAATGTCGCCAATCGCGCTGAGTCTAATCAATAGGATCTTGGTGGGCATCTTGATGGCCATACGCTACCGATAAATAAAAATTCCCTGACAACTTCATTCAGACCTGTGGTCGCACCATGAAGACCCAACGCCGGTCATCGAATGAGGGCTTTCTGATCAAAGCCTTCCAGTGTATGAGCCAATTCACGCACAACCTGTCTGTTCGAGAAATGCCTGGCGTAAGTTTGGCGAGCCTTGATCCCCCTGCTGTACAGAAGATCCGGATTGGCGGCCAACCTGGCCACCGCATCCACCAACGCCTGGGGATCTCCGGCAGGTACCCACTCGATACCGCCATCGTCACCCTGCAACAGTGCATCGGGGTAGGGACCGATACTGCTTACCACGGGTTTTCCGCAGGCCATTGCCTGATAGACCTTGTTGGGGATGACCCGGGTTGTCTTGGCTGTGTTGCCAAAGATCCCCAACAGGATATCCGCCTCCCCGATACGTTGGGGTAATCTCTCATAGGGAATGCGTTTTTCGAATATTACATGATCAATATCCGCCGTGCTCCGCACACAGGCATCTTTGCTAGCCGACCGATCCCCACCAAGCAGGTGCCAGGAAACATCCGGCCCCTGATACAGCCGAATGGCTTCCGTGATCATCTCGACACCTTGCGGCGGAATGAAACTCCCATAAAACAGAACCTGCACCCTGCCATTCCCTTGACTGCGCTCCCCGGATGCTTTGTTTGGGGTAAACAGCGACTCTTCGGCGCTTACCTGCACCACATGGACTTGACTGGCATCCAAGTCGAATTCCTCGATGAAACAATCACCATGCGCCGCAGTATCGACCAATAGTAAATCGGCCTTCGCATGACATGACTTCTCCCGCCTATACAAGCGCGCAGCCTGCCGACTGCCGAACGCCAGGGCTCTCCTCTCGAAGATGCGGGTATCATAAAGACTGATCAGCGGATCGACCATCAAGGGCCGTTTTCTGATCTGGCAAAATCGATGGGCGCCCGGTATATCCCATTGACAGAAACTCGGCACGAACACCAGATCGGGCGTTGTGATACGCCGCAGGAGCGCTTCAAGGACGGCCATTCGGCTATTCCTGGGCTTGAAACTGCAAATGCTCCAACCCATTGATTCAAAGGCCTTGTGGATAATCCGATTGCGTGAATATTCAGCATCGAACTTACCCCACCACAGCACGACCCGCGTCATCTAGAACATCCCTGATCAAACGTAAATTCTGGATTTAGTACATATCCGTCTAGCCTGGTGATCATGAAAACTTCGGGGCAGCCGGACTTGATGCAACAAGGTTATTGATTAATTTCACCGTTTCGGTGCGGATTACCGATTCAATCGTACTATAATCCCCCGACTGGACCTACAAACGACCTTTCAGGATAGGTTTCAACGGCATGGCACCGCACCACCCAAGAAAATCCTTGATCCCGTCAAGTAAATGAAACCCGTCAAGATCTGCTTTTTTCTCGCCACCTCCGGGCACAGCGGCGTAGATCGAGCAATGGCCAATCTCATCACAGAGATAGTCTCACGAGGTTATCGGGTAGATCAATTGAAGGTTCGCAAGCATGGCCCGCACCTGGACATTCAGAGCGAGAACTTCCGCATCATTGATCTCGGTACCTCTCATACCTACACCGCCCTGCCAGCACTTGTCCGCTATCTGCGACGCGAACGCCCCTCTGTCATGCTCTCCGATAAGGACCGGGTCAACCGTACCGCCCTGCTGGCCAAACTCGTTGCCCGTACGGACACCCGAGTGGTCTTGAGATCCGGCACCACGCTGTCGGTGGATCTTGCCTCAAGAGGTCGGTTGGAACGCTGGATCCAAAGGCACTCGATTCGCTACCTCTACCCCTCAGCCTACAATGTCATCGTGCCGTCGCAGGGTGCAGCTGACGACATGACGGCCTTCAGTGGCCTCCCACGAAACCACATCCAGGTCGTTCATACCCCGATTATTCCAGATCGGTTACTCACGAGAACCCCAGAAGCACCGGATCACCCTTGGTTTCAAGATCAATCACCCATTATTCTGAGTGCCGGAGAGTTGGGCTCACGCAAAGACTTCCCGACTCTTTTGCGAGCATTTGCCGAATTGCGAAGCAGACGCAACTGCCGTCTGATCATCCTGGGCCGGGGTAAGCAGCATACACGACTGTTGTCTCTGGCCAGGG
>JASJBU010000261.1 GCA_030066355.1 Gammaproteobacteria bacterium | reverse complement strand
GCAGAGTCCCGCGCTGCCGCATCACAGACTGTCGCAACAAAAGTCGAACCGGCAGCGACCATGGCCAATGTGGATCCCCGCCAGTGGGGCAGTTTCGTGGCGGATCTGAAGCTGGGCGGGATTACCAGCCAATTGGCCAAGAATTGTGTGTTTCAGAGCTGGGATGGGACGACCCTGCAACTCAAACTGGACCCGACAAAGCAGCAATTGCGGGTGGGACAGTCGGAGAAGCGCTTGCTGGAGGGAATCCGAAAACAGCTGGGTGAACAGGTCAAACTGCAGATCACTGCTGAAGCCTCGGAGCGGGAAACCCCGGCACAGCGCCAGGCCCGGGAATCGGCAGCGCGTCAGGCCCAGGCTGAGCAGGCCTTCGCCGATGATCCGTTGGTCAAGGAGATGCAGGAGCATTTCGATGCCCGGCCGGTACCGGGTACGATCAAGCCAGTGGGTTGAGATTACACGACTTGATAAATGGGCTTAAAAATAATTCATAGTATATTGTTTTCAATTATTTAATATTGAGGTAATCCGATGAAAGGTGGCATAGGCAATCTGATGAAGCAGGCCCAGAAGATGCAGGCCGAGATGCAGGAGACCCAGGAGCGGCTGGCCAGGGAAGAGGTGACCGGCGAGTCCGGCGGTGGCTTGGTCAAGGTTACGGTCAACGGCAAACACGAGACGCGCCGGGTGGAGATCGACGACAGCCTGATGGGCGACGACAAGGAGATGCTGGAGGACCTGATTGCAGCGGCGATGAACGACGCCAATCAGCGGATCACCCAGAAGATGCAGGAAAGCATGTCGGGCCTGACTGCGGGCCTCAATCTGCCCCCCGGCATGAAACTGCCGTTCTGAGCCGATGGCATCACAGCCGCTGCTGGATCAATTGATCACGGCACTACGCTGCCTGCCCGGGGTGGGAGCAAAAACCGCCCAGCGCATGTCATATTATCTGTTGGACCGGGATCGCGAAGGTGGCAAGCATCTGGCGCGGGTTCTGGCCGAGGCCATGCAGCAGATCGGTCATTGCAGCCGGTGCCGGACCCTGACTGAAATGGAGGTCTGCCGACTCTGTGCCAATCCTCAGCGGGATGCCTCGCTGCTTTGCGTGGTGGAAACCCCGGCAGACCAGTCCATGATTGAGCAGGCGATCGACTACCGGGGTCGCTATTTCGTGTTGGGAGGACACCTCTCTCCCCTGGATGGCATAGGGCCCCGGGAGATCGGCCTGGATCTGCTCGATCAGCGACTCGCCGAGGGTGAAGTCGAGGAGATGATCCTGGCCACCAATGCGACCGTGGAAGGTGAAGCCACCGCACAATACATCCACGATATGGCCAAGGCACGTAGCATTAAGACCACCCGCATCGCCCATGGCGTGCCCATGGGCGGCGAACTGGAATACGTGGACGGTGTGACCCTGGCCCATGCCTTTCGCGGGCGTGCGGAGTTTTGATTTTTTCAACAATCCACACGACTGCAAGGATGCAGGAGTTAGAGCAAAGCCGGCAACCCACAAGGATGTGGTAGGGTAGAGTCATGCAGGAGCAATTACCCAGAGCAGTTGCCGAGAGACACAGAGAACACTGAGTTTTTAGCATGCCAGTCGCTCAACTTTCTGGCTTGATGAATCCAATGAAAACGCACATTGAGTCTCTGTGTGCTCTGTGCTGAACATCAAAAACAAGGAAATGCCATGACTGACTGTCTATTTTGTAAATTCGTCTCCGGGGAGATCAAACCCAACGTGGTCTACGAGGATGGTGATGTGTTGGCCTTCCGGGATGTCAATCCCCAGGCGCCGACTCACGTTCTGGTAATTCCCAAGCGGCATATCTCAACCCTCAATGACCTGCAATCTGACGATGCTGAGTTGATTGGCAAGCTCTATCTGGCAGCGAAACAGGTAGCGGAGGAGGAGGGCATCGCCGAACCCGGCTACCGCACCTTGATCAACTGCAATGCAGGGGCGGGTCAGACCGTGTTCCATATCCACCTGCATCTGTTGGGTGGTCGGCCCATGGGGTGGCCGCCGGGCTGAGTATGATCGTCCCCTCTTCCGAGGCCGCCCGCCAACATGCAAAGGATCGGGAAGGGCTCAGCTTGAAATCCTATCTGGTCAAGATCGAAGGCATGAGCTGCCAGCATTGTGTGGCGAAGGTGGACAAGGCGATTCGAGTACTCCCCCAGGTCACGGAAGTCGAGGTCGATCTGGACAACAGCCGGGCACGGGTCACCGGCGGTCTGCCCCATCAGGTGATCGCGGCGATAGAACAAGCGGGTTACCCGAGCAGCCCCATACCTGCCGTTACGGATAGCTGCCCGACCCCGGCTAGCGATACACTCGATGCCGGACCTCGACAGATCGATCACGCTTATCTCATCGCCATCGAGGATATGACCTGCTCAAGCTGCGTGGCCAGCGTGGAGCGGGCGATTCGGGCTGTCGAGGGTGTGCAGGACAGCGCGGTCAATCTGCTGGAGAAACGCGCGCAGGTCAAGGGTGGCGATCCCCAGGCGGTGGTCGATGCGGTGATCGATCAGGGCTACCCAGCCCAGCTGGTCGAGACACCGCAGATGACTGACTCTGTGTTGCTGCGTGTGCCGGATCTGCCCCATGACGAGCTGAGCAGACAGATCCGGCAGCTCGATGCGCAGGCCGAGATCAACCCTGAAGGGGATGCCTGGCGCATCAGTACTCGCCTGTCTCCCGCCAATCTGTTGTTCGGTCTGCTTCAGTCCGGGGTGTTGGCCAGGATTGTGGAGGAATTCACCGATCCTTATGCGGAACAGGCCCGGGCGGCCCGCCAGGAGATCAGACGCGCCTGGCGTAAGGCAATGTTCGCCGGGCTGGTCGGAGTTGGGCTGATGAGCGCGCACTTCGGCGGATTGCTGCCAGCGTTAGTGACGCCTGGTGGTCGACTGGTGTGGGGCGGAGTGGCACTGCTCTGTCTGGCAGTCATCTGGTACAGCGGAGGCAACTACTACCGGGGTGCCTGGCAGCAGGCCCGCCATTTCTCTGCGAATATGGACACCCTGGTGGCCATGGGCACGGGGGTGGCCTGGCTCTCCTCCAGCCTGTTGGTGTTGCTGCCCGACCTTCTGCCTGCGGGCATGGGTAAGCTCTATTTCGATGCCTCGGTGCTGATTCTGGCGTTTCTGCAACTCGGTCATGTACTCGAGACCCGGGCCAAGCGGACCACCAGCGAGGCGATCGGCAGTCTGGTCGGTCTTTCGCCCAAGACCGCACAACTGGTTCGTGGCGATATGGAGCTTGAATTGCCGGTCTCTCTGCTACGGCCCGGTGACCTGTTGCGGGTCAGGCCCGGGCAACGGATTGCCATCGACGGTGTCGTCGTCGAGGGTCTTTCCAGTGTAGACGAGTCGATGCTGACCGGGGAATCGGCGGCGGTGTCCAAGGGTCCTGGTGATCCGCTGACCGGCGGCACCCTCAATCAGAACGGCAGCCTGCTGTTGCGGGTCGAACGGATCGCTGATGAGACTACCCTGGCGCAGATCATCCTTATGGTCAAACAGGCGCAGATGAGCAAGCCGCCCATTGGCAGGCTGGTGGATCGGGTCTCCGCGGTGTTCGTGCCGATGGTGATCCTCATTGCCCTGCTGACCTTCGGCGGTTGGTTGCTGTTCGGTCCCGCGCCCGAGATGGCCTACGGTCTCAGAGCCGGAATCGCCGTATTGGTGATCGCCTGTCCCTGTGCCCTGGGTCTGGCCACCCCCATTGCCATCATGGTCGGCACCGCCCGGGCCGCGCAGTTGAATATCTTGATCCGCAACAGCGATGCTCTGCAAAGCGCGAGCCGGCTGACCCATCTGGTGGTGGACAAGACCGGCACCCTGACCCAAGGTCGGCCCAGGGTCACCCAGGTCGAACCGGTGGCGGGCGTAACCGAAACGGAACTGCTCGGCCTGGCCGCCAGTGTGGAGAGCGGTTCCGCGCATCCCCTGGCCTATGCGATCACTACCGCGGCTGAAACACGCGGGATAGCATACAACAAGGTCGAATCTTTCCTGGCAGAGGCCGGGAGTGGAGTGTGTGGGCGAATCGGAGACAGGGCGGTCTGCTTGGGCAGCCGGCAGTACTTGTTGGATCAAGGCCTCGAGCTGCCTGAAACCATGCAACTGCAGGCGGAAAATGAGGCGGGCAAAGGCGCTACCCCTGTCTGGGTGGCTTTGGATAACCGGCTCATGGGGGTGTTGCTACTGCGAGACCCCATCAGGTATGACAGCCCTGCGGCAATCGATGAACTGCACAGACAGGGCCTGAAGATTGTCATGTGCACCGGTGACAATCAAGCCACCGCCAGCAGGGTGGCCGCGGAGCTCGGCATCGATGAGATTCATAGCCAGGCGCTGCCTGGCGACAAGCTCGAGGTGGTGAAGGCACTGCAATCTCAAGGATTTCGGGTCGGCATGGTAGGCGATGGGGTGAACGATGCACCGGCTCTGGCCCAGGCGGATACCGGCTTCGCCATCGGCAGTGGCACCGATGTGGCGATCAGTAATGCAGACATCACCCTGGCGGGGGATTCCCTGAGTAATGTCTGCCATGCCATCGCCATCTCCAGCGCCACTCTGCGCAACATCAAACAAAACCTGTTTGGCGCCTTCATTTATAATGTGATCGGTATACCCATGGCGGCGGGTGCCTTGTTTCCGTTGACCGGTTGGCTGTTGCCGCCCATGTTCGCTAGTGCCGCGATGGCCCTATCATCGGTGACCGTGGTGAGCAATGCCAATCGATTACGCTTCTTTAAACCAACCATTTTGGAGAGAGCCATGCCTATCAAACTCAGTGTGTCCGGTATGACCTGTCCCCATTGCCTAGCCAGCGTCAGTGAGGCCCTGGAGGCCGTCAATGGAGTCGACAAGGCTGAAGTCAATCTAGAGACAGGTGAGGCATTAATTACGGGGTCGGTTGACGTGGACGAGTTGATCGCGGCCGTGCAGAGTGCCGGTTATACCGCCGAATCTCTGGTTTAAGCCCTTCTTTAGACTATAATAACAAGCTCCAATCCTATTCGAGCTGAAAGGACAAGAGTTGCCTGACCCATGCAGATAAGCGGTTCCTTTGTTCGGCCGATTAACCAGCTGCCTGTTGACCAGCAGGCTGCCAGGGAGCGTTCTGCGCTCGACCATGGGTCCGCTGTGCTTGCCACGGCAGGCTCTGCCGAATCGAACCTGACCTTGCGGGCGGTCGGTGCCGCCAGAGAAGTGGAGGCCTTGCTGTTTCGCACCCGCGGACCCTCATCACCGAGCCAACAGGCGGTTGACCCTCGTTCGCAGCGCGCCCTGAGCGCCTATGCCGCCCTTGAGCAGCATGCGGAACAGGAGTATGTCAGCACAGTGCTGGGCATCGATGAATATGTATAAGATCCTGGTTGCCATCGATTTTTTCGATGCCTTCGATAAGGTGATCAAGGAAGCGGAGCTGCTGGCCAGGGCGCTTTCGGCGAGGTTGACCCTGTTGCATGTCACTGAGCCCGAACCCGGGCCGGTGTTCACCGCCTATGAACCGGACCCCATGTTGGGAGGCATAGAAGCGGATCCGCGGGCGATCCGTGATGCAGTGGCGCAACGTTACCATCAAGAGCACAGTCGTCTGCAGGAAATCAGTCAGACGTTGCGGTATCACGGACTGGACTGCAAGGCCCTGCTGGTGTCGGGGCAAGGGGCTGGGGAGATTCTCGCAGAGGCGGCAAAACACTCGGCAGACATGATCCTGCTCGGCTCGCACGGCAAGGGCATGGCCGCCAAACTCTTACTCGGCAGCACCAGTGAGGGGGTGTTGCGGAAATCTCCGATCCCGGTACATATCGTGCCCACTCGGGAGGCCTAGCGCTGATCTAATCGGCTCCCGGTACGAAGACATCCGTTTGGTAATTCAGTGTGGCGAACAGGTCATCCAGGGTCTCTTCCCGACGGATCAGCTCGACACTGCCGTCTGCGCGAAGCAACAGCTCCTTGGGACGGAACTTGCCGTTGTAGTTGAAACCCATGGCGTGGCCGTGGGCACCGGTGTCGTGGATATACAGCAGATCCCCGTCCGCGATCTTGGGCAGGGGGCGCTGGATGGCAAACTTGTCATTGTTCTCGCATAGCGAGCCGGCCACGTCCACCGTCTCCTGCTCACCGTGTTTTCCCAGCACATCGATGTGGTGATAGGCGCCATACATACCGGGACGCATCAGGGCGGACATGCAGGCGTCCACCCCCACATAGGTGCGGTAGATCTCCTTGCGGTTGATGGCGCGGGTCACCAGCACGCCGTGGGGGCCGGTCATGTAACGGCCGCTCTCCATGTAGAGTTTGGGGACATAGCCGTTGTGGGTCTTGAACACTTCGAAGAGTTCGCCGATCTCGTGGGCCATGGCCTGGATGTCGAGCGGCTGCTCACCGGGTCGATAGGGGATCCCCAGCCCGCCGCCGATATTCACGAAATCGAAATCGATGTCCAGTTGTGCAGCAATCCATTCCACCCGTTCCAGCAGCATTCGGGTGGTCTCCACCATGTAACTGTAGTTCAATTCGTTGGAAGCCAGCATGGTATGCAAACCGAAGCGCTTGGCGCCCCGCTGCTTCGCCAGTCGATAGGCATCCAGCAGTTGGTTATGGGCGACGCCGTATTTGGCCTCGATCGGGTTGCCGATGATACTGTTGCCGCTGCGCTGATCACCCGGATTGTAGCGGAAACAGATCAGTTCCGGCATGTTAGGGACCTTGTCGACCAGGGTGATGTCATCAAGATTGAGGACGCAACCGCCCGCCGCCTCGGCAGCGGCGAAATCCGCATCGCTGGTGTCGTTGGAGGTGAACATGATGTCTTCGCCAGTGGCGCCGAGATCACGGCTGAGCCGCAGCTCGGCAATCGAGCTGCAGTCGAAGCCGAAGCCCATGGACTGCATGATCTGCAAAATGCGTGGATTGGGCAGGGCCTTAACCGCAAAGTACTCCTTGAAGCCCTGGAAGTCGGCAAAGGCCTGGTTCAGGCCAGTGCCGGTCTCGCGGATACCCATTTCGTCATACAGATGAAAGGGGGTGCCGTAGTGGTCGGCGATGGCTTCCAGGTGGCCGGCAAGTCGTTCTTTGAAATCATTGGTTATGGGCATAGTGGTGGCTACATGGTTTTCCACAGACAACTCGTGAGAATGATGAAGTCAATCTTTACGACCTCTGTGGCAGTGAAATCGGATTCGGTATTCGTTGCTGGATCACAAAGCCTGGCTGATGCGCTGCATCGCCTTCTGAACATTCTCGAGGCTGTTGAAGGCGCTGATGCGGATGAAACCCTCGCCGCATTTGCCGAAGCCGGCACCCGGTGTACAAACCACACCCGCTTGGTTGAGCAGGGTGTCGAAGAAGTCCCAGGAGTCCCCCTTGGCATCGATCCAGATGTAGGGTGAGTTTTCGCCGCCGATGCAGTCGTAACCCAATGCTTGCATCTTTTCACGGATGTATTTGGCGTTCTCCATGTAATAGTCGATCAATGCCTTGATCTGTTGTTTACCCGCCTCGCTGTAGGCTGCTGCGGCGGCCTTCTGCACAGGGTAGGAGACGCTGTTGAACTTGGTAGTGTGACGACGGTTCCACAGCCCGTAGACTGGGACCTGCTCACCGGTGGCGGTATAGGCCATACACTCCTTGGGCACCACCGTGTAGGCACAGCGCGTGCCCGTGAACCCGGCGTTCTTGGAGAAGCTGCGAAATTCCACCGCTACTTCCCGGGCACCTTCCACCTCGAAGATCGAGTGGGGCAGTGAGTCGTCTTGGATGAAGGCCTCATAGGCCGCATCGAACAGGATCAGGGCCTTGTGTTCCCGGGCGTAGTCGACCCACTGCTGTAACTGGGCCTGGCTGGCGGTGGCGCCGGTGGGATTGTTCGGAAAACAGAGGTAGATCAGATCCACCGGCGTCGAGGGCAGGTCGGGGATGAAGCCGTTTGCCTTGTTCCCGTCCAGGTAGACCAGGCCCGCGTAACGGCCGTCGCTGGCCTCTCCGCTGCGGCCAGCCATGACATTGGTGTCTACGTAGACGGGGTAGACCGGATCGGGGATCGCCACGGTGATATCAGTGGCGAAGATCTCCTGAAAATTTCCCGAGTCGCATTTGGCCCCGTCACTGACGAAGACCTCATCGGCCGCGATATCACAACCACGGGCCTGAAAGTCGTTTTGCGCGATGGCCTCGCGCAGGAAATCATAACCCTGCTCCGGGCCATAGCCATGAAAGCTGTGGTCATTGGCCATCTCGTCGACCCCTGCATGGAAGGCCTGAATGCAGGCGTCGGGCAGGGCACGGGTGACATCGCCGATCCCCAACTTAATGATGGCTTTGTCCGGATTGGTTTGCTGGAAGGCGGTGACCCGTTTGGCGATGTCCGAAAACAGGTAAGAGGCCTGAAGTTTGTTGAAGTTTTCATTGATCTTGATCATTGGTACCACCTTGAGGAATTTGGCCGCGCCCAGGAGGTTGGTACAACCGAGACATGTTCGAGA
>JASJBU010000260.1 GCA_030066355.1 Gammaproteobacteria bacterium | reverse complement strand
GTGGGTACGCGGAAGGCCATACCGGTCAGCTTGCCGTTCAACTCCGGCAGCACCTTGCCCACCGCCTTGGCGGCGCCGGTGGAGGAAGGAATGATGTTCTCCAGGATACCGCGGCCACCGCGCCAATCCTTCATGGAAGGACCGTCGACGGTTTTCTGAGTGGCGGTGGCGGCATGCACGGTGGACATCAGGCCACGCTTGATACCGAACTTGTCGTTCAATACCTTGGCCACCGGGGCAAGACAGTTGGTGGTGCAGGAAGCGGCGGAGACGATGGCCTGGCCGGCATAGGTGTTGTGGTTGACGCCGTAGACGAACATCGGGGTGGCGTCCTTGGAGGGCGCGGATTGTACGACTTTTTTGGCGCCGGCATCGATGTGTTTCTGGCAGGTCTCCTCGGTGAGGAAGAAGCCGGTGCACTCGATGACCAGTTCGGCACCGATCTCGTCCCATTTCAGATTGGCCGGATCACGCTCAGCAGTGAGGCGGATGTTCTTTCCATTGACGATCATGGTGTTACCGTCAACTGCAATGTCACCAGCAAAATTGCCGTGTACCGAATCGTATTTCAGCATGTAGGCCAGGTAGTCCGGATCCAGCAGGTCGTTGATACCGACGACTTCGATATCGGGGAAGTCCTTGGCGATAGCGCGGAATGCCATGCGACCGATACGACCAAAACCGTTGATGCCTACTTTGATAGTCATGTTTGATTCTCCGTTTAGCTTATGTAATGTGTTGTCAATTTGAGTTGCAACGGGCGCCATGGGGCGCCCGTTTCGATGGATGCCTCAGGCCGAAACCTCATCAATGGCGGCGAGGACATTGTCCACGGTGAAGCCGAACTCGTTGAACAGCTGACCGGCCGGTGCCGACTCGCCGAAGCGGTTGATGCCGATCACCTTGCCGTGCATACCGACATACTTGTACCAGCCATCGGTGACGGCAGCCTCCACGGCCACGCGGGCGGTGCAGCTGGCAGGTAGGACGGATTCCTTGTAAGCCGCATCCTGGGCGTCAAACACGGCCGTGTTGGGCATGGAGACAACGCGCACCTTCTTACTGGATTGGCCTGCGGCCTTGACCGCCAGGTCCACCTCGGAACCGGTGGCGATGACGATCACATCCGGATCACTGCCACAATCGCCGATCACATAACCGCCTTTTGCGATGTTGGCGATCTGCTCGTCGGAGCGTTCCTGATGGGCCAGACCCTGTCGGGAGAAGATCAGGCAACTCGGCCCGTCCTGTTTCTCGATGGCGGCTTTCCAGGCCACTGCGGTCTCAACCCCGTCACAGGTACGCCAGACGTCCATGTTGGGGATCATGCGCAGGGTCGGTATCTGCTCGACGGGCTGATGGGTGGGGCCATCCTCACCCAGACCGATGGAATCATGGGTGTAGACGAAAATCGATTGAATCTTCATCAAGGCAGCCATGCGCAATGCATTGCGGGCATATTCGGAGAACATCAGGAAGGTCCCGCCATAGGGGATGAAACCGCCATGCAGGGCCACCCCGTTCATGATCGCCGACATACCAAATTCACGCACGCCATAAGAGAGATAGTTCCCGTCCGTGTGTCCTTCGGTGATCGCCTTGGAACCTGACCAGGCAGTCAGGTTGGAGGGAGTCAAATCGGCCGAACCACCGAGGAATTCTGGGAGTAGCGGTCCATAGCCGTTGAGGCTGTTTTGCGAAGCCTTACGGGTCGCAGGAGATTCGGCCTTGGCGTTCACCTCGGCGATGAACTTACCGGCTTCCTCTTCCCAGTTACTTGGCAGCTCTCCTGCCATGCGACGCTTGAACTCAGCTGCCAGCTCAGTATGGGCGGCCTCGTACGCGTCGAACTTTTCATTCCAGGCAGCTTCCGCAGCCGCACCCGCCTCTTTCGCGTCCCATGCTGCATAGATCTCGTCGGGGATTACGAAGGCTTCATGGTTCCAACCGAGTTGCTCACGGGTCGCGGCAATCTCCTCATCACCCAGCGGGGCACCATGACAGTCATGGCTGCCCGCCAAATTGGGCGAACCGTAGCCAATGGTGGTCTTGCAGCAGATCAGGCTGGGCTTGTCACTCGCCTTGGCCTGGGTAATGGCGCTGCTAATGGCATCCCGATCGTGCCCGTCCACATCACGCACCACATGCCAGCCGTAGGCCGCGAATCGGGCGGGGGTATCATCGGTGAACCAGTGCTCCACCTCACCGTCGATACTAATGCCATTGTCATCCCAAAAGGCGATCAGCTTGCCCAGCCCCAGATTACCCGCCAAGGAGCAGGCCTCGTGGGAGATACCCTCCATCATGCAGCCGTCACCCAGGAACACATAGGTGTGATGATCGACGATGTCGTGCCCCGGCTTGTTGAACTGGGCAGCCAGCGTGCGTTCGGCCAGTGCCATGCCGACGGCATTGGTTATGCCCTGACCCAATGGCCCGGTGGTGGTTTCGACACCCGGTGCATAACCGTACTCGGGATGGCCCGGGGTCTTGGAGTGGAGTTGACGGAAGTTTTTCAAATCATCCAAACTCAACTCGTAACCGGTCAGATGCAGCAGTGCGTAGATCAGCATCGAACCATGTCCATTGGACAGTACGAAACGGTCACGATCCGCCCAGTCGGGATTGACGGGGTTGTGCTTCATGTGGTCGTTCCACAGTACCTCGGCGATATCCGCCATACCCATCGGTGCGCCTGGATGACCTGAATTGGCTTTCTGCACTGCATCCATGCTTAAGGCACGAATCGCGTTGGCAAGTTCTCTGCTTGAGGACATTGACCCCTCCTGATTTAAGTTAGAAATCTCATACGGTTTCCAGTTTGAACCCAGATCCGCGTGGCCGTCCCGGTGTGCCCGCAGGCCCCCTTCGACTGACTATCTGGGCCCCCTGGACTGACAGAAACCGAGCCGCCAGTCCTAAAATCTCAATCGACCGATCAATCATCCGATTGCAGTTACGCGCAGGCATCTCACCCAACACGAAAAAAAAGGTGTGCTATTCTGACTCAACCTCAAGGCGGGGGCAATTTAGCAGACCTTATAGGGGCAATAAGCTAGATTGATGGTAAATCCTAATATCCTGATATGCTCAAATCATTCGCCACGCCATTTGATCGAGCAGCCCATGCTGGGTATCTGCTCCTCAGGTCCCTGGCCGGTTTCGGCCACCTGTTTCATGGCCTCGAATAGATCACGACGCACGCCGGCCGGCGCTGTATCTTTGCGACTTTCATCCAATCGGCCGCGATACTGAAGCCCCAAATCAGCGTTATAACCGAAAAAATCCGGTGTGCAGACCGCCCCGTAGGCCTTGGCGATCTGTTGGGTTTCGTCGAAAAGGTAAGGAAACGGAAAATCGAACTGCTCGGCAATGCGTCGCATGTTCTCGAACGAGTCTTCAGCGTATTCACTCGGATCGTTAGACATGATGGCCACACTGTTGATGCCCAGGTTGCGCAGCTCCCTGGTATCCCGCACGATGCGTTCTCGGATGGCCTTGACATACGGACAGTGGTTACAGATGAACATCACCAGTAATCCCTGCTCTCCTATACAGTCTTGCAGCGTCCAGCTCCTTCCATCGACTCCTGGCAGGTTAAAGTCTGGGGCTGGTTTGCCGAACTCACACACCGGCGTTTGAAGTGAAACCATTTGACTGTCTCAACAGGGTGGACATGCAGGGTGCGCATTATGCAAAAAGCCGCAAGCTGTGTAAAATCCTCGCGCTGATTTTCATGAAAATTTCATTTTCTACGGATTACCGCACGGTATCTTGGTTCAATAGCGAACATTACGGAATAAACCATGGCGAAAGAGTTTATCTTTACTTCAGAATCGGTCTCCGAAGGCCATCCGGACAAGGTTGCGGACCAGATTTCCGATGCCATGTTGGACGCGATTCTGGAGCTGGACCCCCACCCTGAAAAAGCCCGGGTCGCCTGTGAAACCATGATCAAGACCGGTGCGGTTATCGTGGCGGGTGAAATCTCCACCGAGGCCTGGGTCGACCTGGACGACCTGGTGCGGGACGTGGTCAGCGACATTGGCTATACCAACTCCGATGTCGGTTTTGACGGCTCCACCTGTGCCGTGATGTCGCTGATCGGCAAACAATCGGGGGACATTGCCCAGGGGGTCGACCGCACCAGCCCCGAGGAGCAGGGCGCCGGTGACCAGGGCATGATGTTCGGCTATGCCACCAACGAGACGGACGTACTCATGCCCGCTCCCATCACTTATGCACACCGACTGATGCAGCGTCAGTCGGAGATCCGCAATGCCGGCATCCTGCCCTGGTTGCGGCCCGATGCCAAGAGTCAGGTCTCCCTGCATTATGAAGACGGACGGGTCACGGGTATCGATGCCGTGGTCCTTTCCACCCAGCACGACCCGGATATCGATTACGCCCATCTGTGTGATGCAGTGATGGAGAACATCATCGTACCCGTGCTGCCGGAAACCTGGCTGGAAAAGTGTCCTGCGGAAAAGATCCATATCAACCCGACGGGCAGCTTCGTGATTGGTGGGCCAGTCGGAGACTGTGGCCTGACTGGTCGCAAGATCATCGTCGACACCTACGGTGGCATGGCACGCCACGGCGGTGGTGCCTTCTCCGGCAAAGACCCCTCCAAGGTCGATCGTTCCGCCGCCTATGCGGGCCGCTATGTAGCCAAAAACATCGTGGCCGCGGGGCTGGCCGATCGCTGTGAGATCCAGGTCTCCTACGCCATCGGCGTGGCGGAGCCTACCTCAGTCATGGTGGAAACCTTCGGTACCGGACAGATCTCCGATGAAAAGATCGTCGAACTGATCCGCAGCCATTTCGACCTGCGCCCCTATGGCATCATCAAGATGCTCGACCTCTACAACACCGAGCAGATCAAATACCGCAAAACCGCCGCATACGGTCATTTCGGCCGGGAAGACGAGGGTTTTACCTGGGAGAGGACCGACAAGGCGGAGGCATTGAAAACCGACGCAGGACTCTGAGCTTCCCCCGCTTCCTGAGGAGCGTTGCAACAGGCTGGGCCTGCCAGGCTCGGGAATCGGGTACAATATGACAAACGGCGCTCACTCTGAGTTTCACTGGAGATGATTAACATGAGTGAGTTTACTGATTACAAGGTTGCCGACATCAATCTGGCCGAGTGGGGCCGCAAGGAGATCGCCATCGCCGAGACCGAAATGCCCGGACTCATGGTGCTGCGTGAGAAATACGCCGCTTCACAGCCCCTCAAGGGTGCCCGGGTCACCGGCTCTCTGCACATGACCATCCAAACCGCCGTACTGATCGAGACCCTGGTGGCCCTGGGTGCCCAGGTGCGCTGGTGCTCCTGCAACATCTTCTCCACCCAGGATCACGCCGCCGCGGCCATTGCCGCGGACGGCATCCCGGTCTACGCCTGGAAGGGCGAGACCCTGGAGGAGTACTGGTGGTGCACCGAACAGGTGCTCAACTGGCCCGATGGTCAATTGCCCAACATGATCCTGGACGATGGCGGCGACGCCACCCTGCTGGTGCACAAGGGTGTGGCATTCGCCAATGCCGGAGCGGTTCCCGAGCCCAAGGACGACGACCCGGAGGAGTGGAAGGTGATCCTCGGCGTGCTCAAGCGCAGCCTGGCGGATGATGCTCGCCGCTACCACAGGATCGCCGAATCCATCAAAGGGGTCACCGAGGAGACCACCACGGGGGTACACCGCCTCTATCAGATGATGGAAAGCGGCGAGCTGCTGTTTCCGGCCATGAACGTCAACGACTCGGTGACCAAGTCCAAGTTCGACAACCTCTACGGCTGCCGCGAATCCCTGGTGGACGGCATCAAGCGCGCCACCGATGTCATGATCGCCGGCAAGATCGCGCTGGTGGCGGGCTACGGTGACGTGGGCAAGGGCTGCGCCCAATCCCTGCGCGGACTGGGTGCCACTGTCTGGGTCACCGAGATCGATCCCATCTGTGCCCTGCAGGCCGCCATGGAGGGATACCGGGTGGTGACCATGGAACAGGCCGCGCCCCTGGCCGACATCTTCGTCACCGCCACCGGCAACTACCACATCATCACTCACGACCACATGGCGGCCATGCAGGACCAGGCCATCGTCTGCAACATCGGCCATTTCGACAACGAGATCGATGTGGCCAGCGTGGAAGGGTATCGTTGGGAGAACATCAAACCACAGGTGGATCACATCATCTTTCCGGACGGCAAACGTATCATCCTGCTGGCCGAGGGTCGGTTGGTGAATCTCGGTTGCGCCACCGGCCATCCCAGCTTCGTCATGTCCAACAGCTTCACCAATCAGGTACTGGCGCAGATGGAAATGTACAACCATCCAGAACAGTACCCGGTGGATGTCTACGTGCTGCCGAAAAAGCTGGACGAGGAGGTGGCACGCCTGCATCTGGACAAGATCGGTGCCCAGCTGACCAGCCTCACCCAGGAACAGGCCGACTACATCGGCGTGCCTGTGCAGGGACCCTACAAAGCCGACCACTACCGGTACTAATCAGCCGCTGGCTTTCAGCAGCCCATCCATCCTCCCGCAACCGGGAGTCAAGGTTTTCTGCTGAAGGCCTGTGGCGACAAGTTGGAGACCCTTCATGTCAGACAGTAAACACACTCACCGCACCTTCAGTTTTGAACTGTTTCCACCCAAGACGGACAAGGGCATACAGGGCATGCGCACGACCGTCAGCCACCTCAACACCCTACAGCCGGCATTTTTCTCTGTCACCTATGGGGCCGGCGGTTCCACCCAGGACGGTACGTTTGCAAGCGTGGACTGGTTGGTCGACAGCGGCATCGAAACCGCCCCCCATCTCTCCTGTATCGGATCAAGTACCGATGAAATCCTCGAAATTCTCGGACGCTACCAGGCACAGGGTATTCGGCATCTGGTCGCTCTGCGCGGCGACCTACCATCCGGGGTGGGATTGGGAGGATCGGGCGAACTGGGTTACGCAAACGAGCTGGTCAGCCTGGTCAAGCAGCACTTTGGTGAGCATTTTCACATCGAAGTGGCCGCCTATCCCGAATTCCACCCCCAAGCCCCCAATCCAAAAACCGACCTGGATAATTTCAAACGTAAGGTAGAGGCCGGTGCCGACAGCGCGATAACACAGTATTTCTACAATGCAGACGCCTACTTTCGCTTCGTAGAGGATTGCCGCAAACGGGGTATCGAGATTCCGATCGTACCTGGCATCATGCCGATTACCAATTTCACACAGCTGGCGCGCTTTTCGGACAGCTGCGGGGCAGAGATACCCCGTTGGTTGCGCAAGCGGCTGCAGGCATTTGGTGATGATCTGCAGAGTATTCGCACTTATGGATCAGAGGTGGTCAGTAGACTGTGCGAACAACTTCTCACAGGTGGCGCTCCCGGCCTGCACTTCTACACCATGAACCGGGCAGAACCCAGCATGGAGATCTGGCGTAACCTCGGTCTATCCTGAGAGTGAGACGCGGCTGTAATCCGGAACCCTCACGTGTTGTGCGATGATCGAATCCAGTTGCTCTGACTCCACCGGTTTGTTGATAAAACCATCCATCCCTGCCTCCCGACACTCCGCGGAGATGTCCTCTGCGGTGTTGGCGGTCAGGGCCAGGATCGGCATGCGCAGCTCCGTCGATTCCTCTGCTCGGTAACGCCGGGTGAATTCCAAGCCGTCCATGTGCGGCATGCGCAGATCGATGAAGGCCAGGTGGAAGCTCTTCTGCCGGGTGGATTTCAACGCCTCCTCACCGTCCCTGGCGAGGGTTACTTTATGACCTTTGCGGGTAAGGAGCGTCTGGAACACCTTCGCGGCCACCGCATTGTCCTCGGCCAACAAGATGCATATGCCGCTACTCGGTCTTTTGATCTCCGATTCATTGGGCGTTCCGAATCCAACAGCAGTCGGTTTGGCATTTAGGATGATGATCGCCTCGATGAGCTGATCCGCCAGAAAAGGTTTGAGGATCACCCTGGAGATGCGCTTCGACAGACCCAGGATGCGGCCTCGGTAGCCGGCGAAGAGAATAGGCGTTTGCGGTTCGATGACCACCTCCAGTCTGTCCAGCAGCAGAGTCAGTGGCAAGCCATCCAGTGAGTCACACACCAGCACCCAATCGTAGCGACTCGGCTGGAGTTCATTCAATGCCTGTAACCCGACTACGGGCACCACGACCAATCCCAAATCTTTGGCTGTCTCTGTCTGCACTTGCATGCTGGCCGGATTGCTTTCGAAGAGTAGCAGACGCTTACCCGCCAACTGTGGAGGCTTGACATCCAGTTTACCGGACTGTTCGGGCAGCAGGGGTAATCTGACCCGGAATGTGGTTCCGAGACCCACCTGGCTGCTTACCCTGATCTCACCACCCATCAACTGGGTCAGATCTCTGGCCACGGTGGTGCCCAAACCCGTACCACCAAAGCGTCGGCTGTTCGAAACATCGGCCTGCCAGAAGACATCGAAGATCTTCTCCAGCTTCTCTTGCGGAATACCTATCCCGGTATCGGCCACTTCTAAAAGAATGTGTG
>JASJBU010000259.1 GCA_030066355.1 Gammaproteobacteria bacterium | reverse complement strand
CCAGGCGCTCTCGCCGTGGGATCCAGTGGATTCCGCCATGCTGTTGAAGTCTAGGATGACCGCATTGGCGGTGCTGATAAAGCCGAAGAGCGCCGCTGCCAACACTATATTTTTTGTATAAAACATTCTTTGCCTCTTTATTGTTATTCAGTATTTAGGGAAGGGTACAACCTTCAGGGTCTGTTCCATGTCCTTGGGTTGAATGCCTTGTCTCGCATCAAAGCAGGTTGTATGCCATGTGCCATACCTTTACTGAATACACAGTAAAAACAGATAGTAAAGTCACTTTAGTATGTCCTTCGCTGACAGGTGGAGTTGCCAATTGTCAAGTAACTCGACAACCAGGAATAGCCCAATATCGTGGGGTGAGACGGCTTGAGTCATCTGGCTGATTTCACACGATGAAGAGTTCGATTGTCGGTGATTCCTTAGGCATGGATTGTGATGGGGATTTGTATGTCTGCCGCAAAATGTGAACCAACTTCAGGACACCCATCGAAATAGGGAGTAAGTTCCTACTCAAGGTAAACAAGATAAATTTACCAGTTTAGGGGTGTGAGTGTTTATCGGAGAGCCATAAAAAACAATGGCCTGTGAAGCTCTCCTTTCTCGAGTCATTCGGAGGAAGATAAACATGAAGCATCGAGGCTTTTTTAGGTACTTGCGTTTATTGCTGTTAACACTGTTATTTCAAGGAGTTCACTACAACCTATTCACATCGTCTATATTTATTGAATCAGCCATGGCCGCGGCAAGCCCGGCGGCGCAGGAGGCTCACGCAACCATCGAAGCGTACACGGGTCCGGAGACCTGTGTGGCCTGTCATGAAACCGAAGCCCAAGAGGTGCACGGTTCGGTCCACTATCAGCAGACCGGCATGACGCCGAATGCGACGAATATCGACGGAACGGCCGGTAAGGGCGAGGCTGCCTTCAATACCTATTGTGGTTCCATTCGCACCTCCCCCTACTTTACCTGCGCGGGTTGCCATGTGGGCAACGGTTTGCCGCCGGAAGCGGAGATGACCACCGAGCAGCTCAACAACATCGATTGTCTGATGTGTCATCAGGACGACTATGCGAGAACCGGCGCACCCCCCTATGAGGATGTCAGTGTGGTGGGTGAGGACGGCTTCCTGACCACCATCCAGATTCCCATCGACGAGACCTTCCGTTTCATGCCGGACGAGTCGAAGATGAGCATCTCGATCCTGGAAGCGGCGCGTACCGTACATCCCACAACGCGTAAGACCTGTCTGCGTTGTCATGCGGGTGCGTCGGGCAGCGATGGGGGCAAGCGGGGCGATCTTTCGTCGGTCACTGTGGATCCGCCGCTCTCGTCCGATATCCACATGAGCTCACATGGCGAAGATCTGAGCTGTTCGGAATGTCACAGCGCGGAGAATCATCGTTTCAAGGGCCGGGGTCTGGATCTGCGGCCAAACGATGTGAACGAACGTCTGACCTGCGCGGCCTGTCATACCGATGAGCCCCATGAGGACTATTCAGCCACCCGGGCCGGTTCACTGGATCGTCATGCCACACGAGTGGCCTGTCAGACCTGCCACATTCCCGAGTTCGCCAAGGACATCAGTACCGAACTGGTGCGCGACTGGACCCATACCCACTTTTCTCCAAAGGCCTGTGGTGGCCGGGGCGGCTGGTTACCGGGTGAGGAGCGTGCCATGAACGTCTTACCGACCTATCGTTGGTTCGACGGTACCAGTGAGGTCTATGTGCTGGGTCAGGTCCCACTCGAAAACGCGGACGGTGAGAAGGCGTTCGGTGTGCCAAATGGTGACGTGGACTCGTTCGATGCGAAGATCTATCCGATGAAGGAGCATCGTTCGGTCTCGGCACAGCATGATGCCACGGGTCTGATGATTCCCCATTCGACCTTTACCTTCTTCACCCAAAACAACTTCGATGAGGCGGTGCGGGTCGGCATGGAACTGGAAGGCCTGGAAGGCAGTTATTCACTGGTGGATGTACATACCTACCAGACCATCAACCACGGTGTGGAGGACGATGAAAATGCCTTGGCTTGTCACGAGTGTCACGAATCCACGGTACGCATGGACCTGCAAGGTGAGCTAGGCTATGGTCTGAAGGCCACCGAACGGGAGGTCTGCACCCAATGCCATGAGTACGAGCGCAGTGAAGGATTCAGGGAGAATCACAAACAGCATGTCACGGATGAACGCATCGACTGTTCCGCCTGCCATAGCTTTTCAAGGCAGGAACGCGGACTGAATCTTGATGTTACGGCCTTTCAGGAGGAGTGATCAGAAGCGGTGGATCTCACCCGGAGTTGGATGAGATCCACCATCCTGTAAGGCGATTCAATACGGATTGTAATATCAATATATACCGCGTCCTGAGGACGTCATAAGGTCCGAGACTTGTGACGCTAAGAACCTGCTACTGTCTGCTAACCAAGTTGTTGTCACAACAGACTCAGGAGAAATGCATGTGCTGCTTGTTTCAGATTTTTGCTAGTGATCTGATTTCGCCGAAATCACATGGTCTGGGTACCGAAATATCGGTGCCAAGTATTACAGGGTAAAGTCGCCTATGAGATAGTCAAGATTAAACAAGTTCACCGTGAACGGTTGGGTTGTCACTTATTGAAGCGAGTATTCAATCGTATAATTTTGACTTACTGTCAAACAAGGATTCAAGCATCGAAAATTGACATCAATAAACTACTACAGAACATTCTGAGGAATAATCCAATTTAAGTAAATCTGCTTCCTAAGATCCTGAAATCTACTGTTCTATACTAGACCAAGAAGATGAATTATCCTGAACGTGGGCTGGCATTATAATGCTCATTAAAAAGGTTCTGACTTAATACGAAGAGCAACATACATCCTTTTTTAAGTAAATAGTGATTGGATAAGATCTCTAGAAGTTAAAAAACAGCAAAGCCGCAAATGACACCGTTATCTTAACGGATGGTTAAAGAACCCAGGTTCGAAGTGGCCGTGTTATCTAACATGTAACAAGAAAACAGGGAATGTCACGTGAACATGTTTTTCAAACTTACCCGCAGACTTCTTTTTTATTTCATTGCATGCTCATGCACATTCAGTGTCATAGCAGGGCCTCGCTACCTTTGGTTTGGTAATTGGGTGTCAGCCTATGGTTACAAAGCCCCTGTTCTAAACAGTGGGATTGCAGTCTCTCGCAGCTGTAATCTTCATGCTTATCATAAAGATCTCACTAGCGGGGCATGTAACTATGAGCAAATTAGCTGCGATCCAGTGGGTGAGTTCCTGTACTACAATGCCCGTGTGGTTCAAGTGCGTTATGAATACTCCAAAGAGTGCAATAACAGAACTTACCCAAATGTCTGGGGATATACCGAAGTACAGGGTTATCCAGCTGTCACGCATACCTCTCCCGATAACTGTGATATTGGAATTCCTTCTACCAAGACACAATATCCAATCGATACGACATCCGGCAACAAGTACTATGAAGAACTCGACTATTCTTCTGGTGGCAGTTTTCCACTTGAATTTATCCGTTACTTCAATAGCCACCCAAATCGAAATACACAAGATAATAACTATGAAGGGCTGATGGGGACATGGTCGCACAGCTACGGACAGAATATTGTTTTTAGCAAGAATTACTCTGGGATCATCAGGTCAGCAACCGTCAATCGGCCCAATGGGTCGTCCTATCATTTTGTTCCCGCAGGACTTGCAAAGTGGTTACCTACCTTCAGCAGCACCATAGACAGGCTTGAATCTATATTGGATGAAAATAGTAGCGTAGTGAAATATCGCTATGTATTGGCAGATGGAACGATTGAAACCTATGGACTTGATGGACGGCTTGAATCAATCCGGAGTCCAGCAGGTCTTGAACACACCTTGACATATTATGGCAATCTCATCACTGTCGAACATACAAACGGTCAGACACTAGAGCTTGGTTTCACTGAGAAGCATGGTGATTATTATTTAACACAACAAACAGATCCGTCGGGGAATGTCACTCATTATGAGTGGGGCGATTACTATGATAAATCGTTCATCCTGACGGTTGCTTACGATATTCTGGTAGATGTCAGACTCATTAAAGTCATCTATCCAGATACGACACCCGATACAATGGAAGACAATCCATTCCGGATCTATCATTATGAAAGCCAGGAATTTCCTACGTTCGTTACTGGAATCACTGATGAAAACGGAAACCGTATATCCACTGTACTTTACAATGAACAGTCCCGTGCTTACGTCAGTGAGAGTGCGGGTGGTATCGATCATACCCAAGTACACTACGATCCTAGTGGAACTCAAGTCACTATCACAAATAGTCTAGGCAAGCAGACTCGCTATGATTTCCAATGGATTGATGGGATTTATCATCTCTCTCATGTGGAAGGACTCCCCAGTTCCAATTGTGGCGGAAGTGCTAAAGATTACACTTATGATGGTAATGGATATCTCGAATCCAAAACGGATTGGAACGGAAATGTCACTATTTACACCAGAGATGCCCGTGGTCTTGAATTAAGTAGGACTGAGGCTGCTGGAACACCACAAGCTCGAAGAGTTATCACCGAATGGCACAATGATTTCCGAGTGCCATTACGGATTACTGAACCGGGAAGGATCACTACATTTACCTATGATGACCAAGGACGAGAATTGACACGCGAGGTACAAAATACGTTGCCATAAATTAAGACATGGATCGATAAATAATTGCCAATGCAACAATTAGTAGGAGTCATTGATGACCAGGCGAACGTTTTATTTTCGAACACTGTATCTCGGCTTTATTATGGTGATATGGGGTGATTTTACACTAGCCAATCAGTTGACCAGAACTACTTACAACGATCTGGGATTGGTCAGTACCGTAGATGGCTCCCGTATTGATGTCAATGACATCACTACCTATGGTTATGACACCCAAGGCAACCGCACACTCATCCGAAACGCTTTGGGCCATGAGATCCAAATCACCAGCCACGACACCTCAGGCCGCCCGCTGACCCTTGTTGACGCCAATGGACTCGCCACCACGCTGACTTACGATTCCCGGGGCCGTATGACCAGTCAGGCACATAGTGATGGTGCCACCACCCTCATCACTTTCTACAGCTACGATTCAACTGGAAACCTGATTCAGGTCTCTAGGCCAGATGGTGTCACCCTAAACTACGACTATGATGTGGGCCGTCGCTTGGTTGGTCTGGTAGACAACCTGGGCAACCGCATCGACTTCACCTTGGACGCAATGGGTAACCGCACCAGTGAACAGATCTTCGATACCGATGGCATAGTGCGCTACACCAGTCATCGGGTCTATGACGAACTGGGCCGGTTGATTCAGCTGATCGATGCCCATAACCAGATCACGGCGTTCCAATACGACGCAAATGGTAACCTGACCCAGCACATCGACGCCAATCTCAATCCAACTGCCCAGGCTTATGACACCTACAATCGGGCAAACCAGACGACCGATGCGCTCAATGGATTTACCCGATACACTTATGACAGTCAGGGTAACCTGGCCGGCGTCACTGATCCCAATGGGTTTACCACCAGTTACACATATGACGGTCTGGGTAATCTTATCAGTCAGACCAGTCCTGATACCGGCACCACCAGCTATACCAATGACGAGGCGGGTAACCGGCTCAGCCAGACCGATGCACGGGGTATCACGGTCAGCTACACCTATGATGCCCTCAACCGCCTGATCGACATCCAATATCCCGATCCGGGTCTGGATGTCAGTTTCGAGTACGACCAGCGCGCCAGTGGCATTGGCCGGTTGACCCGCATGAGTGATGCCAACGGCGACACCGATTACAGCTATGATGCCTTCGGTCACCTCACAACCCAGACCCGCAACAGCGGCACACTGAGTACCAGCTTTCAGTATGCCTACGACGGTGCGGGCCGACTAGTCAGCTTTACTTATCCGTCCGGCGCCAGCGTACTCTACGGTTACGACAGCCAAGGAAAAATACATAGCTTGCAGTTGCAAACCCCGGACGGCTCCAGCCAGACTCTCGTGAAAAATCTCCAGTATATGCCCTTCGGTCCCCTGCAGGCCTTCGACTACGGTAACGACCTGAACCTGAGCCGCAGCTTCGACCAGGACTATCGGCTCATCCAACAGACCATCCCCGGTATCCTGGAGAACCGCTACCAGTACGACCCGGTGGGCAACATCACCGATTGGTTCGATCTGCTCGATATCGGGCGGGATCAGCAGTTCACCTACGACCTGCTCGACCGCCTGGTCAGCGCCACAGGAACCTACGGTGCCCTGGGTTACAGCTACGACGCTACCGGCAATCGACTGATCGAAACTGACGGGATCGGTACTGCGATCTATAGTTATGCGGTTGACAGCCACCGCCTATTAACAATAAGCGATGCGACCACCGACAACCGCATGTATGATGCAGCAGGCAACACCCTGCATCGTGAAGGCGACAGCTTCGAGTACGACCAGACCAACCGGCTGATTCGCTACACCCGCGCCGGTGTGCTGGCCGAATACGCCTACAACGGTAAAGGGGAACGCATCCGCAAGACGGTCAACGGCGTCACCACCCGTTTTCGTTATGGAACGGACGGACAACTGCTGGGGGAATACGACGAGACCGGCAACGCCATCCGCGAATATGTCTATCTCGAAGGGATGCCGGTCGGCATGTTGAGCGGGATCACTCTCAGCACGCCAGGCACGGTGACTTACCTGCATACGGATCATCTGGGGGCGGTCATCCGGGCTACCGACCAGAACCAGCAGCTGGTGTGGGATGCACTACGCACTCCGTTTGGTAAGCGGACAACCCTCATCGCCCAAGTCGAGATGCCACTAGGCTTTCCTGGGCAGTATTACGATCAGGAGTCGGGACTGTATTACAATTACTTCAAAGACTACGATCCAAGTACCGGTAGATACATCCAGTCTGATCCTATCGGATTGGCTGGTGGGCTGAATACTCATGCTTATGTTGATAGTAACCCAATAAATCGTACTGATCCTTTGGGGTTATTTTGGATTATTGAAAAACAATATCAACAGGCTCATGCGGAAGCACTGATAAAATATGGTGAATATTGGTCCAATTTAACTGAAGCAGTCGCTGGTGCAGTACCTGCTGGCAAAGCAACAGGTGCAGCGTGTAAAGTTGTTAATAAAAATAAAAAAGAGATTATATGTGCAGTTTTGGGTTTATGCGCAAAAGAATTACCAGATGGGAAATGGAGTCCTGATAAAACAGATGTTGATACGAGAAAGATCATTGAAGAAATTATGAGGCAAAAACCAAAACCTCCACATACGCATCTACCAAAGCGATAACAAATGGATCAGAAGAATCTCGATAAACTTGAAAATTTCAAAAGGTATTTAGCAGATGGCAAAGGAATGCAAGCTATTGAGAATCTGAATGAACTTGTGAATGATGGTATTGATTCTGCAATACTCGAAATTGGAAATATTTATGAGTCTGGTATAGCTAATGTTGATCAAGATCTCGATAAAGCTATAAGTTATTATGAAGATGCATACAATAAAACATCCGATCCAGAAGCTTTATTGAGATTAGCTAGGATCTATTTATATGCTCGTGGAGGAAATGAGAGTAATTACCATGAAGCTATGAAAATATATGGCTCGGAGTCATTATCCAATGATTCCACAGCCATTTTAAATTTGGGGCATATATACGAGAATGGCCTTGGAGTTGGTATAGATTTTAATAAAGCAAGTGAGTTGTATAAAAGATCAGCAAAACTAGGAAGTATTTTTGCTCGAATCTATTTGGCAAGACTGTTGTGGAAAAAGAATAAATATATTCGATCAGTTATAACCAGGTTGACGGCCAGTCTCGTCGCATTAATTGAGTTGTTTCATGATCAAGAGAATTACAGCAAAAAAATTAGAAGGAATTAAGGGAGTGAGAAAAAAATATTTTGAAAATACAAAATTAGTAATTCTTGTATTATTTTTCATTACAAACCCTCTCCACGCATCGACATCTACTACGTTTGATAAATCTTCAGTATCAAGTTTTATTTATAAGATTGATCATTTTTTAATACAGAAAAATGTAGATAAAGTTCTTCCATTCTTTTCCAGTGACTTTAGATTTATCGTAAAGGACAAAACAGGAGAAGAACGTACGTACACTAAGAAAGAATTTGAAAGAATGTTACATTTTTCTAAGGAATTAAAGGGTTATAACCGAGAAAGGATTGATCCCGAAATTATCTTTTCGAAGAATGGTATGATTACGTATAAGTCCTTGTTAAAGGAAACGCTACAGATTGAAGGAAGCGCTGTGATCAATTTAAGCTCTGAAACTTATAAGGTATTAAAGGTAAATATGGGTTTTCGGGTTATGGAACTTGTAGTCACTGAGAAATAATCAGGCTGAGTTCCGATCTATTCTTTATTCCCTTAATTTTTTCTAACAAGACTTAAGGCATCTCTGATTTATTCCGAAAATCGTATACCATCAGACCTACTGATCACCTGCTCCAGTAAAACGATGAAA
>JASJBU010000258.1 GCA_030066355.1 Gammaproteobacteria bacterium | reverse complement strand
CCTGGTCCAGGCCAAGGGTTTGGCTTACCATTAAGGATACAACTTTCGATTTGTTCATTGACGGTATTTTTGTAGTACTTAGAACCGACATCATTTTTACCATGATTCAATCCATTGTTATGCATCAATTCATGAGCTATGACACTGGCAATCCTTCGGTTTGTACTGTTTTTCGCAAAATCAGGATCCATTCTAAGCACTCCTCGTTTCAAATAAACCCGATGAGCTCTAGCATTGGCGTCTTCCAGTTTTTTGCATATTACTTTAGTCACTTCAGGACGATCCAATAATCCGACGATCTCTTTCGCTGATTTCCTACTGTGTTCAACCAGATACGCCTTATCCATACATCTTGTCAATTCACCCCTGTGATGCTTCAATGTTTTTTGTAGAAAATGAAAGCCGTCGATTATCTTGGATTTGGCCTCATTGCCACACCTCCTTACTTTTATATCATCTGCATAGGCGACGTTTGTTAACACCAACAACAGACATACGATTAATGTTTTCATATCATTATCCTTTGAATCACGTGAAAAATATAGTTACCCAAGCATTTCAAACAAAACCGAGACTCAACAGATCTGCTTGCAAAGACGCGCAGTGGCTCGTCCAGTATGTATATGACTGAGATAGACATCCGATCGTGATTGATCCTATTCAGCTTTTATTAATGTCCGTTAACGCTTGAGATTCTCAGGAATATGCATTCCTATCTATATACACAGTGAAAAGGGCAAAAACAGGACAGAAAAATCAAAGAACCACAAAGACACGCATTGACGTGCCTTTCTGTATTGCTGAAACAGTGCCTTATTAACAGATTTCGTTGGCTGCACAAGCTACGAAGTCCAGATAACAACTCGTAGATCAAATCCGGTGCATTGCGGTACAGATTATCACCAGGGGGAGTGCTGAACTTGACCGGCTCTTTGGAATCGGCAATGAAATCACTTGAGGACTGCTGGGGATCGTGTCTAGCAGTGTAGCATTTATATAGTGTTAAGCTTTTGAAAAAACTGCACACTACCGGCGTTTTTTGTGCTAGTGAGTGTGCAGAATTTTCATGTTGTCATATATCTTATAAAATACTATCCATCGACGATTATGACATCAACCCAATCACAATTATGTCCAATCCCATCTTTGTCGACCCATTCACACGTCCAATCCTTTATAAATTGCTCATTTCCTTTCAAGAAGAAAGGTTCATTGACATCAACAGGTCCAATGTAGGACACCATTTTAAGTAAGCGATTGTCTTTGGATCGACTGTTATCCTCACTATTGCTTGAAGTTTTCATCGTACAGTTATGCCCTATGCCATTACTATCCACTGTCTCGCAATGCCACTTTCCTTCGGACCTGCCTTCAAACACAAAATCAAGTGAATTTCCTGATCTATCGAATACCTTGGAATATTCCATCATGGAAATATTTGGCCGGTTTTCTATGTTTGCAAACGAAACCGTAGAACATAATGCAAGCGTCATGAAAGCATAGGTTGGTTTTAAGTATTTCATTGAAGTGCTCCTTAAATTAATTGCAAAAAGACATATAGATAAATCGGGTAGAAGCTATCATGTTTAGTGATATACTCGAATAATTACCTACACTTATAAATACAGGCTTTTTTCAATTTACAGGACACACCGCGGTAAACAGGAATGAGGAAAATCAGGAGAGCGGTTAGTATAAGAATTACATTTACAAATTATCTCGCTATGCTCGTAAGTGACAATCAACAAAACCGAACGGAGGAAAGAAACATATGGGACTGAGTATAAGCAGACGAATTGGGCTGTTATCCCTGTTACTGGCCGCGGGACTCTGCACCGCGGTGGCCAGTACGCCAACCAGAACAAACGATAGAGTGTTAAAGCATGTACCAGGTAAGGAATGTGGACCGGGTTATCTCCGTCCACCGGGAGTAAGGAAATGTATGAACCTGCAGGATCTAGTATCCGCCAACCCACCGGCAAGGGCACCAAAAGGAATCTGCCCGGAACATTGGCAGCGATATCCGGCCAATCGCTTCTGCCTGCCAAGTTACGTAGTTGTCTCTTGTGGGAAGAAAACCTTTCCATGCAGGAAGGCGCCCAGTGATATCCTGAAGGTGAAATCCGGCCCGGTGAGCTGCCAGAAGGGGAGCCGGGTCGTAGCGGTGCAGATCCCGCTGTTTGATACCGATGATGGATTGTTTCTAACCTCCAGAACCGGGCTGGCCTGCGGTCCTCCGGTGAAAACCGAACAACTATAGGTCAATAACGGTTGTTTATCCGGGTCAGCGCCTTACGGACTTCATCAGCCAGCCTGTAAGCGCTGTGGCGTCGGGTATACAGGGGGTTCGCCTGGAGAACTCGATCCGCCTCCTGTAACAGGGGTAAGGCGGCTGCGGGGTCATGGAGCACCTGAATCAGTCCATGTACAGCCTGCGCCTCTGCCAACATGCTGTGGCCTGGGGCATACTTTGCCTGCCTGGTGTTCAGGGCTGCTTCGGCCAACACCTGTGCCCGCGACAGGTCATCCTCCTTGGCCAGTAGCACTCTGGCCAGGCCGAGTTGAGCAATGGCGGTACGTATGCCTGACTCGGGCAACAGGCCAAGGGCCTGCTCGTATCGCCGCTCAGCCTCATTAGTCTCTCCCCGCGCCAGGGCCAATGAGCCCAACTGGCATAGCCCACGGCCCAAGACTCTGTCTTTCACCTCCAGTTCCTGGAAGATCTCGAACATCCGCTGATAATGCCCGCCGGCTTCATCGAATTCACCCATGTCCTGCACAACGGCACCCAGCCATTGCAGGATCATGGCGATGCTGGCATTTTCCTGCCGGAGGTTTTTGCGTTTATTGTTCAGCGCCCGTTGCAGGTAATCCTTTGCCGATTTGAAGTCCCCCTGCCGGTGGGAAAGGATACCCAACGCGCGCAGGGTATGACCCACGTAGGGGTGGTCTTCACCCAGGGTCTGCTGCTGAATCGCCAGCGACTGGCGGCTCAGCTCGGCTGCTTCCTCGAAGCGCTCGAGATCGATGAGCATGGCAGCCAGGTTGTTCAACGACATGGTAAAGTAGGAGTGCCGCTCACCATGTATCTGCCTATGGATCCGAATTACCTCTCCCATGTGAGACAGGGCTTCTTCAAAACGGCCTTGATAGTGGCGAATGCTGCCCAATCCATTGAGGGCGACGGCCATTTCATTCTGCCCGTCCGGTAATGCCTGTATCCGATCGATGGCGCGCTGGAAGTATGATTCCGCCACGTCATAGTCCCCACGAACGAGATGGAGATTCGCGTAGGCATTCAAAGTTTCTGCATGGTTTACCCTGTGTTTGTCGCTGAATGCTCGCCGGTCAACACGGTTATGGATGGACAGACTCTCCGCCAACAGTTGCCGTGCCTCCTCATACTGACTCATAGTGCTCAGACTGATTGCCAGTTTAGTGAGGATATTGGCCAACTGAATGGAATCGGTAGAGACACTAGTCCGCTGCTGCACCAGTGATTGCTGCAACAATTCGGCGCTTTGTTCATAGACACCCTGGCTGTAATAGATATCACCCAGTACGCCGAGCATATGGCCACGAATTTCCGGCGCGTCTTGCAGCTTGACCTGGATGTCTTGCTGCCCCTTTTCCAACAATTGTTGGGCGTTGATTTTATCCAGACCTGACACATTGGGGTCAGAGAGCTTGAAGATGTCGACCATGAAGTCGGATACCTGCTGCGCCTTTTGGGCTTCGAGTACACTTTTTTCCAGTGCCTGTTGAATACGCTGTGATTGAACCGTCACTGTCACCGCATACACCAACAGGACCAGGATAAAGGACAGAGACACAGCCAAAGCCCGCCAGTGCCTGCGGATCCGGTTTTGCAGCAGGTATCGGAAACTAGCCTGACGTGCCGATACCAGCCGACCGTCCAAATGCGCCTGGATATCAGCGGCAAATTCCTGCATAGAGCCGTACCTGAGTTCCGGTTCGGTGCGCAGGGCTTTGAGGACGATGGCATCCAAATCACCACGTAATGATTTTGCTAGGCCAGAAGCGTGTGGTGCTGACGCATCCACCATCTCACTGGGTGGCGTCGGCGAGCGTTCACACATGACTCTGGCCAAGTCATACAGAGAGTCCGCCTGATCACTGAAGGCCTTTTGCCCACTGAGCAATTCATAAAAAACCAAGCCAAGCTGGTAAATGTCTGTGGTTACCGTTATGGGTTGATTCTTTACTTGTTCGGGCGCAGCAAACCCAGGCGTCATGACCAATTCACCTGTCCGTGTCAGGTCTAAATCCGGCTGATTTGACAGCAGTTTAGCGATGCCAAAATCCAGCAATTTCACCTGGCCTTCATTGTTGATCAGAATATTGGAGGGTTTAATATCTCTGTGCACAATGAGGTTTTTGTGAGCAAAGCTCAAAACTGCGCATACCTGCATGATCAATCCTAAACGTGCCTCCACTTCCAGTTTTCGCGCATCGCAATAGCGGTTGATGTCCGTTCCCCGGATAAACTCCATCACGATGTAGGGTTGCTGGCTTTCGGTAAACCCGCCGTCAAACAACTGAGCAATATTCGGATGGTTGAGGGATGCCAAGGTCTGTTGTTCATGTCTAAACCTGTCTAGGTTCAGAGGGTTTGCCTTTCGGTTGTCACTAGGTAGCTCGAGGAGCTTGATGGCCACTTCCTGTTCGAAATCGCCCGTCTGCCGCTCAGCACGATACACCACGCCCATTCCCCCGCGCCCCACTTCTTCACACAGCCGATACACACCAAGAGTGTCGCCCGTGGAGAGTGGTTGGGGGGAAGGAACCGGAGTATTAGCCTCATCGGCGTTAAGCAAAGGGTATTCAAGAAAGGTCGGTGCGTTACGCTCTGCTTCAAGGAGTAATTCGATTTCCCTGCGTAGTTGCATATCGGTCCCACAAGCCTCTTGAATAAAGGCATCTCTTCTGTTCTCAGGCTGTTGCAATACCTCATCAAGCAGGACCTGAATTTCCTCCCAGCGAGCCTTGATGAGTTTTAATGTCATAGATGGATCTTCTTTTATTTTCGTAGAGCGCTTAACTGGTGTTTTGCATATCCTCTGAATTCAGAACCAGGGCCAACAGAGCTTTGGCTTTGCTCCAGTTCCGTCTGATCGTCCGTTCATTGACCTCGAACAACTGAGCCAGATCCGCCTCCGTCAAGCCGGCAAAAAACCGCAGTTCCACCAGTTCACTGAGCTTTTCATCAACCCCGGACAATTGCTCCAGAGCCTGATCGATGGTTAGCAAGGTATCGAGACGGTAGTTATCGTGCATGTCCGACTGATGCAACACTTCTGCGTATGTCACTCTGACTAGATCTCCTCCCCGTTTTTGCGTTTGTTTCTGTTCGGCGTAATTGATGAGAATCTGGCGCATTGCCTTGGCACACAAAGCAAAGAAATGGCGCTTGTCACTACAGACTAGTGGTTGATGCGCAATTAGCTTAAGGTAGGTTTCATTGAGCAGTGCTGTGGTTTGTATGGTCTCAATTGACCAGGCCTTTCTCAATTGACTATGGGCCAGACGTTTCAGTTCCTGGTATGCCGCCGGAAACAGATGTGCAGCATCCTCCTGGTTACTCTTTCGTGAATCCCGTTTCGGCTGATCGATACCTTCAATAGCGGTGGTTGTTTCATCCATACCAAATCTCCTTATTGAAATCGCTGAGTCGTTGGTCCATTTGATGATAAAGGTGCTCAGGGTTTTGATGTAAAAGTCTAGGAATAAATCGCTGGTATGTCCAAGCAGTTGACAGCAACCAGATGATTATTGTCCTTTTACTTTTGTAATGTAGTAAAAACTACCACTATCAAGCGACCAAATTTATCTTTAATACTGACGATTAGCTCGAATGCAGGTGTTAGGAATGGTATATCGCTATATTAGTCTTACCGTGTTCTACATACATTTCATTTTGTATTTATGACAAGTAATACTGAATCCTAATCTTAACCTCAGTTTATAGATTACTCTCAGGGCTGAAGATTGTCTTTAATCATTTCTGGGCAGTTCAATATGTTCTAGTTATGATCTATAACGTGTTCTCAGACTGTCTTTAAAATAAATTCTGACAGCTTGTTGAATCACTCTTCACTTTACGCTTCAGAATCAGGCGACACAGGTTGCAATCCCGAAAATTGATCACCGATTTCGTTATAAGATAGGTAGTGATGTAATACTTTATATATAACCAACTTTTCCAGAACTGTATCTCATGCCACCATCGGATATAAAAAGACATGAAAGTAATACTCTCAATCACCCGGTAGCAGATCATTGACAATATAATCTCGCTAATAAGATCTAAACTTTTGAGAAAGCACCGTAGCATAAGTCCCCAAAGCCAGCCCACATTTTCTCATAAGGTGCTTTCAGCCAGGTACGACTAGAATATCTTGACTACCCTTCAATCGAATTCGGCCAAATGCGGCAGTTTTCGAGTAAGGGCATCAAGTTTCGACAAACACCTATCCCCCGGTTCAATAGGCCACTCTGGTCGTTGATTTCGATACCCTGCGCAAGGTCTCCACCATTTTCGCTATCGTCACTGCTATGCAGGCGGAATGTTAATGTCGAGGTCTTCTAGGGCAATTTGGACAGTTGATCCGGTAATTATCAGAGGATCTTGTAGCCAAGTACTATAATTATAGAAAGGGAAGTATGACGAAATGGAGGTGTGACATGAAGGCAACAAATCGAGTAAAAATGAAGCTCCGGATGACGCCCGTAATCATCATTGGAGGAGTTTTGTTGGTTTTTGCACCTATGAGTCAAGGTTTCGACGAGTTCGCTGCTATGGAAATGGCGCGAAGGATGCATCAAGGTCAGATTGACCTCACAAAACAATATTCCCAGATGCAGGGGGCAAGACTGCGGCAGAAATATGATGATTTCAACAAAAATTTTCCCAATACGATGACTTTCGACGAATTTGCGTATAGGGATATGATCTCTGGAGGTGGCACAAACCCCGGTGCGGTACTGCAGTTACAGCAGGATAGTTTCAATCGGTTGCAGGACAGCCATGCCGGTACCGCAGGTGCTTTTGCAGACCAACGTGCAGGTTGGCAGCAAGGCCAAGACACTCTTGGAGATATCTACCGTAACCAGCAACATGGAACGATGGGGGCTTGGTCCTATACAAATCCGTATGGAGGGTCATATACATTGCCGTACTCATATGGTCCGAACACCTATTACTACGGCACTCAACCGATCTACCAGAATCCGGCGGGCGGCTATGTAGTGCCAACGCCGAGTTATAACTATCCGTTGTACCCGTCTTGGTAAGTAGGAGGTAAAAATACCACTCCACATCAGAAAGTTTCATATATTCAATAATCAGCAGCAAGCCCCGCCAGGCGCGGGGCTTTGTTTTGCTTATTATTCTTCGCCCCACATACGAGCAGTCTTTAAGGTCCTCCAGAGCTGATAATGCTTTTTTACCAACCTGTAGACTGGATGGAGTGTAACGCCAGCCGGAATTTCTCGTTGCCTTAAGATCACTATGACCTTACGAATCTGACACTTTACTAGATATGCTTCAAGGGCATTTTCTTCGAATGATTGCTTCGTAGTGTCTGCGCATTTTGTCCTTCTTTTTACCTGTGACGATGATCTTGGAACCCATCTCTAGATGGATCACTCCGGGCCCCGGGAGGCTTAATTCTCTCACCATAGAACGGGCTTGATCACATTCACTCCGCTGCTCTTCTCGCTTGCGATCCGACTTGTTCAGTTGTTCCTCGATCCTTTGCTGGCGTGCTTTTGCCCGCTCCATTGCTTCAGAACTCGGCGCCTGTGGCAGTTCTACTTCCTGGCCACCATGACCTGCCGGCGGTTTATCGGAGTAATGCACGTCGCCATGTTCATCCACCCACTTGTATACCCCGGCAATCGCACCCGATATCAAGCAGGCAATTAGCGTGAGCAACACGACTATTTTCATACGAAGACACTCTAGACTGAGTAGCGAACCACAGGCTAGAGTTTACCTCAGCCAGTCATTGGCTGAGCATGTCATAGCGTCAGTCTCGCACCTCGAACTCCACTTTCCAGCGCTCCTCGCCCCCTCTGGGCAGGGCCTCCAGACGCAGGGTGCCGGTCTCGGTGACCGCTGCGCTGAGCCGCACCGGCACCACTTCACCCGGGGAACGTCCCTCCGCGGGCAGGGTGGCCTCGATGGCTTCCAATTCCTGGATCTCCTCCTCGTCCCAATACTCGACGAATGTGCCGACCTGGTCATGGCGACGTACTGAGGAACCGAAAAAGCGAAAACGCACCGGTTCCCCGACGATCAGCCCGAACTCCTGAGGCGGCAGCTCCGCCTGGCTGCCCTCCTCCATGCCGAAGGGGGCGATGCACAAGGCATGCACCGGCGGCTCCATGCCGGGCACTGCGGGCATCGCCGACTCTACCCCGACATAGTAGGCTTGCGCGGTACCACCACGGATACGCACGCCTTCGCCCCCCCGTACAAATCCGTAGTAGGCCGCCCCTTTGGCCACCGCCAGATCCAGATCGGCTCCCTCCAG
>JASJBU010000035.1 GCA_030066355.1 Gammaproteobacteria bacterium | reverse complement strand
GAGGCATGATTCGGCAGCACCAGTTTGAGAAGGTCGAGCTGGTACAGGCGGTGGCGGCGACGGACTCCTTCCGGGCCTTGGAGGAATTGACCGGCCATGCGGAAGCGATTCTGCAGAGGCTGGGGCTGGCCTACCGGGTGGTGACCTTGTGCACGGGGGACATCGGCTTTTCTGCCACTAAGACCTACGATCTGGAGGTCTGGCTGCCAGGGCAGGGCAAGTACCGGGAGATCTCTTCTTGTTCCAATTTCGTTGATTTCCAGGCCCGGCGCCTGCAGGCCCGGTGGCGCAATCCCGAGACCGGCAAGCCGGAACTGGTGCACACGCTGAACGGCTCGGGACTGGCAGTGGGCCGCACCCTGGTGGCGGTGATGGAAAACTATCAGGATGCCGCTGGCAATATCATCATTCCAGAGGCGTTACGTTCCTATATGGGTGGGTTAGAGAAGGTTTAAAAAAGCTTGGTTTGCTAGCAGCGGGCCATGGCCGCGAAAAAGACTTGTTCTAAACTTCTTCAAGGGCAGAATCGAGCATCAGACCAGCATGATCAAGACGATGACGAACAATACTACGAAGCCGATCGGCAGCAATGCCGCCTGCCAATCGCCGGCCTCGGCTTTCGGGCTGTTGTTCAGCCAATATTTGGCGCGCGGCCAGATGTAGATGATGAATGCAATGATCAGGACCGCGGAAAGAATTTTCATCCAATCCATGTTTTATTCCTCAGATCAATAGATTAAAAAACCCCGGCAATGCCGGGGTTCGGTTCGATCCAGCTAATTCGGTTGACGTATCAGTCATCGCCACCGAGGGCACCCAGCAGGTGCAGCAGGCTGGTAAAGATGTTCAGGATGGCCAAGTACAGACCGATCGTGGTCATGATGTAGTTGGTCTGGCCACCGTTAACCATCTGGCTGGTCTCAAACAGCAGATAGGCGGACATGAGCAGGATCACCGCGGCGGAGATCGCCAGATGTAGCGCCGGCATATTCAGAAATAGTCCGGCCAGCGAGGCAATCATCACTACCAGCATACCGGCAAAGATGAAACCGCCCATGAAGCTGAAATCACGCTTGGTGGTCAGGGCATAACCGGAAAGACCCAGAAAGATGATGCCGGTACCGCCAAATGCAGTAGCGATCAACTGTGGGCCGTTTGGCAGTGCCACGTAGTAATTGAGGGTGGGGCCAAGGCCGAAGCCCAGCATGCCGGTGATCACGAACACCCAGAGCAGGCCGCTGGCGGAGTTGGCCGTACGGGGTAGTACAAACCAGAGCAGGCCCAGCGCGCCGAAGGAGGCAATCAGCGAGACCATAGGCGGCGGGGCGATGGCCATGGAAACCACTGCCATCAGCGCGCTCCAGATCAGCGTGCCGGACAGCAGCATATAAGTGTTTTTAATTAGCTTGTTAGTCGACAGTATCGATTCTTGCGAGCGAACTGTTGAGATATCAAGTCGGTTCATTTTGGCTTTATCTCCTGGTAAATGCCTGAAATCAATCGGTTATCAATATGACAGTGAACAATTATCTTTGTTCAGCAAAGGATACATGGATCAGGAAAAAGATCAACACAACTAATATGATGTTAAAGCTGGAAATTTCAAGTCGCTTTCGGGTATCCTAGCGCACCTTCGGAGAGATGGCAGAGCGGTTGAATGCACCGGTCTTGAAAACCGGCAAGGGTTAGTAGCCCTTCCAGGGTTCGAATCCCTGTCTCTCCGCCAATTAAAACGGGGCCTTTGTGGGGCCCCGTTTTAATTGGCGGTTAGTCAGGATTTGGTTAGAACCCTTCGGTTCGACAAAATTGTAGGGAACAATTTTGAACGTGCGCAGCACGGCCCGCAGGGCGAGGGCAGGGAAAGCCCGAGTCATCCCTGCATACCATCCACTGATTTGCCTCTGTCCCACCGGTGATCGCATGGCAGCGCCCCTTAAGCGACCTTGTCCAGGATGCTGTAATCTTTCCCCACTGGACTCATTCGCGACTCGACGAAGGGAATCTGGAATCCAGGGAGCAGCACATACCAGTAGATCCACTTGAATGACAGCTTACCCCAGTGATTGAGCGTGCTTTCATTCAACAGCTTCATGGGGCCCAGGTTGATCTTGTGGGATCCTAAGCCCATCTGGAGCGGTGGAAAGCGTCCGGGCACCGGTTGGCTGTCATAGTTGAAATCGATCAGGATGGCCTTCTGATGTCCCGTCTCGATGAAGCAGTTGGCATGCCCATCGGCCAAGGGGAGAGGTTCACCGCCATTGATTTCTTGGATGAGGTTCCGGTAGACCACCTCAGCCTGGAAGTGGGCGACTGAACCCGCCTTGGAGGTGGGCACATTCGTGTTGTCACCGAGCAGGTAGATCCACTCCGACCGGGTAGATTTCAGGGTCTGTCGATCGGTGTATCCAAAACCGGTGGCGTCGCCAAGTTCTGCCTTAAACAAAAGATCGGAGCCTTCATGGGGCGGGATGGAGACCAACAGGTCGTAAGGGACCTCATTGCCGTCAAAACAGCTTATCCTATGATCGTTTACGCTTTCCAGTTGGAAATCGGAAACGACCTTGATGGCTTTCATGCCGGTAATGACGCCGGTCAACATTTCGTTACACACCGGCTTGGTGAAGGCGCCGGACAAAGGCGTCACCAGAGTAATCTCGGTCTTCTCCCTCAGCCTTTTTTTCCGCAGGAAATCTTCCGCCAGGCAGGCAAACTCGATGGGAGCTACCGGACATTTGATCGGCATCTCAGCGATATTGATCACGAGCCTGCCGCCGTTGAATCCCTCGAGTGCCCGGGCGAGTTGCAGGGCGCCATTCGGAGTATAAAAGGTGTGAACCCTTTGCCCAACCTTGAGTCTTTCAGCGAGGCCCTCGATCGATTCGGGGACGATTCTCGAACCCAATGCCGTGACCAAAAAATCGTAAGGATAATTACCATTGGATTGGGTTTCGACCTGTTTGGAATCCGGGTCGATCCGTGTGATGGTATCGGTGACATATTCGATCCCGGTTGAGATGAGCTTGCGGTTGTGCTTCTGGAGCTCCTCCAGCTTCCTGTAGCCCCTGGTCTGGAAGGGCAAGAACAGCAGACCGGGTTGGTAGGTGTGAAGGGGGGAGTGGCCGATCAACGTGATCTGTAAGGGTTTGTTGGCTTGGTCTCTGTGACGGTTGAGGGTGTTGGCGAGGATGAGACCTCCTGGTCCATCGCCGAGCACGACTATGCGGATCTCCATGACACTTCCTTTACTGCACTGAAGTTTGTCTATCCTGACTTTAAGTTTAGTTGAAAATCGGCTTTTTGTTATTTAATGAAATACTGGAAAAGCAGGCCTCTGTGATTCAACAGAGAGAGAAACCATGCTGCAGCAAGAGTGAGGGGGTCAGGCGAGAGTATTCAACTGTCCGCAAGGTCAAGTGATTTGTCTCGCTCGATCAGCGCATAGGCCGAATGGTTATGAATCGACTCGAAATTCTCGGATTCGACGGTATAGGCGCTGATGCGTGCTTCATTGTTGAGCTGCACGGCGATATCGCGCACCATGTCCTCGACGAACTTGGGGTTGTCGTAGGCACGCTCCGTCACATACTTCTCATCGGGGCGTTTGAGTAGGCCGTAGAGCTCGCAGGAAGCCTGTTCTTCGACCAAGTCGATAATCTCTTCGATCCAGATGAAACCGTTAGTGCGGGCTTGGATAGTGACGTGGGAGCGCTGATTGTGCGCGCCGCGCTCGGAGATCTTCTTTGAGCAGGGGCAGAGGCTGGTCACAGGCACGACCACCTTGATGTCGATGCTGGGTTTGCCATTGTGGATCTCACCAATCAGCGTCACATCATAATCCAGTAAACTCTTGACACCGGAGATCGGAGCGGTCTTGTTGATGAAGAAAGGGAAATTCATCTCGATGTGCCCCGATTCGGCCTCCAGTCGTTCGGTCATTTCCGTCAACATGTCCTTAAACGAGGCGACGGTCAGTTCCTCCTCGTGACTGTTGAGTATTTCCACGAAACGAGACATGTGGGTGCCCTTGAAATGGTGGGGCAGATTAACGTACATGTTGAAATTGGCGATGGTATGCTGCTCCCCGGAACTGCGGTCTTTGATACGCATGGGATGCCGTATATCTTTGATTCCCACCTTATTAATGGCAATCTGACGCTTGTCTCTACTGCTTTGTACGTCTGCGATGGGTGCGCTTGTGGCGCTTGATTTATCGGCCATTTTCACTGTCCCGCCCCGCGATACTGCGGCGCCTTGATACCATGTCTCAGAGTTGAGATTACCCGGCAGCCAAGAGGAGGACAACTGACAGAACACCGGGTTATTCAGAAATCATTGCCCTAAAAACTGCTCTAAAGTAAGCCCTCAATTATGACAATAAGTAATAGATAATGCAATTAATTTGTCATATGCCCTTGGGCTGGTTCGACTCTGTTGAGCCCTTGGTGGGTCGGTCGGGTGGGGGTGTCAGTAGCTGCGTAGCGTGATGTAATCAGCGATCCAGCGCAGTGGGTCGGCTTTGCTGTCGAATTGGGTGAGGCTGTCCTGGGCGGCCTGGCGTAGTTCTTCCGCCTTCTCCTTGGCACCGTTGAGGCCCAACAAGGACGGATAGGTCGGTTTATTCTGTTGACGGTCCTTGCCTTGCGTCTTGCCCAGCGTCTGTGTACTGCCCTCGATATCGAGGATGTCATCCTGAATCTGAAAGGCCAGTCCGATGCATTTGGCATAATGATCGAGGGCCTGTCGTCTGGTCTTTTCCAGTTGCGGATTGAGTAGGGTGCCGAGTTTGACACTGGCCCTGATCAGGGCGCCGGTCTTGTGGATATGCAGATTTTCCAGTTCAGTGAGATTCAGCGTTTGACCCACTGCAGCGAGATCCATGGCCTGTCCGCCGACCATGCCCCGGGAGCCAGCGGCCCTGGTCAGAGTCTCCAGCATGTTGAGACGAGTTTCAGCCGGTACATCCAGGTGGTTACCGGTACAGAGCACCTGCAAAGCCAAGGTCTGTAGTGCATCACCCACGAGGATGGCTGTGGCTTCATCATAGGCCTTGTGACAGGTGGGCTGATTGCGTCGAAGGTCGTCATCGTCCATGGCCGGCAGGTCGTCATGGACCAGCGAATAGGCATGAATCAGCTCGACCGCGCAGGCGGCTGCGTCCAGGTTTTCATTCGTAACTTCGGCTGCCTCGCCACTGGCATAGACCAGGATTGGTCGAATGCGTTTACCGCCGTTCAACGTTGCATAGCGCATCGCCGCATGCAGCCTGGAAGGGGAGGTGTCAGCGTCGGGCAACACCTTGTTAAGGGCATGGGTCACCCGTTGCTGACAGAAATGCATGAAGTCAGCGAGCAGGTGATTAGTCGCCATCCTGAAAAGGCTCCAAATCAGCTTGCTCGGAATCACTGGTGAGAATCCTGACTTTCTGTTCCGCCTCGTCCAGGGCCTGTTGGCAGGTTCGAGTCAACTCAACCCCCCGCTCGAACGATTTGAGTGACTCTTCAAGGGGCAGATCACCCTTTTCCAAAGACTCGACGAGTCCTTCGAGTTCCTGCATTGCCTCTTCGAACGAGGGGGATTTCTTTTTTCTTGGCACTTCTTGTGAGTCAATAACCTTAGTGAAAAGGAGTACGCTAACCCACCTGCATCACAGGGGTCAATGTTTATCATGGACAATCCTCGCCAGTGGGTTGTCCGGAGTGTAGAATCCTCCGCTTTATCTGCTGTGAAGGAATTGTTGTTTCGACAATATGAGTGGTAGTTACGACGCTTCAGACATCGAGGTCCTGAGCGGACTCGAGCCGGTCCGCAAGCGACCCGGCATGTACACCGATACTACCCGCCCCAATCATCTGGCGCAGGAGGTGATCGACAACAGTGTGGATGAGGCGATCGCGGGATACGCCAAGTCGATCGAAGTCACCCTGTTCAAGGACGGCTCCCTGGAGGTGCGGGATGATGGGCGTGGTATGCCAGTGGATATCCATCCCAAACAGGGGCTGCCGGGGGTGGAGGTGATTCTCACCAAGCTGCATGCCGGTGGCAAGTTTTCCAACAAGAGCTATCAGTTCTCTGGGGGTCTGCATGGTGTTGGGGTTTCTGTGGTCAATGCCCTTTCAAAGCACCTGGAGGTCTGGGTCAAGCGGGATGGCAAGGAATTCAACATCGCCTTCGCCGGCGGACACAAGGTTTCCGAGCTGGAGGCGGTGGGCAAGGTCGGGCGCAACAATACCGGCACCCGTGTGCGCTTCTGGCCGGATGAGAAATATTTCGACACCTCACGCTTCTCGGTGCGCCAGTTGCGTCATGTGTTACGGGCCAAGGCGGTGCTCTGTCCCGGGCTCGAAGTGGGCTTTCGGGATGAAAAGAGTGGCGACCAGGAGACCTGGTGCTACCAGGACGGTCTACGAGATTATCTGCTGGATGCCCTGCAGGGATGCGAGTTGTTACCCGATGAGGCGTTTGTCGGTGACATGGCGGGCAATGCCGAAGCGGCTGCCTGGGCCGTGGTCTGGTTGCCGGAGGGTGGCGAGATCGTCACCGAGAGTTATGTCAACCTGATCCCCACATCCCAAGGCGGTACCCATGTGAATGGCCTGCGCAGTGGCCTGACGGATGCGGTGCGTGAGTTTTGTGAATTTCGCAATCTGTTGCCGCGCGGGGTGAAACTAACTCCGGACGATGTCTGGGCCCGAGTCAGCTATGTGCTTTCAGTCAAGTTGCAGGACCCACAGTTTTCCGGGCAGACCAAAGAGCGTCTTTCCTCGCGGGAGTGCGCCGCCTTTGTTTCCGGGGTGGTGAAGGACGGTTTCAGTCTGTGGCTCAATCAGCATACCGATGTGGGCGAGCGTATTGCCGAATTGGCGATCAATGCGGCTCAATCCCGCATGCGTGCCGGACGCAAGGTAACCCGCAAGAAGATCACCCAAGGGCCGGCCCTGCCGGGCAAACTGGCGGACTGCAGTTCGGTCGATCCGGCGCGCAGTGAGCTATTTCTGGTAGAGGGGGATTCGGCGGGCGGTTCCGCCAAGCAGGCTCGGGATCGGGAGTTTCAGGCAATCATGCCGCTGCGGGGTAAGATCCTCAATACCTGGGAGGTGGACCCAGTGGACGTGCTGGCCTCCCAGGAGGTGCATGACATTTCGGTAGCCATCGGGGTCGAACCGGGCAGCGACGATCTGAGCAAGCTGCGCTTCGGCAAGATCTGCATCCTGGCGGACGCGGACTCGGATGGCCTGCACATCGCCACCTTGTTGTGCGCCCTGTTTCTCCGCCATTTCCGTAAACTGGTGCAGGAGGGGCATGTCTTTGTAGCCATGCCGCCGCTCTATCGTATCGACGTGGGCAAGCAGGTCTTCTACGCTCTGGACGACGACGAAAAACAGGGAGTGCTGGATCGCATCGAGGCGGAAAAACTGCGCGGCAAGGTCAATGTACAGCGTTTCAAGGGCTTGGGGGAGATGAACCCCCTGCAATTGAGGGAGACCACCATACATCCCGATACCCGGAGGCTGGTCCAGTTGACCATCAGCTCCGGCGATGAGACCAACAGCCTGATGGACATGATGCTGGCAAAAAAACGCGCCTCGGATCGTAAACACTGGCTGCAGCAAAAGGGTGACCTGGCGGAAGTGTAAGCGCCACCGGGAGTGTTGGCATTCCCCAACGGGCTCGATTGATATTTCTAAACGTCAAAGTCTGTCGGAGCCGGTATGATCATCCACCATTTCAAGACCGGCGGATGGGTTTGCTGGATTAACCAGTGCGGGTGTGTAAAGCCGGTAAAATGTAGGTAGTCACACATGCAGAGGATTCCACTCATCCTGTCAATCCCGGTCTTGTTCGGCATCCTGATCTGGTTGACCTTTTTCTGGAAGCCGGCTCCAGATCCGGAACTCTGTGATTTGACACCTGCCTTGGCGGCGGCGCCGCGCGGGGGTGATTTCACCCTCGAGTCTCATCTTGGTCCCATTGCCTTGGAAGACTTCCGCGATCGGGTGGTGTTGCTCTATTTCGGTTATACCTGGTGCCCCGATATCTGCCCAACCAGTCTGGGTTTGACCAGCCTGGCGTTGGAGGCACTGAAACCTGAGGAACTGGCGCGGGTGCAAAGTCTGTTCGTCAGTGTAGACCCGGAACGGGACAATCTGGAACGGCTGAAGGCGTATGCGGAATATTTTCACGAAAAGATTCTCGGCATCACCGGCAGTACTGAAGCGATTGCTGAAGTGGCCCAGCTGTATGGCGCGGCCTACCGCAAGATTGAGCAGGCATCGGCGACCGGGTATGTGGTCGATCATTCAGCGGAGACCTACCTGATCAACCCACGAGGTGAATTGGTTGAGATCCTACCTCATGGGACACAGCCTGAGTTGATCGTAGCGCTGATACGCAAACATCTGGATTGAATCGTCTCGCCGCGGCCATCGAGGATCAGTCGTCTATCTCTAAGGGAGATGGAGACGGTCAGGAAAACTCGAGGTCGAAACCTGCGCTCTGCAGACTGTTGGCCTCTTGTTCCAATTCGGCCTGGGTCAGTGGGTGTTCTTCCAGCCATCCCGGGGGGAATTCCAGGCGGAGTTGGTTTCCTTCCGCGTCCAACAGGGAGTGGGGCCTGGCTGCAGATGAGCGGCTTCGATGCAACAGCGCGGCCAGCCGTAATAGTAGACACAGCTGTTTGGAGACGAGCACCAGATTACTGGGTAATGCATCGAACACGTTTGTGGGGAATTTTCGGCGGTGTCCCCGAACCATTGCCGCCAAGACGCGTTGTTCCTGCTTGCTGAAACCGGACAGGTCCGAGTTTTCGATGAGATAGGCGCCGTGTTTGTGGAATTGGCTGTGAGAGACGGTCAAGCCGATCTCGTGGATGCGGGCCGCCCAGCTGAGCATGGCGGAGTAGTGGGGGTCTGTGAGTTTCCAGGCACGGATCACCTGGTGAAAGAAACCCATGGCGGTGTCTTTGACCCGCTGGGCCTGGTTTCGGTCCAGGCTGTAGCGTTGTGCTAGCGATTCGATGGTGCGATCTCTGACATCTTCATGCCGGCTGCGGCCGATCATGTCATAAATCAGGCCCTCACGCAGTGCTTCATATGACACCTGCATCTGCTCGATCTCGAGATTTTTGAAGATCGCAAGCAGCACCGCGACACCGCCGGGAAGGACCGGTTTGCGTTCGTCGGTCAGGCCTTTAAGCGAGAGTTTCTCCATAGAGCCTGCGGCGATCATCACTTTGACCAGTTTCTCCAGGGAATCGCGGGTTATGCCGGCTTCGCTCCAGCCCTGCTCGATCACCACCTTGCGAATCGCCTTGATCGTGCCGGAACTCCCGATGGCCTGGCGCCAATCGCCCAGTTTGTATTGCTCGCGCACCGGGCGCAACTGCACGGCGCAGGCGATCTCGGCCTGCTTCATCGCCTTAGCGGTGAGCTTTCCGTCACGAAAGAATCCGCGGCTCACGCTCACACAACCCATGTGCAGGCTTTCCCGGAGGAGAGGGCTGAAGCCCTTGCCGATGATCAGTTCGGTACTGCCTCCACCGATATCCACCACCAGTCGACGCGCATCACCGGCGGCCAGACCATGGGCTACCCCCAGGTAGATCAGGCGAGCCTCTTCCCGACCGGCAATCACCTCGATGGCATGTCCCAGTGCCGATTGTGCCTTGTCCTGAAAGTCATCGGTCGTCTTGATCTGGCGCATGGTGTTGGTTCCGACCGCCCTGACGTTCTCGGCAGGCAAGGTACCGAGACGTTGACCGAACCGCTCCAGGCATGCCAGGGCGCGTTCTGCAACCAGGGGATCCAGGTCCTTGTCCGGGCTGAGTCCCTCACCCAGGCGCACCATTTCCCGCAGCTTGTCGATGATTTGCAAATGTCCGTTCTGAACTCGGGCGACGATCATATGGAAGCTGTTTGATCCCAGGTCGATCGCTGCGATGGCTTCGCGGAGGTCGGCACTTTCTTGGGTCTGATTCTGCATGGTTTACTGCACGTTATGTATCAGTGTCTGACGGTACTTTGGATTCGCCCTGGAGTGGGAACCCGACGGTGAAATCTTTGCCTCATTACCAGGAACGTAGAGTCAACAGATTGATTGACGACCGGGCAGGGCGACGAGGAT
>JASJBU010000257.1 GCA_030066355.1 Gammaproteobacteria bacterium | reverse complement strand
CGGACCTGCGACGCCGCAAGCGGCGGAGCGACAAACCCTTCGCTCTGATGGCGCGGGACCTGCGAGTGATCCGTCAGTATTGCCAGATGAGCGACCAGGAGAGTGCCTGCTTAGAGGATCCGGCGGCTCCCATTCTGCTCCTCGAACAGAGCGGTGATAGGCCGCTGCCAAGTGGCGTCGCGCCGGGACAAACCTCCCTGGGCTTCATGCTGGCCTATTCTCCCTTGCACCAGTTGTTGCTCGCTGAGTGGGAGACGCCATTGGTGATGACCAGCGGCAATCTGAGCGAGGAGCCCCAGTGCACCGATAATCAGGATGCTGCCTCACGACTGGGTAAGATTGCGGATGCCTTTCTGGTGCATGATCGGGCGATCGTCAACCGGGTGGACGATTCCGTGGTCAGGGTGATGGGGGGGACGCCCAGATTGTTGCGCAGGGCTCGGGGTTATGCGCCCAGACCCATTGCATTACCCGCGGGTTTCGAGAGCTCAGCCCCCCTGTTGGCCCTGGGTGGAGAGCTGAAAAACACCTTTTGTCTGCTGAAAGATGGGCAGGCGATTCTTTCCCAGCATCTGGGGGACCTGGAGAACGAGGCCAGCTTCAAGGACTATCTGAAGACCCTCGACCTCTATCGACAGCTCTACGATCACGATCCCAGGCTTTTGGTGGGGGATTCGCATCCCAACTATCGCACCACTCGGTTCGGATGTGACCTGGCCCGGGTACTGGGGGTGGATTTCTGGCAGACCCAGCACCATCATGCGCATATCGCAAGCGTGCTGGCGGACAATCAATGGTCGTTGGCATCCGGACCGGTGTTGGGCGTTGCTTTGGACGGAACCGGTTATGGGCCTGATGGATCGGTGTGGGGCGGGGAAATCCTGCTCGCAGATTATCAGGGTTTCGAGCGAATAGGACTGTTGCGCCCTGTCCCTCTGCCAGGTGGTGCCGCAGCGATTCTGCAGCCCTGGCGCAACAGTTTCGCTCAGTTGCACAATTGCTTCGGATGGTCACAGGTCACGTCTCGTTGGGGCGATTTGCCGGCGATTCGCTGGCTTGAGGCCCAGCCGCTTGAGCTGTTGACCGGGATGATCGAGCGCCACCTCAATACACCCCTGTGCAGCTCCTGTGGACGTTTGTTCGACGCCATGGCCGGTCTGCTGGGGATTTGCCGGGAGCGGATCAGCTATGAAGGACAGGCCGCTATCGAGTTGGAAACACTCGCTCAGGATGCCGATCCAGACGCTGCAGAGGGATATCCATTCGCGCTGGTCCCCTCAGACCGGGGCCTGATGCTCGATCCACAGCCCCTCTGGTTGGCGGTTCTGACTGATCTCCAACAGGGAGTGCCCTCGGCGCAGATCGCGGCCAGGTTTCATGCCGGACTGGCGGATAACTTGGTCGATCTCGTCCTGCGCTTGGCCGCCAGGCGGCGCATCGATACCATTGCCCTGTCCGGTGGGGTCTTTCAGAATCGCACCCTGTTCGAACGGGTGGTCGGCCGGATCCAGGATTCAGGTATGCAATTGCTGACCCATCAACAGCTCCCGGCCAACGACGGCGGACTCTCTCTGGGGCAGGCAGTCATCGCCGCGGCACGACAACTCAAAGGCTGAGAGTTGCTAAAATTAACCATAGGCACCGCCTGCTGGATGCAATCGCATGAAGACCCACTTCCCGACAACCTATTGGCACAAACTCGAAGATGGCCGTGTGCAATGCGACCTCTGTCCCCGATATTGCCGCATCAAAGAGGGCAGGCAGGGATTCTGCTATGTACGGGAGAACCATAACGGCGCGGTTGTCCTGAATACCTACGGCCTGTCCAGCGGATTTTGTGTCGATCCCATCGAAAAAAAGCCCCTCAATCACTTTATGCCCGGTACCCCGGTACTCTCTTTCGGCACCGCCGGCTGCAATCTCGGCTGCAAGTTCTGCCAGAACTGGGACATCAGCAAGTCCCGGGAGATGCACACCCTGGCGGACCAGGCCTCGCCGGAGACCATCGCCAGAGCGGCCAGGGAGCTCGATTGTCGAAGCGTCGCCTACACTTACAACGACCCGGTGATCTTTCATGAATATGCCATCGACGTGGCGCAGGCCTGTGCGGAGTTCGATATCAAATCGGTCGCGGTGACTGCCGGTTATGTCTGTGCTGAGCCGCGGGCCGAGTTCTATCGCTACATGGATGCGGCCAATGTGGATCTGAAGGCCTTCAGCGAGGATTTCTATCACAAACTGACCGGTTCACATCTAGAACCGGTGTTGGAAACCTTGAAATACCTGAAACACGAGACCGAGGTCTGGTTCGAGCTCACCACCCTGCTGATACCCGGCGAGAACGACTCAGAGCGCGAGTTGCAGACTATGACCCAATGGGTGGTCGAGGAATTAGGCCCTGACGTGCCGATGCATTTCTCCGCCTTTCACCCCGACTGGAAGATGCGCGATCATCCGCCCACTCCGCCCGCTACCCTCAGGCTGGCGCGGCGCATCGCCCTCGAGAACGGAGTTCACTATGCGTATGTGGGCAATGTGCATGATCCGCAAGGAGACAGCACCTATTGCCACCACTGCGGTGCGTTGTTGATCGGGCGGGACTGGTACGAGCTGAACGAATGGCGCCTGAGTGCGGCGGGGCAATGCCGGGCCTGCGGTGCGGTGTGCGCCGGCGTATTCGAGGCCGAGCCGGGCAGCTGGGGAGCCAGGCGGCAGCCGGTCAGGCTGGCCCGCTATCAAACGGCCTGAACCTCGATCGATCCTCGCAATCCTCTGTGCTTTTCTTCTGGCGTCTGGTTGAGCAGGCGCTTTGTCCGGGGTTGCCTGCCGGGGATGGTGGTGTGAACTGTGCATGACGAGCGTCATGCATCTCCCGTCGGGCCCGATCGTCTCTGCGTGGTGTTGTCCCTGCCTGTTCGCGACATACCCCGTAGCGGGACAGATGGCGTGTCATTCGCGTCTTCTGTGTCTGTACCCCAGGGGGCTGTGGCACGGCCCCGCTGGCCATCAGCCGTTCGAGCGCGGATGTCTTTTTTCCAGGGTCGCGGTTAGCCGATCAAAACAGACACCGAGCATCCTGGTTTGAATCCACTTGCCTGACGGGTTGGTTGAATCCTTAGAGCGCAAGCGTTGCTTGCTGCGTCTTTCACATACAAACCATTAAATCAGAGGAACGAGACTATGAGTCAATCAGCGCGCACGAAGTTGGCCCTGACCGCAATGCTGGCCGCCGGTGCAGCCCTGGCCGCGAATACGGCCCAGGCAGTCCCGGACACTCCCAAAAAATGGGAAAAATGTGCAGGAGTATCCTTGGCCGGCAGGAATGATTGCGGATCATTGGACCAGAAGCACGCCTGCTCAGGCATGGCGAGCGTGGATAATTCACCACAGGAGTGGATCTATGTGCCTGCCGGGACCTGCGACAAGATCACCGGAGGGGTGGCCGTCGGTCTCAAACCGGCCAAGTAGCCCTGGATGGCAACGACATACTCCAGCGGGGAAGCTGGGCCGGTGTCGGGTATCGGCATCGGCCTGCGTGATCCTCATTTCAAACAGCTCATGTCTGGGTTTCAAGCGGTGCCCTGGCTGGAGTTGCTGGCGGACAATTTTCTGGCTCCAGGAGGCATCACCCGGGTCCGATTGGCGAGCCTCCGCGAGCGTTACCCACTCAACCTGCACTGTGTAGGTATGAACCTGGGCGGGGTGGACCCGCTGAATTTCGACTACCTTGGTGCTATCCGCAGGGTTGCGGGGGAAGTGGCGCCCGTTTGGATATCCGATCATCTCAGTTTTACCCAATACCAAGGCCGCCACTAGCACGATCTGCTGCCCTTGCCCTACACGGACGAGGCCGTCAGCTATTTGGCCGAGCGGATCCGACAGGTCCAGGATTTTCTCGGTTGCCGGCTGCAGGTGGAGAATGTCTCCGCCTCTATCAAGGCCGATGCCCCGTTGCCTGAGGCTGAATTGATCGCTGCGGTGTCGGAAGAAGCCGATCGTGGACTGTCGCTGGATCTCAACAACCTCTATGTGAATCAGATCAATCGTCGGTGACGATGCGAGCCAGGCCTCGCAGGACATCCCCCTGCAACGGGTTCGCGAGATCCATCTGGCGGGCTATGCAGATCACGGGTGCTATCTGGTCGACGCGCACAACAACCGGGTGAGTGAACCGGTTTGGCAGCTGTTTGCCCAGGCCATGGCCCGACTGCCCGATACCCCCGTCCTGATCGAATGGGTCAAGCAGATTCCGCCCCTCGAGGTCTTGCTGGATGGGGCTGTCCGAGCGGCATCTTTCGTCGCGACAACACGAGAGATGGCAGTGTGAGCGGCCTGTCTGCCTGGCAACAATCCCTGAGCATCGCCATCGAGACGGGTGGAGCAGGCGAGACAGTTGCAGCTTGGGGTTTGTCTGCGGTTTCTGTGGACGGTGGCGCCGACGCAGTGGCGATCTACCGCAGTAACAGTCTGGGTACCCGCCAACTGGCCCTGGAAGCGGTCTATCCGGTCTGTCAGCGCCTGGTCGGTAAAGCGTGTTTTCGCGGCCTGGCACGGGAGTTCGTCAGATGCCATCCCTCGAGCCACCCGAATCTGAATCGGTTCGGCGCGGGCTTCGCCGAACTGCTCGATGAGGTCCTGGCGACCCTGGCGGCTTTTGCCCGGCTACCCTGGCTGGCCGATCTGGCTCGCCTGGAGTGGCTATGTCACTGGGTCAAGTGCCAGGCAGATGATCAGCCCCTGAATCTCGCTGGTCTGCAGACGGCCAATGCCCATCGGTTCAGACCCCGTCCCAGTCGAAGTCTCGCCTGGTTACGCACGGCACGGCCGGTACCTGACCTCTGGCAGGCCCACCTAACGGTCAAAGCGCCGCCGGCGATGCGGGTCGACCCGGACGACTGGTGCCTGGTGGCCGAACGGCGTGACGGCCGGGCGCGGATACAGGTCACCGATGCCGGTATCCTGGATCTTCTGGATAACTGTGCAGCAGGCGCCAAGATCGGTGAGATCGCCGAGGATCTGCGATCGGACGCCGAGGTGCTGGATGAATGACTTCTACAGGGCTGGATCGGCAGGTTGGAGTAGAGCGATTGGCACCGCTTCGATCCGCGGTTGGTTGGATCCAGCGATGACTCGCAAATGCCACGCATCATGGGCTTGTTTGTCCCTGGCGCTTTGCAGGGTTTGCCAATCAGTGCATATTGGGGCCTATAATTATCGTAGCGATCGATCCAAGCAGAAGATGAGCGTGGCTCACGCAGCTTCGCTGGGTCTGCAGAGCACCGAGAGCATCAGGAGGCAGGTATGGCGACCACAAGGCAACCCGCAGTTGCAGGAATGTTCTATCCTGCTGACCCGACCGAGTTGCGGGAGATGGTCGAGGCGTTTCTGGCGCAAGCAGAGCCTCAAGGGACTCTGCCCAAGGCGATCATCTCTCCACATGCAGGTTTCATCTACTCCGGTCCGATCGCCGCCAGTGCCTACGCGCGGCTCCATGCAGGGCGTAAACAGATCAAACGGGTGGTACTGCTGGGACCCTCCCATCGGGTGCCGTTTCGCGGCCTGGCAACGAGTGATGCGGACGTCTTCCGCACCCCGCTGGGTGAAGTCCCCATCGATCATGCAGCTGCAGACCTGCTCCACGGCTTGCCCCAGTTGCAGCTCTTGCCGGCCGCTCATGCCAGTGAACACTCTCTGGAGGTCCAGCTACCCTTCCTGCAATTGGTGCTGGAGGCATTCAAACTGGTACCGTTGGTGGTCGGAGATGCCACGGGTGAAGAGGTGGCGGCGGTTCTGCGACGGCTGTGGGGCGGACCCGAGACCCTGATCGTCATCAGTTCTGATCTCAGTCACTACCATGACTATCTCACCGCGCAACAAATGGATCGCAGCACCTCGGAGGCCATCGTTGCACTGCATCCCGAGGCCATCGGCTATGAAGACGCCTGCGGGCGTATTCCGGTGCAGGGACTGCTGAATCTGGCCAAGCGAGAAGGATTGGAGGGGGAGCTGATCGACCTGCGCAATTCCGGTGACACAGCGGGTTCCAGGGACCAGGTGGTGGGCTACGGCGCCTATGCCTTCTACGAAAAATCCGCCGCGTGAGGTATCAGCCCGACCCCTGCGTCACCCATGTCGCAGACTGGATTTCCCGGCAGGGACGGGCGCTGGAAGCCGATTATGCCCAGGCGGCACGTTTTCTGCGCGCACTCGATCCGCTGGCGGCAGGGTTTTCCTTTCGAACCTTTTCCGACACCCCCTATACCCGCCGACCAGGTTGTGACCCGCTGGAACGGGCCGTCCATGACGAACTGGAGGCTTGCTGGAATGCATTGATCGAACTCAACCACCGGGGGGCGGCGGTCAGCGTCACCATCAATCGCACAAATGGTCGGGGCAGGGAGATCGGCGATATCGAACAGGTCCGGGCCCTGTTTCTGGATGATGACCGCCCACCCGGGAGGATGGATCGTTTTCCGCTCCTGCCGCATATCCAGGTGCAGACTTCGGCCGGCCATTATCACCACTACTGGCGGGTGAAAGACTTGCCTCTATCCAGCTTCGCGGTTCTCCAACGCAGGCTCGCGGAGCGTTACGGAGGGGATCACAAAGTCACAGCCCTGAACCAGTCGATGCAACTGCCAGGTCTCTGGCGCCGTAAGAGACAATCCAATCCATCATTACCAGTTATAATAAAAATCAATAAGATAGAAGAATATCCTAAGGATGAGATTGAGAATATTTTGGCAAGATCAACCGTGATTTCTTAATCCACACATACCTTGCATCTTTGTCATCTTGCGATCCCGGCAGTCCGTTCCTAGACTGAAATCACAATACATAGCGATTCACTGGGTTATTGATCCATCAAGTGGACAGGAGAGAGGGACATGTCAAATCAAAGATTTAGTCTTGCCCGAATGAGTCGAAGTGCGTTTCTAAGAATCAGAAATTTCCTCTCCAGCATGTCGCTGGTGATGACAGCCTCCTTGATCTTTTGGCTGGAGGTCAACGTCTAGGGTCTGTACCTGCGTCGCTCGTCAGGCCTCAATCCGGGAGGTCTTTGCGGGTGTGGATCTGCATGTTAAGCATGCGGATAGTCGCATTCATCGCCGCAAAGACCTGGTTGGAATGGACTCCGCGGGTCTTGAAATTGCCCCGCTCACCCGCCCAGGTGATGCGCGCCTCGGTCAGGGCGTCGGTCTTGCCGCCCTTGGGAATGCGTACCTCGTAGTCCGCCAGGCGGGGCAGGGGAATTTCGTATCGCTTGAGCACCTTACCGATGGCGTTCATGAAGGCGTCGAAACCGCCATTGCCGATTCCGGCGGAGATCTCCTCGGCCTCACCGATGCGAATGCGAATGCTGGCGGTGGATTCCAGCTGTAGGCCGGAGGTGATTGAGCAATTCAGCAATTCGATGTAGTTATAGTCCTTGCTCTCCAGCACCTCGGCGATGATGAATGGCAGATCTTCCGAGGTAATGCTCTTCTTCGAGTCGCCGAATTCCACCACCCGTTTCAGGACCTTCTCCAGATTCTCGTCGGAGAGTGAGATGTCCAGCCGTTCCAGATTCTTCAACACCGAGGCCTTACCGCTCATTTTGCCCAGGGCATAGCTGCGGCGACGCGAGAACCGTTCCGGGCTGAGTGCGGTCTGGTAGAGCCCGCCTTTCTTGTCTCCGTCCGCGTGGATGCCGCTGGTCTGGGTGAAGACATCCTCGCCGACGATCGGGGCGTTCTCCGCGTTGCGCTTACCGGAGAAGTTCTCCACCATACGGCTCAGACGTACCAGGTGGGATTCATCCACCGAGATGTCGAGTCCCATGCGGTCTTTCAGGTTGACCACCACCTGGGCCAGGGAGGCATTGCCGGCCCGTTCCCCCAGGCAGTTGATGGTGCAGTGGATACAGGCGGCCCCGGCTTTGGCCGCAGCCATGGCATTCGCGGTGCCCAGGCCGTAGTCGTTGTGTGGGTGAAAGTCGAATTGGCAGTTCGGGAAGCGTTCCTGCATGTCGATGAGGCTGGCATACACTTCGTCAGGACCCATCACCCCCAGGGTGTCGGGCAGCATGAAGTGTTGGATCTCCAAGTCCTGCAGGCGGGACATCAGTTCATAGACGTAATCGGGCTTGTCTCGGTAGCCGTTGGACCAGTCCTCCAGATACAGATTGACCGCGAGCCCCTGTTTGTGGGCATAGTTGATGGTCTTGCGGATATCACCCGCATGCTGCGCCAGGGTACGCCTGAGCTGATTCCGGCAGTGTTTCTCGCTGCCCTTGGCCAGCAGGTTGATCACCCGGCCTCCTGCCTCGGTGATCCAGTCTACGCTGCGTTTGTAGTCGACGAAGCCCAGCACCTCCACCCGCTCCGCCAGGCCCTTGGTATCCGCCCATTCGACGATATTCGCCACTGCTTCCTGTTCGCCCTCGGAGACCCGCGCAGAGGCTACTTCGATGCGGTCCACCCTGAGCTGCTCGAGCAACGCCTTGGCGATGTTGAGCTTCTCAGCGGGAGAGAAGGACACCCCCTGGGTCTGCTCACCGTCCCGCAGGGTGGTGTCGAGGATCTTGAT
>JASJBU010000256.1 GCA_030066355.1 Gammaproteobacteria bacterium | reverse complement strand
GATGATGAGGATATGAAAGATCGCCCAACCCAACTGTAAGGTCCCGCCGAACAGTCCCAATACGAGACCACCGTTGTACATGATGGCAATCAAAATAAAGATCATCTCACCAGCGTACATGTTACCGAACAGTCGCAGGGCGAGTGAAATGGGCTTGGCCACCAGACTGACGAATTCAAGCAGAAAATTGATCGGGATGAACAGTGCGATAATCAACGGATTCTTCGCTGAGAAGGGCTGCAGGGTCAGTTCGCCGATGAATCCGCCCACCCCTTTGATTTTGATACTGTAATAGAGGACCAGGATGAATACGCCGATGGCCATGCCGAAGGTGCCGTTCGGGTCGGTGGATGGCACCACCTTCATAAAATGGATACCGACCAGGCTACTCAAGAAAGGGATCAGGTCAACGGGTACCAGATCCATCAGATTCTGCAGGAAGATCCAGACGAAGATGGTCAGCGCCAGAGGAGCGACCAGGGCGTTCTTGCCGGTAAAGGAGCCTCGCACACTGGTATCGATAAACTCTACGATCCATTCGGCGAAATTCTGCAAGCTGCCGGGCACACCACTGGTTGCCGCCTGCCCAGCCTTTTTAAATAGATAGAGGAAGACTATACCCAACAGGATCGACCAGAACATGGTATCCACATGGATTGCCCAGAAGCCCATGGCCTTGGCCTCAGCCGCATCGTGGGCAAATCGCCAAGTGCCATCGATCTCGCCGAATGTCAGATTGGTCAGGTGGTGCTTGATGTATTCACCTGATGTCAGAGTATCGCCTGCCATTTTTGCTAGTACCTGGTCTTCAGTCGATCTTCAGTCATTAACACTATGATGGGAACCACGACCTGAACAAACAGGTAGGCTCCAAACAGGGTGCCGACACTCAAGGGGTGTACGGCGACAAACACCAGTGCAAACAAAACTCCGGTGAGCAGAAGCTTCTGCACTTCAGCGCCGAGCATCCGCCCAAGCACCTCAGCCGTATTCTGAGCACGATAGGGGACGAAGACCTTGTACGCCACAAGACTGTTGACCGTTGCGGAAATCAGTCCACCCAGCAAACCGGACCAGGCATGCATCAGGTCGATGATAGACAACCCCAGAGCAATGCAAATCGTCACACCAAACTGGGTCCAGATGACGTGGCGAATCTGGCTGCTTCCGGTAAGCTGCATCACAGTCCCGAGTCCCCTTTAAGGCTCTTACCCGCAAGCCTCGAGGAGTATAAGGGTTACGCGATATAAGGTCAAAGGATGGGTTAATAAATCTTGCTTTAGAGCAACTATTTTATATGGTCGAGGATACCTTCGAGCTCGTCCAAACTGTTATAACTGATAACCAGTTTGCCTTTGCCCTTGACACCTTGCTGCAGATTGACCTTGGCTCCGAGCCGGTCCGTCAAGTCACTCAAGAGACGTTTGATATCCGGATCCTCATCCACGATTGTCTGCGTCTTCGGAGGATTCTCTTCCTGACCCTGCAACCGCCGCACCAGGCGTTCGGTCTCCCGCACGGAGAGCCCCTGAGAGACCACTTTGGCCGCCGCTTCACTCTGCTTTTCGCCCTTCAGCCCCAACAGGGAACGGGCGTGCCCCATCTCCAGTTTCCCGGTCTCGACCAGACCCTTGACGTCTTCGTTGAGCTCCAAGAGTCGAAGCAGATTGGTCACGGTGGTACGCGACTTGCCGACCGCCTTGGCGACTGCCTGGTGAGTCAGCTCGAACTCCAACAGCAAACGACTCAGGGCATTGGCCTCCTCCAGGGGATTGAGGTCCTCACGCTGGATATTCTCAATCAGGCCCATGGCCATGGCGGCCTCTTCCGTGACCTCCTTGATCACCACCGGGATTTCATCCAGACCCGCCTGCTGGGAAGCGCGCCAGCGGCGTTCACCGGCTATCAACTCGTAACGGTCATTCTCCACCGGGCGTACCACGATCGGTTGAATCACCCCCTGTGCGGCGATCGAATCCGCCAACTCCCGTAGACTGTCTGCATCGAATTCACGCCTGGGCTGATAACGACCTCGTTGTATCAGATCTACCGGGAGCCGGGTCAGATTGGAATTGTCAGCCGCGACAGACCCTGCTGCGGTTTCCGTTTCTTGATTGATACCGCCGAGCAGGGCATCGAGCCCCCGACCGAGACCACGCTTTTTTGCCGCCATATGTCTTGTCCGTTATGCCTGTTTCAGTTCTGAATTACGCATGCGGTGTCTCCGCATCAATTCACTGGCCAGGGCCAGATAGGCTGTCGCCCCGCGTGACGATTTATCATACAGCAAAATGGGTTTGCCATGACTTGGCGCCTCGGCGACCCTGACGTTTCTCGGGATAATGGTATTAAACACCCCTTCCTTGAAATGGGAGATCAGCTGGGTGGAGACATCAATCGCCAGGTTGTTGCGTGGATCATGCATGGTACGCAGAAAACCCTCGATCACCAGACCGGGATTCAAGTGAGACTGAATCTGATTCACCGTGTTCATCAGAGCGGAGAGACCTTCCAGGGCATAGTATTCGGTTTGGATCGGTATCAGGACGCCATCCGCCGCGACCAGAGCATTCAAGGTCAACATGTTGAGGGAAGGGGGGCAGTCTACCAGGATAAAGTCGTAGTGTTCTCTGCTCGATGAAAGGGCCAGACTGAGACGTTTCTCACGCATCGGGATGTTCATCAGTCCGACTTCGGCGGCAGTCAGGTCAGAGTTCGCCGGTAAGACATCGAAACCGGCTTCCGGTGCCCTGAGTACGGCCTCTTGGGTGCGTACATCACCCAATAATACGTCACAACTCGAAAGTTGCAGATTGTGCTTGTCAATTCCCGCCCCCATACTGGCGTTACCCTGGGGATCGAGATCGACCATCAGGATCTTCTTTTTCATGGCCGCCAGGGAGGCGGCCAGATTGACGGTCGTCGTGGTCTTGCCGACGCCGCCCTTCTGGTTGGCGATTGAGATGATATGGCCCATGCGGAATTCACTGGAAATGGTAGTCAACGATCTATAATAGCTGCAGGATTCACAGAGTGGTACACCCTGAGCCCAGAAGTTTTAGCGGACAGGTCTCATCCGCAGGACCTCAGTCGCGTTGGGATATCATAATGAGATGCCTTTCCCCCAGACTGCTGGGTACCCTCAAGGTATGCGTTTCAATCTCATAATCGACTGCGAGCGCTTCGATCTCATCCCGCGGCACCGTACCTTTCATCGCCAGCACCCGGGTGTTTGCAACACGTATCGACTCTGTCAGGCTCAGTAACTTCGGGAGGGACGCCAATGCCCGTGAGATCAGGCAGTCGATAGGCATATCAGGATGATATTCCTCGACCCGCGCAAGTACCGGCTCGACGTTCTCCAGGCCCAGTTCCAACACCGCCTGGCGAACGAAACGGATCTTTTTGAGGTTACTGTCGAGTAACAGAAAACGGCGCTCGGGCATGGCCATCGCCAGGGGGATGCCGGGAAAACCGGGTCCGGTACCCACATCCAGAATCTGTTTGCCCTGAACATGGCCCAAGATCGACAGACTGTCGATGAGATGGCGGTCCACCATCTCCAAAGGATCCTTTATGGCGGTCAGATTATATGTCTGGTTCCACCTCACTAACAGGGCCAAAAACGTGAGTAAGCGCTCACATAGGGTGTCGGGCACCGCTAATTCCAGGAGCTTCAAACCCGCCTCTAGCCTCTTGAACCAAGATGGGCTCACAGTCGCCTTGGACATCAAGCCGAGAGCTTTTTCAGGTGGATCATCAATAGAGAAATCGCCGCTGGCGTCACACCAGGAATGCGGCTGGCTTGGCCGAGAGTCTCCGGTTGGTGACGCTGAAACTTTTCCTTGACTTCAGAAGAGAGACCCCGGACATTCTCATAATCGAGATCAACCGGTAATACGACCTGTTCATTGGCCTGCTGACGTTCTATCTCATCCTGCTGGCGATCGATGTAACCGGCGTATTTCGCCTGAACCTCGAGCTGCTCGATGACCTGAAAGTCAGTCTCGCCCGGTCCGAGCTTATGCAGTTCCATCAACTTCCGGTAGCCCACATTGGGCCGCGCCAACAATTTCAAGGCCCGCATTTCCCGGTTCAGTGGTGCACCCAACAACCTCACCGAGGTTTCAGGAGAGATGTCCTCAGGGCGCACCCAGAGATCGTGCAGACGCTGTTGTTCCCGAACAATGGCCTCTCTCTTCTGCTCGAAAAATCGCCAGCGCTCATCATTCACCAGTCCCAGCTGTCGACCTGTCTCGGTGAGACGTAGATCCGCATTATCCTCGCGTAACAGCAGACGATACTCGGCTCGGCTGGTGAACATACGATAGGGTTCGAGGGTTCCGCGACTGATCAGGTCATCCACCATCACTCCCAGATAGGCCTCATCCCGTCTTGGGCACCAGGCCGTTTCATCTCGGCTCTGACGCGCCGCATTGAGTCCCGCCAACAAACCCTGAGCCGCCGCCTCCTCGTAACCTGTCGTACCGTTGATCTGCCCGGCGAAGAACAGACCTTGGATATGTTTGGTCTCCAGGGAGGCCTTTAACTCCCGGGGATCGAAGAAGTCATACTCGATGGCATAGCCCGGCCGGGTGATGTGGGCCATTGCGAAGCCACGCATGGAACGCACCAGCTCCAGCTGAACATCGAAGGGCAGGCTGGTGGAAATACCGTTGGGATAGACCTCATGGGTCTCCAGTCCTTCAGGTTCGATAAAGATCTGATGGGATGTTTTGTCGGCAAAGCGGACGATCTTATCCTCGATGGAGGGGCAGTATCGGGGACCGACCCCTTCTATCACACCGGTATACATGGGCGAACGGGACATTCCCCCACGAATGATCTCATGGGTCTGCGGATTGGTATGTGTGATGTGGCAGTCGACCTGTCTGGGATGCTGTTCAACGCTTCCCAGATAGGAGAACACCGGGGTTGGTCGATCCCCCGGCTGGGCCTCCAGTTGTGAATAGTCGATGGTGCGGCCGTCGATGCGTGGCGGGGTGCCGGTCTTCAAGCGTTCCACGCCGAACGGCAACTCCCGCAGGCGGCGGGAGAGGGCATTCGAAGGAGGATCACCGGCTCGCCCCCCTGCATGATTGGCTAGGCCGATGTGGATACGTCCACCCAGAAAGGTGCCTACCGTCAAAACCACGGTTCTGGCCTGAAACATCAGGCCCATCTGCGTTACCACACCCGTCACCCGATTTCCTTCGACCAACAGGTCATCAACCGCCTGCTGAAAAAGCTCCAGATTCGGCTGATTTTCTAAGGCATGCCGCACCGCCGCTTTGTAAAGCACCCGGTCCGCCTGGGCGCGTGTGGCGCGCACGGCAGGCCCCTTGCGTGAATTGAGGGTGCGAAACTGGATACCCGCCAGATCCGCCGCCCGGGCCATGATACCGCCCAAGGCATCGATCTCCTTCACCAGATGCCCTTTACCGATACCGCCGATCGCCGGATTACAACTCATCTGACCCAGGGTTTCGATATTGTGCGATAACAGCAGGGTCTTCGCCCCCATGCGTGCGCTGGCCAGTGCCGCCTCTGTGCCTGCGTGGCCACCGCCCACCACAATCACGTCATACGCATGGGTATAAAACATCTGTCGACCGGTAAGATTGGAAAAAAGGCTATTCTAGCCGATATGCTGCAAAACCGTCACAGAGGTTAGGGTATGGCATCTGCACTGGATCGGGTTATCAACATCGCAAGTAACATTCTGTTGGGTAAGGAACGGGTAATCCGCCTCTCCATCGCCTGCATGCTGGCTCGAGGGCATCTGCTGATCGAGGATCTGCCGGGGGTCGGTAAAACCACCTTGGCGCATACCCTGGCCAAACTCTTCGGCCTGAATTATCAGCGCATCCAATTCACCAGTGATCTCTTGCCCTCAGACATTCTCGGCGTTTCCGTCTATGATCGGGACAAGCAGGTGTTTCGCTTCCACCAAGGCCCCGTGTTTGCTCAACTCGTCCTGGCAGATGAGATCAACCGTGCAACACCCAAGGCACAAAGTGCCCTGCTCGAGGCGATGGAAGAAGGCCAGGTCACCAGCGACGGAGAGACCCGACCACTACCCGAACCCTTCTTTGTCATTGCCACCCAGAATCCCAGCCACCAGGTAGGCACCTTCCCTCTGCCGGAATCTCAACTCGACCGTTTTCTGATGCGCGTACATATCGGTTACCCGGACAGACAGGCGGAGCGTGAGCTACTCATGGGCGAAGACAGACGGCAGATGATCGATCAACAAGAGGCCGTGCTGTCTCCCGATCAACTGGGTCTATTGCAGCAACAGGTCAGCCGGATCTTCGTTTCCGATGCATTGCTCGACTACTGCCAGGATGTGATCGGTTTTACCAGAGATTCACCCAACTATCGACATGGCCTCTCTCCCAGGGCGGGGCTCGCACTGCTGCAAAGCGCGAAGGCCTGGGCCCTGTTGGAAAATCGTCAAGAAGTGCTGCCAGAAGACCTGCAAGCCATCTTACCCGCCACAGTCGGTCATCGCCTGCTACCTTTGACCGATTCCGATCAGCGCCATCAGACACTGCTGTTAGAGGAGCTCCTCGAGGGAGTTCCGGTTCCCTGAGATGAAACGTCAAGCCATTTGGCAGTGGTTGAAATCCTTACGACGCAGTGCGAAACCCGCTCCTGGCGGCTATTATCGAATCAGCGCCCGGAGCATCTACATCCTCCCGACCAAGCAAGGTTTGACCCTGGCGCTGGTGCTCTTGTTAATGCTGATCGGTTCAGTTAATTACGCCAGTAACCTGGGATATCTCGTAACCTTCTTTCTCGGCGGAATCTGGCTCACGAGCATCCTGCATACCTGGCGAAACCTGTTGGGATTGTGTCTCTATCCCGGGCAGGCTACACCGGTATTCGCCGGTCAGGAGGCCGGCTTCACAGTGCATCTAAGAAACCCCTCCGGACTGCCCCGCTTCGGTATTCTTATCAGTGCCGAGGGTGGTGGCAGTGCGGCCTGTGATCTGCCGGGAGAAGCTGATTCAACGCTGGTCCTAGCCTATCCAGCGCGGACCCGGGGAGACTTGAAACTTCGTAATGTAAGTATTCACTCTCGCTACCCATTCGGTCTCTTCCATGCATGGACCTACGCACAACCCAAGATGTGCTGTCTGGTCTACCCCAAACCTGCGGATCGAGGGGAACCCCCCAGTGAGGTGACGTACCGTTCCAGTGATGAAGGCGACAAGGGCGTGGGTGCGGATGATTTTGTCGGTTTACGCAGCTTCAGGTATGGTGATTCACCCAGACACATCGATTGGAAGACCATGGCCCGTGAACGGGGTCTACACACCAAACTCTTCGGTGGCGACCGCAGCGAGCAGATCAGTCTCGATTGGGATCTACTCGACGATCCCGATCCCGAAGTCCGCTTGAGTATGCTCTGCCGCTACATTCTGCAGGCCCATGAACGCCAACACGCCTACAGACTGAAACTACCCGGCCTGACTATTCCAACCGGTAGCGACGAGGCCCACAAGCAGCGCTGCCTGGCCAGTCTGGCCAGATTCACGGTCTCCGCATGAACGGCTTGCCGAACAGGATGAAACCAGAAATCCAGCGCCTGGTGCTTATTCTGGCGATCATGGCAAGCCTACCACATACTCTGCATCTACCCTGGAAGCTGAACCTGTTCTTCATCGTTCTGGCTATCTGGCGCTACATTAGCCTGTCGAAAAGCCGCTTATCCCCCGGCCGGGTCTCTCTTGGGCTGTTGACCCTGCTGGGTGTCTTTATGGTCTACAGTGAACACCAAACCCTGATGGGGCGGGAAGCCGGTGTGTCACTGCTCACCATCATGCTGACCCTGAAACTGATGGAGTTACGTAAACCCCGCGATATCTATGTGGTTTGCTTCATGAGTTATTTTGTCGTCGTCACACAGTTTCTGTTCAGTGAGTCATTTCTGCTCACACTGTATCTGCTCTGTACGATCATTGGCATCACCACGCTATTACTGGAAATCAATCGGCACGAGCCATCCAGACAGTTCTCGGAACCGCTGAAAACCACTTTGACCATTTCACTTCAGGCCATCCCCATAGCCGCCATACTCTTTCTACTCTTTCCGCGGATCAGTCAACCGCTGTGGAGTTTAGATCTGGGGCAGGGCAGTGGCCTCACTGGATTGGACGATCGGGTCTCCCCTGGCAGCATCAGCCGATTGATCCAATCACCAGACATCGCCTTCAGGGCAACCTTCTCGGGTCCATTGCCACCGCCCGAAAAACGCTACTGGCGTGGCCTTGTGATATGGGATACGAATGGAATGGATTGGTTTAACCAAAGCAGGCTCACTCCCCGCAAGCGGTCGCCGCAATTGACGAGTGTCGGGAACAGCTATGACTACGAAATCCAGCTGGAAGCTCACTTTAAAAAGTGGTTATTCAGCCTGGATCTCCCGGCACAGGCTCCGCCGGGGGCTGGAATGACCTCGGATTTCCAACTGATCACCAGTCGGAATGTCGAGCATCCCCGCAGATACCATCTCCGCTCTCACACCCGTTATCTAACTCAAAGGCCCGATCAACTCGCTGTTCAAAGGGCGCTGGTGATCCCTGACAATGTCACCGAACGTCAAGC
>JASJBU010000255.1 GCA_030066355.1 Gammaproteobacteria bacterium | reverse complement strand
TTTGCATGATTGTCAGACTCTCTATGAACCGGTTTTAACTAAGTTCTTGCCTCTTGCTCGAGCCGTTCCCTGAGATCACGCAAGGCATCCAGAGTTGCCGTCATGATGATCTCCTGGTCACGGTAGCCCATCTCCTCACCCATCGGTGAGAAAACCGACAAGGATTGCCGGCGGCATTTGTTGAGGTGGCGTTTGTAGGCCTCGATGATTCTGTCCAGATCTTGCCTATCGATTTCCCGGCCCGTCACCTGAGGCTTGTATTGGCGGATCTCCTCATTACTGACCCGATCACCGAAAAGTAAGGTGATGTCGTTTTCCAATGCAACCCGGTTGATATCGATCAGGGCAAGACGCTGATTGTTCAGAAAACCGCCCAGATTGAAAAACAGGCTCACCGCCATGATGGTATAGACCCAGTTGCTCGGCGGCATGATGTCGACCAGCCAGGGTAGATACTCGTCGGCGAATTCAGCCCCCTGATTCTCGTAGAAACCACGCGCCGACTCGGATAGCACCAGTCCCGACGGTGTCTTCGCAGCTCGATTGCGCTCGATGAAATTGGGGTAGGCCCGATCCAGCAAGGTCATGAGTCCCACGATGTCGGAATGCGCCGCGCAGCCATTGCTGAGCAACAGGGTGTCCAGACGCAGAATCGGTTTAGCTACCGGCGGTAGTACGCGGACCGGATCGAACTGACCGGCGGCAAGGCTGCCATAGCTGACGAATGGAAAACGCCGCGCCAAGGCTTCGGTATGCTCCAGACCGACAATTTGCAGACCCTGCTTACGCACCGCCTCACCGATCAGCGCGGCATCCTCATCCATGATAAACAACGCCAGGTCCAGCGCTCCCGTTGCCGCCAGTTCGACCTGTAGCTTGAGCGGATGGTGTTCCAAGATGATTTGTAGACCCGCCAAGTCGGCGGCACTTATCAGGCGTTCGGCCAGAAATGCGCTGCCGCTGCGTTCGGGTCCGACACCGACTTTCAAACCCTGCAGATCGACCAGGCGTTGGATGCTGTCTCCGTTGCGGCCCAACAAGATGAGCGCCTCGCTCCGGCCGACCCGTCCGATCAGCTCCAAGCCCTGGTAGGTCGCGCGGTTAAAGCCGTCCTGCACCAGCCCCAGCTGCACCTCGCAGTTTTCCTGCGCTGCCAGTAAACGGTCGAGGTTTTCACGGGAGCCCCGCGTGGGCAGATTGCTGATTTGAGCTTGCTCATCAGTGGCGGCAGTCACCAGACGTTCGATCATGGAGTGATATTGACCCTCGGGAGAACCGGAAAGGATCTTCACATTCACATAGGAGAGGTCGGGAACCAGATCCAGGTTGCGAAAGAACAAGGCCCCGATGGCGATGGCGATCGAGACGACCGAGGCCCGAAGGGCGAACCTGCTCCACAGGACATGCTTGTGTCTGGATACCAGATCCGCGGTTTTTTCGAATCGCATTGCAGTTTATTTCATTCGCTCAGGCAGGCCTCAGATTAGCAAACAACTTTATGCCAGGTCATGAGTCTGTGAGCTTTGTCCGGCATGCCAGGAAGTCCTTTGGGTGAGTCTAAAACCAGCGTTTGTGGCGGAACACCAGGATCTGCACCAGTACCAACACGAGCAGGAACAGCACCACCCCAATGAAGCCCGAAGGATTTTCCGCCAAGGGAATGCCGCCGACATTGATGCCCAGCAGCCCGGTTAGAAATCCCAGTGGCAGGAACAACCCGGCGATCAGAGAAAGCACATACATGCGGTTGTTCATCTGCTCGGCCAGCCGGCTGGAGAGTTCTTCATGGGTGACGCCGGCCCGGTCTCTGGCAGAATCCAGATCCTCCACATACCGGGTGATCTTGTCATAGGTCTCGCGGACCAGCAGACGATCTTGTTCGGACAACCAGCTAACCTTTTCCCCTTGCAGGCGATTCATAGCCTCGCGCTGAGGCGCCAGATAACGCCGCAGCTTGATGACCTCACGGCGTAGCTCGAGCAACTCACCTCGAGTCTCCTGCCCGGCGTTGTCGATGATCTTTTCCTCCAGGTCATCGAGTCGCTCATCCAATTCACCGATGACATCGGTCATGCGTTCGACCAGACGATCAGCCAGCATGGCGGTCAGCTCCCCAGCACTGCGGGGACCCTCACCCTTTTCAAGGGCCTTCAGCAGATCCGGGATGGTCAGCAGGCGCCGGCGCCGTGTGCTCACCACTCGCTGTTCGGTACAGAACAGGCGTAAGGAAACCATATCTTCGGGGTCGGCACCAGGGTTACTGTTAACGCCGCGCAGGCTGATCAACAGTCCATCGGCAATGGCTGCACAGCGAGGACGCGTTTCGTCCGCGAGCAGGGCTTCAGAGACCAATGGATCCAGTCCACTCTGATCCTGCAACCAGCGTTCCGCTCCCTCATCGGTGAAGTTCAGATGCACCCAAAGCATACCCTGCTCCGGTCTCCAACTATGCACTGCGGACCAGTCAAGGTGTTTGCCTCCACCTTGACCATCCAACAGCACTGCATTGATCAGGCCATTCTCGGTTGTCATCGTCTTTGCCTCAAGCCGTGTTGGGGTTTCTTTCTATTGCAGCATCTTTCGAATCATGGCGCTGATCTCGTTGAGTTGGCCCTGGGTCTTCTTCACTGCGAAAAACCGTTGACCCTTGTTCATGAACACCAGGTTGACGGACTTAGTTTTCGGCAGCTGACCCTTGTCAAAGGACTCACGGGTCATTTCGTGGATTTTCAATTTGATTCGCAGCCCAGGCTGTCTATCATGCAGTTCCACTCGACGCATCCCGGCAGGCACTATCGATACAAGCTCAGGTGCATCAGCAGCCGTATTGTCATCTCAGCGCAGCAAACGCCAGCGGGTGATTTCCCGCCGCGTGATCTCCACTACCTAGATATGCCCGATGACCTCTCCCTGGGCCGTGTCGGTTTCATTGCATATCAACAGGTTACGTTCATCTTTGGCCACCCAGGGCATGCAATCGTTGACCCGAAAACCGGGCCTGGGTATACGCCGGGCAGATTTTGCACCTCAACCCTTCTTCAGCCATCTCGAACCCGCCTTTACCACACACCGATTGACTGATAAGCGCCCTGTCATCCGGGTTTACAGCGAATGGCGCATTCAATCTCCAGTCGGCAATCGCCCGCCCCGCAGCACAGACAAGCAATGCTGCCAACAAAGGCCAATAAACTATTCCTCATCTTAGCTTCCGCTGACACAATGCGGTTGCCCAGCCCTGGCTCCCCAATGAAGCCAGGCAAGGCGCTGTCCAAGCCATATTCGACCATCTACCAGGTGTATCATACGGCTGGGAATGCATTGTGCAGCATGCAAAAACTCACCTGTTCCGGTATTCAAGATTGTATTATGGCATGATGCGAAACAGCGAGGCTTGCAGCATCAAACAGAGCATTGTGACATTTTTGTGACTCCGTTAGTCTTGTCCTTACGTCGACACAAATGATCCTGTAATGCATATCTTTGATGGCAATCTCGAGGGATGATGGATGAAAGGCTGGCTTGACCTGTCCAACTGGGGCATGTTGCTGGATAACTTGGAGTTGTGGTGGTTCGAAGAGGTGCTGATTCCTTCGAACCTGATACAGATCCTGCTGATCGCAGCGGCCTTTCTGGTCGCCTGGCTGGCTTCCCCCAAGCTGCGTCGTTTAGTGAAACGCTGGCGCGATCGCAGTTCGCAAATTCCCGCGGTACGGCGGGTCTTCGACGCCCTGGACTCAATCACCATCACTCTGACCTGGCTGACGATGCAATGGATCGCCATTCTGGCGGCCGGGGCAGCCGGCTTGCCCCATCCCCTGCTGATCACCACTGCCAGTCTGCTCACCGCCTGGCTGGTGATACGCCTGATGTCACATTGGTTGGATAGCCCCTTCTGGTCGCGTCTATTGGCGCTTACCGCCTGGACCATTGCCGCACTGAACATCCTGGGACTCCTGCCCGAAACCATGGAGTTGCTGGAGCGCTATGCCATCACCATCGGTGAGTTTCGTATCTCGATGCTCACCGTTATCGAGGGAGGCATCACCTTCGGGGTGCTGCTCTGGCTGGCCGTGGCCTTGGCGGGTTACATCGAACGCAAGCTACGTTTCGCCTCCGGGGTGAATACGGCGGCACGCGTACTGTTCGGCAAATTCGTACGCATCGGCCTGGTGACCCTGGCGGTACTGGTTTCGCTCAACAGTCTGGGCATCGACTTGACCGCGCTCGCGGTGTTGAGCGGTGCCCTCGCCGTCGGTCTGGGTTTCGGTCTGCAAAAGATCTTCTCCAACCTGGTCAGTGGCGTCATCCTCCTGCTCGACAAATCGATCAAGCCCGGCGATGTGATCGCCGTCGGCCAGACCTATGGCTGGATCAATCACCTGGGAGCCCGTTATGTCTCGGTCGTGACGCGCGACGGGGTGGAACACTTGATACCCAATGAGGATCTGATCGTTCAGCGGGTGGAGAATTGGTCACACAGTGACAACCTGGTGAGGCTGCGCATCCCCATTGGCGTCTCGTACAACACCGATCCCCGTTTGGCGATCCGTCTCTGTAAGGAGGCGGCCCAGATGGTACCAAGGGTCCTGCTGGACCCGGAACCCCGTTGTCAGCTCAGAGCCTTTGGAGAGAATTCACTGGACCTGGAGCTGCGCATCTGGGTCAATGATCCGCAGAACGGCCGTGCGAACGTGATCAGCGAAGTGCTGCTGGGTATTTGGGACAGCTTCCAGGAACATGGCGTTGAAATACCCTTTCCGCAACGGGATCTGCATCTGCGCAGTTCGAAGGAGGCTTTCTGGGCGAGCCCATCGGTTGTGATGGATGCGTCCGATCCGAAACGTCAAGGACCTGACTGACCGGGGTTTACTCAGGGAATCACCGATCTGAAGCAAACCCTGGCAGTCACCCATCAACTGATCGGCGGCTCCTCGGGCGGTAGCCGGTCCGACTCCGGTCCGACCTCGTATTGAAACTGCTCTACGGCCTCGGCGGCGGTATCCGGCTTGCCGAATCGGGCGATGTGGTAAAGGGCTTCGCCCTCACTGACCAGCGGCAAATTGACCTTGCCGATCACGATTCCGGCCACCGGGGCCTCCACCGGCACCTCGCTGTCGCCCAACGGATCGGCGATCCAACCCAGAACCTCCTGTTTATCCACCCGCGTACCCAGAGGCTTGGCGGCACGCAGGATGCCACTCTGAGACGCCCTGACCCACTGACTGGAGCGTGCCACCACCGGTTCCGGCCGACGGCGACTGCGGGGTTTCGATAGGGGACGCAGCATGCCCAACTCCCGCATCACACCGATCACGCCACGCACACCGGCGCGAATGACCAGCTCATCGAAACGTAACGCTTCGCCGCCTTCATAGATGAGTACAGGCACCCCTATCGCCTGGGCTGCCTCGCGCAGCGAACCGTCGCGCAGCTCGGCATTGAGGATCACCGGGCTGTCGAAGGCCATGGCCATGCGCTCCACCTCGCCCGCATCATCGAAGCTGTCCCTGATCTGCGGCAGATTCTCCCGATGAACCGCGCCGGTATGCAGGTCGATACCGTAATCCGCCTTGCTCACGATCTCTTCCAAAAAGCTGTTGGCCAGACGCGCCGCCAGTGATCCCTTGTCGGAACCGGGGAAACAGCGGTTGAGATCGCGCCTGTCCGGTAGATAGCGAGACTGGCGCACGAAGCCGTAGACATTCACCACCGGTACGGCGATAAGTGTGCCGCGCAGATGTTTCAGGGCCGGCGCGCGGATCAGGCGGCGGATGATCTCCACACCGTTGATCTCGTCACCATGCACCGCGGCACTGACAAACAGGCTCGGACCGTCCCGCCGGCCGCGTATGACATGCGTCGACATGACCACTGGGGTGTGGGTATAGAGTAACGGCAGGGGGATTTCCAGGGTCTGCCGGCTGCCTGGCCGGATCGCCTCACCCCCAACGATGAGGGCTGCACGCATGGTCTCATCCCTGCCCACGGGTCTTGGTCTTGCCCAGTGCGGCGTGTTTCTCGATAAACTGGATGATCATACCGGCGATATCCTTATCGGTGGCGTTCTCGATACCCTCCAGTCCCGGTGACGAGTTGACCTCCATGACAACCGGTCCATGGTTGGAGCGTAACACATCGACACCGGCCACATTCAGACCCATGGTCTTGGCCGCGCGCACCGCTGTGGATCGCTCTTCCGGGGTGATGCGGATCAGACTGGCGCTACCACCCCGGTGCAGGTTGGAACGGAACTCTCCCTCCCTCGCCTGGCGCTTCATGGCCGCCACTACCTTGTCGCCGATCACCAGACAACGGATGTCGGCACCGCCTGCCTCCTTGATGTACTCCTGCACGAGAATATTGGTGTTCAGACCCATGAAGGCCTCGATTACGCTTTCCGCCGCCTTCTGGGTCTCCGCCAGCACCACACCGATGCCCTGGGTGCCCTCCAGGAGCTTGATGACCAGCGGTGCGCCACCCACCATCTTGATCAGGTCCTGAATATCGTCTGGTGCATGGGCGAAACCGGTGATGGGCAGGCCGATGCCCTTGCGTGAAAGCAATTGTAGTGAGCGCAGCTTGTCCCGCGCCCGGGTGATGGCCACAGATTCGTTGAGCGGGTAGGTACCCATCATCTCAAACTGGCGAAGCACAGCGGTGCCATAGAAGGTCACCGAGGCGCCGATACGCGGGATGACCGCATCGAACCCTTTCAATTCCTCGCCCTTAAAGTGGATGCCGGGGCGATGGGAGGTGATGTTCATGTAGCAGCGCAGCACATCGACCACCTGGGTCTGGTGACCGCGCTCAGTCGCCGCCTCCACCAGGCGCCGTGTGGAATAGAGTTTGGCATTGCGGGAAAGAATCGCGATTTTCATGGTTGTTCCGTTGGTTGACCGTTGTTCAGTTCTGGATAGAGTCCTTGCAGGGCTGGCTTTTTACCTTGGAGATAGGATTTCGCAGGATCCACCAGGATTTGCCCCTGCATGGCGGTACGCCCCAACAGCAAACGAAACAGCATGCTGTCGCGGTTGGTCAGGGTCACTTCCATCACCCATTCACTCTCACCCAGCCGCACCGGTGTCTCAATGACCCAACGCCGTTCACGATGGCCGCCGGAATCACTCACCGTGCGTTGATCCAATAACTCCGCGGTACAATTCACCGCCAGGTCCTGACGGCGTTGCAGTGGATGAACCCCGAAGCGCACATAGTGACTACCTTTCCGGCGAAACCGCTCGACGAAAAAGGCATGCAGCGCAGAGGTCCGGGCACCGGTGTCCACCTTGGCCTTGATCGCGGGAATTTTGAGCCCGGGCAAGGACAACCATTCGCGCCAGCCCACGACGATTTTTTTTGTTTGCTCTTTAGAGAAGCCAGGCATAATCTCTCCTCAACACAAGGCCATCGCTATACCGACATACGTATTGTGTAAGAAAACTGCAACGTGCTTAGACTATCACCTTTAACCAGGATCACTCACATTTTATATTGGAAAAAAACGTGTCGAGTTGAGGAAACCCATTGCAATGAAATCCGCATTAACGCTTCATCTCTCACGCGCATTCCTTCCTAAAATCTGGTCATTCGTATATCTCGCCGTCTTAGTACTGGTCTTTGGGCAGCCTGCTCTTGGAGCGGACGCTGCATCACAAGATAACCCTTTGACCCTCGATACGATCGAGACCGGCCGTAAAGCGGCAGAGGCCGACAGCAGCCTTGACGAGACGCAAAAACAGAAGGTCCTGGCATTGTACGACCAAGCCACGCAATGGCTTCGGCAGGCGCTACAGACCCAGACACAGTTTACTCAGCTAGAGACCTTGGTACGTGAGGCACCCCAGCGGATCGAAGCCATTCGCGCCGGCAAAGCGTCCCCACTCAAGGCGATGTCCGAGCTGACCGAGGCCCTCTCAGACGGTGCGTTGGAGGCTATCGAGCCTGCCTTATACGAGGAGCAGGAGGCCCTGCAGCATGCCAGAGACATGCGAAGAAAACAGGCGGATGAGCTCGCTCGCTTGTTGGTCGGCAGTAAGGCATTGAGCGAGGAGATTGCAAATAGAAAGAAGGTATTGGATGAAATCGATTCGGATCTCGATGCACCCTCGGCTGATGAATCGCCCAGCATTGCACAAGCTCGTACGCTGGTGCTCAAGACACGACAGATGCTCCGTAAAGTGGAGCTGGAACAGTTCAAACTGCGACTCACGAATCTCGACCTGCTCACCAACCTGGCTCAGGCCGAACGGGATCATGCCTCTGCCGAGATCAATCAACGCCAAAAGCGCCTGGAAATCTTACGCGAAACCACTCAGAAACTGCGCGATGACCGGGCTCGGGAGATACGTGACGATGCGGAACTGCTCAGAGCCAGGCTGGAAAGCCTGCCAGTCCCCCTGCAGACTATCGCAGAAGAGAATGCCCTATATCGTCTCGAGCTGGAACAGCTGATTGACCAGGAGCAGGCGGTATCGGACAAGTTGCAGGATGCCAGGCTGGGTCTGGATGAGATCCAGAGCGATTTCGAGCGCACCCAGCCTGGCATCCTGCAACTTGTCCGATACCGCCTGCTCCTGGTCAATCAGCTGTTCCAGCTCGAGACGATATAGGGCATTCTCTTCTGCGATAGTCTGCAGGGGGA
>JASJBU010000237.1 GCA_030066355.1 Gammaproteobacteria bacterium | reverse complement strand
TGACAGCAATGGTGCACGAATCATTAAGCTGAAGAAATGATCGATGTGGCTACCAGCCGAAACTGTAAACCCTGGTTTCGGCTGGTCTGTATGCCCAAGGCTTACCAGGCGTGACGATTACGATATTTACGGCCCTTTCCTCTATCTCTGTCATCTGCATGGTCACAACAAAAATCGTGGTGTCGAGGTAAATGGGTATATCGAGTCACGGCGTTATGTTTCAACTCCATGATCTTAAGACTGGCCCTGTCCAGTTTGTTTCTCAGAATACGCCTTTCCCTTTTCGATAATCGACCATCATCACGATACACTCTGAAAAGCTGACGAATACGGCGTTGTTGTTTCTTCAGTATCTTGACCTCTTTTCGTGTCAGCTCTCTGGACCAAATGCCATCTTCGATCCTTTCATGTTGTCGTTCCAAACGATCGAATAATCGATCATTGAAATGCCCATGATCCGCAAATGCGGGTACCGTAGCGATCAAACAGAACGATGCCGCTACCAAGGCTTTATTGAGAGTCTTCATGATGTCACCTCCTGAGTGATTGTTAAGTCTCAGGTATAGGTTAATCAAGCGGGGATGAACCTTAACTGAACAAGGTTTCAGATTCCGCCCATTGAGACTTCGAGGGACATGACAGATCCATCTTCTATAGCCGAAAACTCCACTACCGACTTACTTTGACTTAATGGGTGGCAGTGGACCGAATTGTGTTATCCAGGCCTCAGCCTGAGATCTCTCCGGAAATGACTTAACTGGGAGACCACTCAAGTAAGTGATACTGGCAATTTGCGTGATCCTTCTCTGCAGTGGTGAATGATCAACAAAACCAATCGCGCTAAACAGTTCCTTTGCATGTTTGATAAATGCGAGTTGCGCCCCCGCACTGAGTGAATATCTACCTTGACGATCGACAAGCAGCGGAACCCGCCCCTCGTATCGGTTTAAATATTCCAGTACAGCCGGAGCTTCTTCCAGTGTCAGCTCATGATCTGTGTATACCTCTGCCAGCACATACTCATTCCCGATCTTCGATAAAGTGAAGTTTCCTGTGTCAAGATCTTCCATTGCGCCAACTCATATCAATACTGTTGTTATCAAACCCAAGGCAAATAAGCGCGGGACACAGTCCCGTTAGACATATCAGCCCTGCTCTGTTCTTGCAGCTGCACTTGAATCAACTGGGAGCTGAAAGATTGACTCGACCCGGTTACGCCCCCTTTTCTTGGCCAGATAGAGGGCTTGGTCCGCATGCCTAATCACCTCATCCAGGGTGAATTCCCCCGTGTTCCAGGCGACACCGACACTGATGCTGACAGTCCCGGCTTTATCTACTGGATATTGCGAAACAACCTGACAGAGTCTCTGTGCAAATCCTATACTATCTTCCAATTGTGTCTGTTTTGCGACGATCAGGAACTCTTCCCCACCCCAGCGCCCCAGGCAATCGGTTTCACGCAATTGTCCAGCCACCCTTCTTGAAACCTCTTGCAATACCCGATCACCAACATCATGACCCAAACGATCATTAATGAGTTTAAACTTATCCAGGTCAAACATGATGATGGAATAGGGATTCTGGTAACGCTGTAAATCAGCATCACACTGCTTTGCAAAGTCTTGTACATATCTTCGATTGTACATACCCGTTAAGTAATCAACAGTAGCAAGTTGCTCAAGGCGAGTGTTCGCTTCACGCAGCGAATTCTCGATGTTCTGGCGTTGCGCGACTTCATCAGATAACACTTTGTTCAGTCGGTATAACTCTTCAGCACGTCGCCTCTCAACGATCTGCCGTCCACTGAGGATGAGTAAAAATGTCCCGAGCAGGCCGGTTATGATAAGACCACCCGCTAATACGAACCATGCCGACCAAGAACGATGCAGGGACAAGTATCGAGCAGTCGGTGTTACGAGAAGCCGCCAAGTCCGTCCTCCGATATTCAATGCGGTGGATCTTGTCAAATGATTTTCTATGGGAGTGGATACGTTCAATGGAAGCAAATGACCGCTTCCTTCATCCGTAACCCGGTAGGCGGCCAGTACTTGATCGTCTGTTTCATCGAACAGAAATACCTGAGAGTGGCTGAGTCTGTGATCCTTTAGCGCTGTAGCCAATACATCACCCATGCGAAAGACCCCAACAACATAGCCACGTAAAAAACGACGACGGTTTTCCAGCTTGACGGGTATCACACCCTTACGATAGACGGGTAAAAAAACCAGTATGCCTGCCTGGTGACTGCTGTCCTGCACCAACTCAATCCGGGCTGTGGCAACCGGCTTTGCCGTATCTCTTGCAATATCCAATGCCTGCTTGCGAGTCAGGTTGGAGTATACGTCGTAACCCAAAGCCTTTTCATTGCCCTGCAAGGGTTCGATATACTGTACGACGATATAGACAGGCCGAGATCCAGCTCGAACCATTTCTCCAGCATCGTTTCTCTCCATGATCTGGAATCCTGGATGGTCTTTATTACGAACCACCATCTCAAACGATTCACGCTGTTGTTCCCCGATCAGTGGATTCCATGACAATGCCTGAATGCCTGGTGTACGCTCCAAACTGCGGCTGACAAAAGCACTAAACTTTTGACTATCGATTTCCTCACTCGTCATGAGCAGCCCATGTATCGAATAAAGGTTTTCGACATAACTAATCCAATGCTTCTCCAACGATTCAGCAACAACCAGCGCATCTTGCTGAAAATCGCTTTCGATGCGTTCCTGTTCAGAGTCGCTGGCCAGTATAAAAAAAGCTATCACTGCCGAAACGGAAAGGATCAGGGGTATTGCGATGGGAACTATCCGCCATCGCCAGATCAGCGCGGGCTTGCCTAGAAATATATAAGTCAGAGGAAGAAAAATGATGACACCAATGGCGTCACCTACCCACCAGTTCACCCAACTGAAAAGATAATCTTCATGGGATATCTGACCGTATAACCAAAGAGTCGTTACGCCCCAACTGGCGCCCACCAAACAACTGATCGGACCACCCAAGCCGAGAAAACCCAGTACACTGCGTGTGTCAATTAAACCAAGCTCGGGATCACTGTAACGCCTGACAAGATAAGCACCGAGCAACGCCTGTAGTGACCCCCCTGTCGCGACACTCGCGGCAAGAGCAATCGAATTGAATACCGACTGAGAGTCACTACCATCGAATGAAACCGTGATGTTGACCAAGAGGGAGCCCAGGAAGACGCCAGGCCAGAGGCGATAACCATACAAGAGAATTGCAGCCAGAGCTATGCCTGATGCAGGCCATACCGCGGTTGCATAACCCGGAGGAATCGCAAGTAAAAGCCCGAGCCGCCCGGTTATAATGTATGCCATTGCCAAAACCAGTATCGACATGGGCAGAGACACGCCTGGTCGGTCAAGTTGCATGGCCGTAGTTTTGATATTCAAAAAACTTTAGTATGTCTATATAGTCGTTTGTCACGTAGTCTAGATTCCATTCTAAACAAATTCAGCGTTTTTTCTAAGGATAATGTAATTTTTATCAGATCGTCGTTAAGTTGTCATTTTAGAGACAAGCTGCTGATGGTGTGGAATTATTTATCATCATGTAAGAGTACCAGGACTGGATGGTACTCTGTTGGTTCAGAATCCGATGATGCCACTTCTGTGTATCCGGAATCTGCTAATCTTTTAACACCAGATAACTTTATGAAGTTCCCATTCCAAAAAAACTGGGAGAGTACCGCATGATAGTCAAAGGCTGGCCTGGTCTTACCCTGAAGTCTTTATCCATGTATGAAACGCAGTGGGATACTGTCAAGCATGAGCTGATGATAGTCGAGAGTGAATGGTTTTCACTCCCAGGCTACAATCAGTAGCAGCTCTGAACTCCAGCCTCATCTTGTCGAGCCAGCCATTCACTGGTGATTTGAGTTCGCAACGCTGAATACTATCTGCCCATCGATTAGAAAACCATGATTTCGTTATTTCGTGAATTCATGCGTCTGGAATCGTCCAGCGGAATCTTGTTGCTGGTTGCCGCTATTCTGGCCATGCTAACTGAAAACTCTCCGCTGAATAGCTACTATGACGCGTTGTTGGGTACACCGGTGGAAATACGTATTGGTGACCTGGTCATCGCAAAACCCTTTCTTTTGTGGATCAATGACGGTCTGATGGCGGTATTCTTCTTTCTGATCGGGCTGGAACTCAAGCGGGAGATTCTGGAAGGTGACCTCTCGGACCCCACCCGTGTCGCACTCCCAGCATTCGCCGCACTTGGCGGCATGGCAGTACCGGCACTCTTCTACGTCTACTTCAATATCGATGATACGGTGGCGTTACGCGGCTGGGCCGTACCTTCGGCCACCGACATCGCCTTTGCGCTTGCGGTCCTCAGCCTGCTGGGCAGGCGTGTTCCAAATACACTCAAGTTGTTTCTTTTAACCCTGGCCATCGTCGATGATCTAGGCGCCATTCTGATCATTGCCCTGTTTTATACATCTGACCTTTCATGGGGCTCCCTGAGCATCGCGGCTGTCGCTTTGCTCAGCCTGAGCATCATGAACCGCAACCGTGTGGCACGTATTGCACCCTACCTGTTGATCGGTGTCGTGATGTGGGCCGCAGTCCTAAAATCCGGTGTACACGCCACTCTGGCCGGTGTGTTGCTCGCATTGTTCATCCCTTTACGCCTGAAAGGCAAGAGCGGGGAATCTCCCCTCAGACAGCTGGAACACGATCTGCACCCTACAGTAGCCTTCGGCATTCTCCCTCTGTTCGCTTTTGCCAATACGGGGGTACCCTTGAACAATCTGGGTTGGGATATCTTGTTTCAACCGGTCCCGCTGGGCATTGCCCTCGGACTTTTTCTTGGTAATCAGATAGGAGTCATGGGAGTCAGCTGGCTGGCTATCAAATTGCGCTTCGCTCAATTGCCCGCCGGAGTCGGCTGGGCAGAGATGTACGGGGTCTCCATGTTGTGTGGTATTGGCTTCACCATGAGCCTGTTCATCAGCTCTCTGGCCTTCGAACAGGGTGGACCAGATTTCGCCGTCGACTCCCGCATCGGCATCTTGAGCGGCTCCCTGCTCTCAGCAATCTGCGGCTATCTCTGGCTGAACTGGCGCCTGCCCTCCAGGCCGAATTGATATCCAACCTGTCGCTCTCGATAAGAACTTGGGATACGGATGGCAGGACCGGGTCCTCTCAACGACTTTATTTAAACGCAAGGCTCGATCCCCGCTGACATGCGAGACTGATGAGATCAGAAATTATGGCTCAACGGGCTTCCACTGCTCTGGCCAGGCATATCTCTGTGCCCGCATCAGGCCCCACCTGACCCTGCAGATCATAGATTCTCGGCCGAGCAACGATCATTTCTTGGCTGCAGTGGCGATGGCGCCAATCTCGCACCGGCATGGCATATCGTCCTGACTGGCGCAGGTGTTACTCTGCCTGACGCTGTTCACCAGGCTGCCTTGACTCGCCCTGCAGTGACATTGGCTAGAGCGGGTCTCCGACGCTATCCAAGACGTGGCGCTGACCTACGTACCCGGTGAGGGCAATGACCAGCCCAAACCGCCCGCCGGCACACTTTTTCCGTGCTGCTGTTTGAAAACATCTGCGTCAGCCACCACCGGTCAGAACTGCACTCATTGCTCAGGCACAACCCGGGTTCCTGGTTGGAACACCAATGGCAAAACTGGCCCATGTCAGTGCCGTCAGTGTCAGGGTGATTACCCCAACCCAGTTCTGCTATGCATCGTCACGGATTGATTCAGTGATATGAGTAAATCACCTAATTGTAATTCTTAGATCGGGACTGAGATAATCACCAGGAAATATAAGGTTTGGCAAAAATGTACGGTTCAACACCCAGAACAATATCAACACAACCCTCCGAACCTGTGAACACTTCATTTGATCTTCGTTTTTCTCAAACACAGCAACCGTCGTACGAACTGGGATTCCGCTGACTCAGTTTCGATTGTTTGATCTGACTTGTTGATTCAGGTCAGTGTGGACCGAAGTGTGTTCTGTAGCATATGAGAAGATAACTCTTTTGCAAAAGATCAGATTCAATGAATAAGACCTTGAGATTTCCACCCGTACTTTCCGGGGTATTGATCGGCCTATCCATGGTAGCCGCCTTTGTTTTCGCAGGCCGGGGTATTGGAGCCAGTGGTTTTCTGACTCGCTTGATCGCCACCGCCCAATTCGAGCTCTTTCCCGGCCTGACCGAAAAAAGCGCCTACTTTGCCCGCTACTTCGAGACGGCTCGGCACCCGCTGGACAGCTGGCTCACCTACTTCGCCGTAGGTCTGGTCCTGGGCAGCTTGGTCACCGCATTGATTAGTAAAAGTTGGAAGTTGGAAGTGCTGCGCGGAGACAGAATCACCTCTTCCGGCCGGTTGCTGCTGGCCCTGTTGGGCGGTGGTTTCATCGGCTTCGCCGCCAGGCTTGCACGCGGCTGCACCAGTGGTCAGGCCCTGGTGGGCGGCGCAGAGTTGCTGGTGGGTGCTTGGGCCTTCATGGTCTGCATCTTCATCGGCGGATATGCCACTGCCTATTTTGTGAGAAAGCAATGGATCTGATCGCCCCCCTTGCCAAGACCGGGCTGATCACTCAAGCCCAAAACCTATGGTTGGCCATACCCACGGGTTTTCTGCTTGGCGTGGCCCTGCAGTTGGCCGGCTTCACCGATGGCCGCAAGATCGGCCGCGCCTTCTATTTCAACGATACCGATGTGCCCATCGTGATGTTCAGCGCCATCATCACCGGTATGCTCGGGCTTTGGGGTTTGAGCCTGATCGGCTTTCTCGACATCTCAAAGGTCTATTTCCTGCCCACCTATTTATACCCGGTGATGGTCGGCGGCATCCTGTTCGGCATCGGTATGGTGATCGGCGGCTACTGTCCTGGCACCGCCCTGGCATCCATCGCCACTGGCAAGTTGGACGCACTGATGTTCCTGGTCGGCTTTTTTATTGGTAGCCTGCTGTTCGGCGATCTCTATCCGATTTGGGAAACCTTCTACAAAAGCGACTACCGAGGCGTCATCCGACTGGATCATTGGTTCGATACCACGATCGGTGGCGCTATCCTGATCATGGTGGTGATATCCATCGGGGTCAGTCTGTTGCTGCGTCTGGGACAACATCTTGTCTGGCGCAATCTGCAGCCAACTTCTTCCCTGTTTTTCAAGTCGACCCAATACACCCTGGTCGGTCTGGCCCTGCTGACCGCAGTGGTCATGGCATTTTTTCCCAACAGCGCATTCATCCCCAGCGAAAGTGCCGATGACAGTTTTTACATGGTTCCCCGACCAATCTTCGCGGAGCCTGGCTCAAACAAACACATCAAGGCGGATTGAATGAACCGGCGAGAATTCATCAAACTTTCAGGATTGGCGGGTACCGCCGGTACCCTGGCCCCGTCCATCTTTCTGTCTGGGTGCACGAGCAAACCCCTGCCGGGCGATGGGCTGGTGAAGCAGACCCCGACCATCTGTGACATGTGTTTTTGGAAGTGCGCCGGCTTCGTCTATCAGGAGAACGCCAGGCCATGGAAGGTCGTGGGGAATGCTGAAGATCTGCATAGCGCCGGTCGTTTCTGCACCCGTGGCACCGGGGGTATCGGTGCCTATCTGGATCGTGATCGACTGAAGACGCCGCTGATTCGCCAAACAGATGATAAAGGTCGGCAGTCTTTTCGTGAGGCCAGTTGGGGAGAGGCGGTCAACCTGATCGCCAGGCGCATGCGATCGATCGCCAGTAAACACGGCGCCGACCGCCTGGCCCTGCTGCATCACGGCACTGGTGCCCGACACTTCGAACACCTGATCCGCGCCTATGGCTCCGATAGTCACGCCGAACCAGCCTTCGCCCAGTGCCGCGGCCCCCGGGATATCGCCTATCGACTGACCTACGGCGATATCCTCGGCTCCCCGGAACGCACCGACATGCGCAACTCCGGGTGTATCGTGCTGATCGGTTCCCATATCGGGGAGAATCTGCACAACGGCCAGGTCCAGGAGTTGAGCCAGGCCCTGGACAAAGGCGCCAGCCTGATCACCGTGGACCCCAGATTCTCGGTGGCGGCGAGCAAGTCCAAGTATTGGCTGCCGATCCGCCCAGGCACCGATATGGCCCTGTTGTTGGCCTGGATGTACGTGCTGATCGACGAGGAACTCTATGACAAGGCGTTTATCGAGGCCTACAGTTACGGCTTCGATGCGCTGGCCGAGCATGTGCAGGACTATCCCCCCGAGTGGGCCTATCTGCAGACCGGACTCAAACCCGACCTGATCCGCACCACCGCCCGGGAGATGGC
>JASJBU010000236.1 GCA_030066355.1 Gammaproteobacteria bacterium | reverse complement strand
ACCGGAAAAGGTCCAGCCTGGTGATGTCTTGATTGGGCTTGCCTCTTCCGGCCCCCACTCAAACGGTTACTCATTGATTCGTAAGATTCTCGAGGTCTCACAGGCGGATCTTTCCCAGCCGATGGGACAGGGCAGCTTGGCTGATGCCTTGCTGGCACCCACGCACATCTACGTGAAACCCTTGCTCGGGCTCCTGCAACAGGTCGAAATCCACGCCTTGGCCCATATTACCGGGGGAGGGCTGCTGGAGAACCTGCCACGCGTACTTCCAGAAGGCTGCCGGGCGGCCATCGACCGAGGCTCCTGGCACCTGCCGGAGGTCTTCGCCTGGCTCCAGCAACAAGGCAAAGTGCAGGACACGGAGATGCTACGCACCTTCAACTGTGGTATTGGCATGGTAGTCTGTGTCGCCGAGACCGAGGCAGACAAGAGCATCAGTCTGTTGAACGATGCTGGTGAGGCCGCCTGGCGGTTGGGGCAAATCGAGGCCTCCGATCAGTCTCAACCCAGTGTGGTTTTCCATGGCGGACGGACATGAATCGAGCCAAGCCTCTGCCGTTGGTGGTCTTGATCTCAGGCAGTGGCAGCAATCTGCAGGCGATCATCGATGGAGTCGCCAAGGGTCTGCAGGTGGATATTCGTGCCGTGATCAGCAATCAACCCGGTGTATTCGGTCTGCAAAGAGCAGAAGAGGCAGGCATCCCCACCCGTGTCCTCGATCACAAGGATTTCCACCAGCGTGAGGAGTACGATGAGGCCCTGCAATCACTGATCGATGAATTCCGACCGGATCTGGTGATCCTCGCAGGTTTCATGCGTATCTTGACATCGGGTTTCGTACGTCACTACGCCGGGCGGATGTTCAATATCCATCCCTCCCTGCTGCCCAAGTTCCGGGGCCTGCACACCCATCAACGGGCCCTGGACGACGGTGAAATCCTGCATGGTGCCAGTGTACATTTTGTCACCGAAGAACTGGATGGAGGCCCTCTGATCGTTCAGGCCCAAGTGCGCGTTGAAACCGATGATGATGCGGAACGCCTGGCGGCCCGGGTATTGAAACGTGAACACCAGATCTATCCCCTGGCGATTCGTTGGTTCGCCGAGGGACGACTCGCCCTGAACGCGCAGGGACGGGTCATTCTGGACGGCCGGGAACAGAAGCAGCCAGTGATCTTCACCCCCGAACAGGTCGTTGGCTGACTGCCCATGGATCGACGCGGATTCCTGCAACAGCTCCTGGCCATTGGTCTGATAATACTGACTCCGCCCCTACAGGCCAGCCCTGGGACCGAACTCGAATCCTTCACAGCCAGATTCCAGGTGAAGCGCAACGGCCTGCCGTTAGGCAACCTCGACCTGCGACTGGTGATCAACGAGGGCCAATACCACTATACCGGACACACCCGTCCGGGGGCGATCATACGATGGTTCATGGCAGACGAGGTACATGAATCCAGCAAAGGTACCTATGCTGATCGGCAGGTCATTCCGCTCAGCTATGAGTTCCGGCAAGGCAATGGCAAGGTCAAGAAACAGACCCTGCTTGACTTCGACTGGCAAGCGAAAAAGGTCTGGACCGACAGCGAAGGGGCCCGCTGGTCACAGGCGATCGCCGTGGGTACGCATGACAAATTCAGTCAGCAATTGGCGTTGCGCCTAAGCCTCTCGGAAGGCGTGAAGGCGGTCAGTTATCCGGTTGCCGACGGCGGCCGAGTTAAGAACTACCATTACCAAGTCGCGGGCAATGAAACCATTAATCTCCCTTACGGCAGGTTGAAATGCCTCAAGGTCAAACGCAACAAGGACAATCATCCCCCGGATTACCGGATCTGGTTCGCCCCGGAACTCGACTATCTGCCGGTCAAAATCGAACGAAAGCGCAAATCTGGCCGATATTCCATCGAACTGCTGGAGTTCAACGGCAGATCCAATCCAGCAGCTGAGGCGCATGACTGACCCTGGCCAAACAGATGCCAAAGGACGGCGGCGTTTACTGATCGTAATGATACTGTCAATCGTGGTCTTCTTCATTGTCGATACTTTCGAGCTGGTCTCAATGGAGAAAATACTGCAGGGTGATCCCGGCGAACCGCCGATCGAACGCATTCAGCTACTACTCTCGATACTCTTCTGGCCTTTGGTTCCCCTGGGATTGTATGTGGTCTATTTTGGTGTGCGGATCCTCAAGGCTGGACGGTTCCCACCCCCCGGCAGCTGGACCCTCAGATCGGTCAACATCAATACCGGCAAGACTGCCGTAATTAGAGGGTGGATCGCGATTGTGACCGGGCTGATCCTGTGCGGTCTTGCGCTTTATGGTGCGGTAATCATCCCTGCAGAGCTCGCCCGCTTGCTATAGATGACGATAAACCTGAGTCACCCGTCCAAGAGACGGCTCAGAACCTTTTTGAACAGACCACCTGGGGCGATCGTAATCTGGGCATTCTTGATATCGACCTTGTCCAGCGCATAAGCCGTCACTTGCACTCCTGCCTCCTGGTACATCTCATGCGACAGCTTCAAGTCTTCCGCCCAACGGGAGAGGAAATCCGCACTGGGTGAGATATAGACAATGCGGCCAATCTCCTCCTGGATCAGTTTGGAGGCGCAACGGGGACAAGGGGGATGAGTGACGTAAACGGTACACGCTGTCAAATCCCTTTTGGCGAAGATCATCGCATTTTCTTCCGCGTGGATGGTCAGGTTGAGTTTGCAGTCACGATTACTCAGCCGCTCGGGCTTGTCCTCGACCCCCGCGGCAAATCCGTTGTAACCCAGAGAAATGATCCGGTTACCGTCGGTAATGACCGCTCCAACTTGGGAAGAAGGATCCTTGCTCCAGGCAGAGATATGGGTGGCCAGCCCGAGAAACCGGGTGTCCCACTTGGCAGACATCAGGACTGCTGATCGCCTTCTGGATCCTCAGCGGCCTCTTTCACCATCTTTTGCAGCTCACCGTTTTGGTGAAGTTCCAGGGTGATGTCACAGCCACCGACCAGCTCACCCTTGACATAGAGTTGGGGAAAGGTTGGCCAGTCTGCATAACGAGGCAAATTTTCAAAGATTTCAGGGTCTTGAAGCACATTCACGTAGGCAAAGGGCACACCACAGTCCTGTAGTGCCGCAGCCGCGCGTGAAGAGAAACCACACATGGGAAACTGGGGTGTCCCCTTCATGTACAGCACCACAGGATTACCCTCGACCTGTTCGCGAATTCGATCCAATACGTCCATCTCACACCTCATAAGTTGATTGTACATGCAGACTTGATGGGGTTTACATCGAAGCCTTTCAAGCACTGCTCTTATAAGGAAATTTTACCCATAAGCCGTACAGGATAAAACCCGGATCAGGACAAGCGATTCGCCGATGGATCTCACGATCAACCGGTCCAGCCAACCAACATACCCGCGATGCCTGGTTCGTAATAGTGTTGCCCGAGGAAAATGCTAAACGGGGGATCAGACGCCTTGTGTTTTTCACATTCTCCTGACACGGCCTCAGGGTCATCCGGGTCGGTTATCCAGAATGAGTCCTTAGGATAGGTCATTTCGCTGTTGATTCAACCAGGTGATGGTGACACAGGCTGTAGTCAAAACCTTTGAACTATCTCAGTGAGTGACTCCCTGTAACCCCTTTGGCGGCATACACCTTGTCATTACCCGGGGTGTACTCGCCATGTCGCTAGATTGAGGGGAGTTCAGCGGATTGGATACCGATGCAACCCGTTGACCATTGGAAAAATCCAGAACCCTTCCTTAAGTCATCGCCACTCCCAACCTCCCACTGTGCGCGTTCTTGATGTTGGCTCCACTTTGTCATTTCCACAAGACCACGGGTAAGGGGCTTATCGCCGATAGTCGGCTTTGTATCCTCAAATGCAAGGATAACTACCTTATAAATACGGGCTTTATTCCGCGTCGTATCGGAGTGTAAATTACGATTTACTGGAGTACCCAACCATTTCAGTCTCTATGTCCATGAACATTGATCTAACGCGTCGCAAGCTGTTGTTGGCAGGGGTTACTGGGTCAGCCTTGGCTCTCTGTTCACTTCCAGCCCGCACTATGGCCCAGCTGACACCCACGCCAGCCCAAAGCAGCGGTCCATTTTACCCGTTACAGCTGCCGCAAGACGATGACAATGATCTTGTCAGTTTCGATGGTTCGAACACACCGGCCAAGGGCGAGATCACCCATCTCACCGGTCAGGTGGTCGACGTCGACGGACTTCCGGTGGCCAATGCCCGGGTCGAAATCTGGCAATGTGATGCGAATGGGCGCTACCGGCACCCATGGGACGAAAATTCGGCCGCGCTTGATCCAAATTTTCAGGGACATGGCAGTTATCAGTGCAGTGAGGATGGCCGCTATCGATTTCGCACCATTCGCCCTGTGGCTTATCCGGGACGCACTCCCCACATCCATTTCGCCATCAGCGGCCCCGGTTTCGAGCCTCTTGTGACTCAAATGTACGTTTCGGGGGAACCTTTGAATGACAAGGATTTCATCCTGAACAATGTCCACCCAGAGCTTAGACAGAACGTATTAGTGGACCTAGTCAAGACCCAGAGACCAGACGAGTGGAGCGGGCATTTTCGTATCGTGCTCGCCGCCGATGGCAGTTTGCAAAAGCGCTAAGTTCGGACACAGTATTCGCATTGGTTTTTAATGCAGCTTGCTGGAATTATCATAAACGATTCTAATAACGGGACAAAATCTTGCAAATATTTACGACGCATATGGATAAGTTGGTTCATTACCTGGTTAGCAGCGATCGGCCTCGGCAGGTGATCTGAAAGCAGCTTGTGAAGCGATCCCAGGAATCGATTGTTTTGCACGCCTCCCTGCCTGGTCATCATGGTAGCTTCTGTGGGCGGTAAAGAGCACAACACAATGATGCGCTCACCATTGCGGAGGCAGTCACTCAGCCCGAGATGCGCTTTGTGGAGATGCAAACCCCTGAGCAGCGTGAAAAAGTAATCCTTGATCTCAATCCATAGTGCTTTATTCACCACCTCTTCCCACACTACCAATAGCAGTATTCATTAACCAAGAAAATTCTTCGGGTCTGAGATTGATACAGGTGTCGTGCGACAAGTCCTGTGTGACCATTACAAATCACCCAAAGCGGTGTCTGTGCCACCAGGCTCAGATTCTTGGGGGACAGGAAGGACTGCTTTAGGAGCTTCGACTTATTTCGATATAAAAATCACTCTATTAAAGAATAGTGAGCCCTTGTTCCGTTGGTTCAGTTTACAGATCTTATCCAAGCTCGAAATGTGGATGCTATAACTCCAGATCGAATATTTGACTCAGTATTCTCACCTGCAGAGGCCACGAAACACCTCAGGTTCGACAATCACAAATTCATCGAACAGCATCGATGTAATACGCAACCACGTAGACTAAAAATTCAGGAAATCAATCCCCTTCATATGGTTTTTTTATTACACCCGTTCGTCGAACAGCATATCGGCACCATGCGTCATTTACCCCCAGACGAGACAATGTTCTGGAACGCAATAACCTGGAGCGGGAGTTGACACAATGCCAAGATCACTTGAACTCGTGAAAAATGCCACGACCGATGAGATAACCGAGAAAAACCTAACTCTTGTCCAGCCAACATCAGGCAATTCTATTGGTTACCTTACTGTTGCGACCTCTAGCCGCTATCGGTATGCAAGCGACAACCTGGGTAACATTGAAAACGGCGCCCATCCCGGCAGCCATACAGAACAGGTACTGGATTTAATCCGTTTGCCCCAAGGAATCAAACGCTTGTCATGATTCAGAATCTACCGCCCAAGCCAAAAAGGTGAGTCACGCCACCACCGGGCAACAGGTCGAAGACCGGGGTGTAATGAATCCCGAATTCGTACTTCGAAGTGCGTAATCCGGCCTGTATCGACAGCGGGATTCTGACGCTTTTACCCGGCTCCATCGGATTGATGACCACGCCGGTGCTGAGATTGACGGTCAGCGGATGGGCGATCTGACCGAGGCTGACACCGGTGGTAAAACCGACATCCGAGGTTTTCTGCTTGTCAGGGTTCCAAAGCTTGATCGCACCGATACGCGGATAGAACAGGCCGAACAGACGCTGGTTCGATACGCGCAGATTGTACTGCATGCCCAAGGAATATTTGCTGTTGACCCCGGGTATCTTGATACCGTCCTGGTAAGTGGTCAGTCCGCTCAGGGTCGAAGCTTGTAACACGGCGTTTTCCCTTTCCAACTGACGGATGCCATCTGGATTGTAACGGCAACCGAGGATCACCAGTGACAGGATGTCACCGAAATACTGGTAATGTCGAGGCATCACCGAATTACCCGTATTCATCATCGAGGCTTTGTCCTTTTCCACCGAAGGCACGAAAAATTTGGACCAGCCGTTATATTCGTCGGTTATGTTGATGGTATGGCCAAATTCATGGGCGATGGTGTACTGTAGGCCGCTGCTATAAGTGGTGCCTGCAAAATCGCTTTCCTGCACTTTCATCACACCGGTAACCGGGTTGACGTTGGCGTGTACGCTGGGCACCACCTTGACCGTGACGCCTTTTCCTCTTTTCTGACCTTCTTTTGCCTCGATATCGACTTCGACCGAAGCACCCGAAGGGCTGGGGCATTGCTTGCCGTGAAGGGTGGCGACAGGAATCAGTTTATACTTGTTCGACCATTGCTGTTTGACCTGAGACGAGGCGTCACCCATCAGTGTCTTTCTTTTGTTTTTCGCGACACCGCTGTGGAAGTCGTAAAACCATTTCTGTCGGTAGAGGAACTTATTGTCACTGTCGTCCAGGTAGAATGTGCCATAGTTATCGCTGCCTCTATGTTTCTTCCTTTGTATGAGTTGGCGGGCAGAAGCATGTTGCTGAACCACATGGGTGAGTTCATGTGCCAGCAGTCGGGTGGATGATGCAGAACCGGGACGATATTCCCCGCTGGCGAAAAACACATCGTTACCAAGGGTGAAAGCGCGTGCATTGATCGAGCGAGCCATCCTGGACACATCCGCGGATTGATGAATGCGCACCTGGGAAAAATCGGCACCGAAACGCGGTTCGAAAAACCGTTTTTCCGAGCGTGACAGCGGGCGTCCCGAACCGGGCAGGTTTAGCGCGGCCGGACATGATGTTTGCATTGGTCGGTAAGGTGCAGCAGGCATCATCCTGATTTTTTCGTCTTCCTCCTGACAGGTCTGGCAACGACGTTGAATGATGCCGCCAGGATTGGACGACAGGTTCCGGTCGGTTGAAGGAGACTGATAGCGTGATGAAGCGGGATCGGCCATTCGCATGACAGCATTCGCGACACGATCGGCTACCCGTTCAAATGCATCGTTGGCCGGCCCTATTTCGAGCTTGGGGCGGATGATCGAGCGCACCCGGTCAGTCTGACTGACTGCGACCGGTTTGTTTTGGTCGTTGTTCATTTTTGATATCTTGGCATGCTGCATGATCAATCCTCCGGGGTCGATACTGAGAGTATTAGCAGCATTAATACCTTTTTCCCAGGTTACAACCAATTTTCCTCTGGCCCTACAGCGGACGTTAAATCATCCTTTGACACAATGCTCGACTCAATACGAGTTTACAAAGCCAAGCAGCGTCGCACGTCAATGTGTAGTGATCATGAAGCAGCGGCTCATGTTCATCATATCGTTCACGGCGACGCGCACCTATTCCCACAGCATCCAATCGATCACACCTCGATTCACATGATTGTTTCTGATTTCTCGGTTTGACCAGCGGGCAGCGGTAGTCTGACCCACAATGTTGCTAAAATTCCTCCTCTTATACCGGCAATGAAAGCACCAGATGCAGCATTTGCCTGGGTACAAGAGCTAACCCGACTCCAAGGATCTCACCCGAATTCATCCGGGCCATCATAAAGACACACAGAGAAGCCCTCGCTTTGCTTGTCCGCAGATTGCTCAGGAGACCAAATAAAGCATTCGGCATAAACATCGGTTTAGAGGCTGTCAGACGAGTTCTCGAAGAACACTACCTACCAAGTTCTGCTCCTGATCGCAACCCATCCAGGATTCGATTAATTGGCCATCTGAAAGATTGCCCCTGGAGAATGGATTATGTTCAGTGCGAATCTATTTAGAGTCTGCTCAAAAACTATATTGTATTGATATTTCAATATAAATAGTCTGATTCCTGGTAAAATACTGCACGAAAAATGGAAGCTCACTAGAGAAAAGCGTGCACCTATGATCCGTTATTGCAGCCATAGACAATTATCATTCGCCGAGTTCGACTGGCCTTTTCAGACGCAGTTTGATGAGAATAATCGCT
>JASJBU010000235.1 GCA_030066355.1 Gammaproteobacteria bacterium | reverse complement strand
ACACACTCTTCCACGATCATCTGTTTGAGTTCCTGTTTGAACTGTCCGTCTTCAGATCCTTTCATCACTTTTTGTCCATGCTCTTTTCATAGAAAAACACTGTCAGGAGGAACAAGCCCCCGGCCATTGATAACAACTTGAAGAGTTCAGGGGCCACCATGCCGAGATCACCATTGCGCAGCAGGATCGAGAAAAAACCCTCCAGGCCCCAGTTCATGGGGGAGAGGCCCGCGGTTGCCTGCATGAATTCCGGCATCACATGAGTGGGTACCATGATACCCCCGATGGCGGCCAGGATCAGGTTGCTGATACCACCGATGGTGGTGGCCTGTTCGACGCTCCTGACCCGGGTCGCGATCAACAGGGCCAGGCTGATGGCGGCCAGGCTGATAGAGATGGTGAGTGGCAACAGCAGCCAGAGCTCTCCCTGCAGTTCCAGGCCCACGCCCCCGAGCAGGGGAACCCCGTAGACTCCCACGAGAATCATCAACAGGGTCTGTCCCAGATTGATGCCCAGGTAAGGAATCAGTTTGCCCAGCAGCAGATAGCCCTGGGGTATCGGGAAGGTGCTCAAGCGCTGCAGGGTGCCCTGTTGTTTTTCGGTGAGCAGGGTGGTCGAGATGGGTATCACGACGAAGAACATGGAGAAGATCAGCCAGGCGGGTACGCTTTGCTGAACAGAGCTCGGATGTCCCTGCGCGACGGATCGGGATTGATCTCTGACGGTAATCAGCGATTGCCCCAGGAATTTCTGTTTTTGAGCGGCCTGATTGGGGGAAGCGATGATGCCCGAACTGAACAGCCTGTCCATCTGATAGGCCGCCAGGGATTTACTCAGCGAGGCGAGAATGAGGCGCCTCAGCACCAACGGTGCGGTGGACGAATAGATCAGCACCATGCGGTCTTCGGGCGCCGGATGCGGTGCTTTCAATGCCCTGGCGAAACCTGCGGGTAGACTGACGGCAGAGGTCAGGTCATCCGCCCGGAGGGATTCCAGCATCGCTGCTTTCGTTTCGAATCGTACCACCCGAAATCCATCCGGGCTCGATAGCGTTTCTACGATCCCCTTGGCCTGCATCTCAGGTGAATCGATCCACATGCCGATCTTTGGGTGATCTTCCTCAGCGTCACTCATGGTGTCCTGCAAGGCCAATGACATGATGAGGATGAACGCGATCGGCATCAGAAAGAGCACCACCAAGGCATGAATGTCACGGGACAGCAGGCGCAGCTCTTTTTGGATGATGGCTAACAGCATCGTTCTTCAATCACGCAGATGGGTCTGGGTCAATTCGAAAAAGAGCGATTCCAATGTCTGCCGTCCATAGGTGATTTGCTGGATCTTGAGCTTTTCCGCCTCGAGTAACTTGAGCAGTTCGTGAATGGCATGAGTGTCTCGCGGCAGGCCGGAGAGGCAGCCGTTAGCATATTCAAACCCTGTCTTCTGCAATAAGGCCTTGAGTGACGCCGGCAGACTGGTCGAATCAGTCGGCGTATCGAAAGTGATCTGTAAGCGCGCCGGTTTATTGAGGATTTCATTGATGCCGTCATGTGCGAGTATCCTACCGTGATCAATGATGGCAACTCTGTCACACAGCTGTTCCACCTCTTCCATGTAGTGGCTCGTGTAGAGGATGGTTGTCCCGGAACGATTGAGATCCCGGATGGCCTGCAGGATGAAGTGGCGGGATTGGGGGTCGATGCCCACGGTCGGCTCATCCAGAAACAGGATGGCAGGTCGATTGAGCAGGCTGATGGCCAGGTTCAAGCGACGTTTCAAGCCGCCGGAAAACTGTCTGGCGGGTTTCCTGGCTTGATCCTGCAGGCCGGTGAGTTCGAGCGCCTCCTGAATCCGTGCCTTGCGCTGCGCTCCAATCTGCGGGTAAAGATTGGAGAAGAAATCCAGGTTTTCCCGGGCGGTCAGTTGCGGATAGAAGGCATAATCCTGTGGCGCCACTGCCAGGTTGGACAGAATCCGCTTCCGGTCATGACGATAATCGAGTCCCTGGATGTGTATCTCACCTGCGCAGGGTTTGAGCTGGCCCGTCATCAAAGCGATGAGCGTCGTCTTGCCAGCTCCATTGGGGCCCAAAAGCCCGAACAAAGAACCAGAGATAATCTCCAGGTCGATCCCCTGGAACAGGTTTGCCTGTTGCGGATATGCAAATTCAATGGATTTTAGGCTGATCATACAGGTCAACGGAACAGGGAGCGGGTCTCGATTCCATTCGGTTGTTGGTAGTCTGGTTCAGAACACTGCATGAAGTAACAAATACCTGTCGCTTGGCCATGGATCCCAGAAATCCGGGCTGTGCTTATCCGAAAACCTGCCATTCTACATCAGTTGTCGGTGGTGCACCTATCTCGGAGAGATAAGAATCCATCGCGCAGAAAACCTATGTTGGTTTGCGTATCATTCCGATCCGCGCATGATAAAATCCGTCGATATTTCAACAAAGGCTATTTTCGGCATGACAGAGAACGAAGATTTTGCATCCCTGTTCGGGGAGTTCGAAAAACAACAGACGGTTACCGGAAACAAGGCGCCGAAGATCGGAGATACAGTCAAGGGTAAGGTCGTGTCGATTCAGAAGGATGATATCTTCATTGACTTGGGGGCAAAGACCGAAGGCATCGTAGAACGGGAAGAATTGATCGATGAGGCAGGTGAGCTCACTGTCAGTATCGGGGATGTGATTGAGATCGCCGTCAGCGGCAATGACGAAGCCACCGGCACCTTGATCCTCGGTTCCCAACATGCGCGCCGCATGCATGGTATAGAAGGTCTGCGACAGGCCTATGCTGAAAAACATCCGGTCGAAGGTCTGGTCACGGGTACCACCAAGGGCGGGCTGGAGGTGGAGATGTCAAATGTGCGAGCCTTCTGTCCTGCATCCCAGATCGATGACAATTATGTGGAGGATCTGGAGACCTTCGTCGGTGAACGTCTGGCATTCCGCATCACCAAGATCGAAGGCGGGCGCCACCCCAACCTGGTGGTCTCGCGCCGGGTCCTGCTGGAGGAAGAAAAAAAGGCCCGGGCCAGCCAGACCCGCTCCCAACTTGAGGTCGGAGTGGTGATGCAGGGTACGGTCAGTTCTCTAAAGGATTTCGGCGCCTTCATCGACTTGGGCGGTATCGAGGGGATGGTGCATATCAGCGAGCTCTCCTTCGGTCGGATTGAGCATCCGCAGGAGATACTGTCGGTGGGCCAGCAGGTGGAGGTTCAGGTACTCAAGATCGAGCAGACCGACAATCCCCGCCACCCGGAACGCATCGCCCTGTCGATCCGCGCACTCGAGCCTGATCCCTGGCGGGACGTACTGACCGACTACCCGGTGGGTGCCCAGGTCGAGGGGACTGTCATCCGCCTGCAGCCGTTCGGTGCCTTCATCGAGCTGGCTCCAGGGATCGATGGGCTGGCGCACATCAGTGAGCTGGGTGCCGGTCGGCGCATCAGTCATCCACAGGAAGTCCTGAATCTGGGGGAACGCGTGCAGGCCAAGGTGCTCAGCGTGGATACGGAGAAACAGCGTATCGGCCTGTCGCTCGACAACCCAGTGAAGAGTGAGAAGAAAGAGCAAGACGACGAAGCGAAAATCAATCTGGCCGATTACGGCAAGCCGAAGCAGAGCTTCGGTACCCTGGGAGATCTGCTTAAGGAGAGTTTGAAGAAACAGAAGTAACGGTGGCACAACTGAAAGCCTTTGGACAATCCTGCTGTTGAGCTGTCTTGCGGTTGACGCTGTATCTGCGCCGGGCCCCATCAAAGCAGCGGTACGCTCAGGCAAAACCCAATCGTTCGACTCATGATCTGCTGGTTGTCTGGTTTTTTAGGGCTGGCAGGTAGTTGGACCTGACGGATTTTCAGAAAGCCAGATTGCTCCTGTGATATGCCCCCTGGCGCTTGATGTCGACCGCCCGACTGTCTATAACATCCAGTAACTATAATCACAGAATCGGAGGATAGCATGGTGCGTCTCAGTATCAACGGCGTAGACCGCGAACTTGACATGGATCCCGCCACCCCCTTGCTTTGGGCGTTACGCGACGGCCTGCGACTTACCGGAACCAAATACAGCTGCGGGATCGCTCAGTGCGGCGCTTGTCTGGTGCTGGTGGACGGCAAGCCGGTGCACAGTTGCACCACCCCGATCTCCTCGGTCATGAATCGGAAGATCACCACTATCGAAGGCCTCTCGGCAGATCGCTCCCATCCTGTGCAGCAGGCCTGGATCGAGCAGGAAGTGCCTCAATGCGGTTACTGCCATTCGGGGCAGATCCTCGCCGCTGCCGCCCTGCTGGAAAAGCATCCCCAACCCAGCGATACGCTGATCGACGAAGTCATGCGTGAGGTGTTGTGCCGCTGTGGCACTTACCCGCGGATTCGCAAGGCGATCAAGCGGGCCGCTGAACTGGCCCAGTCGGACAAGGAGGCTTGAAATGCGATCCTGTAAACTGACAAGACGCGATTTTATCAAGGTCTCCACATTGGCCGGAGGCGGTCTGCTGATGGGTTTTCCCTTTACAGGATTGACCAAGGCGCAATCCGACAAGGCCGACACGGCATTTCAACCCAATGCGTGGATCAGCATCGGCACAGATGACAAGGTGACCCTGCAGGTCGCCAGTGCTGAGATGGGGCAGGGTATTCTGACCGGTATCGCGATGATCCTTGCCGAGGAGCTGGACGCGGACTGGTCAAGGGTGAAGGCAGAATTCGCACCGGCGGACAAGGCCTATTACAACCCCATGTTCGGCCGTCAGGCGACCGGTGGCAGTACCGCCGTACGGGCCTTTTGGAATCCGTTGCGCAAGGCGGGAGCTGCCGCCAGGGAAATGCTGCTGCAGGCAGCGGCGGATCGATGGCAGGTCGATCCGAGCGACTGCCGCACCGAAAAAAGCAAGGTGATCCACGATGATAGCGGCAATCAGCTCGCTTATGGCGAACTGGTGCGGGCCGCAGCGACACTGCCTGTGCCGGAAACCGTCTTTCTGAAAGAGCCGGACGAGTTCGTGCTGTTGGGTAAACCTCTGCCTCGTCTGGATACCCCGCTCAAGGTGGACGGCAGCGCGGTCTTCGGCATGGACGTGCAGCTCGAGGGACTGTTGAGCGCCAGCGTGGCCCGTAGCCCGACCATCGGCGGCAAAGTCAAGTCATTCGATGCAAAACCGGTCTTGGCGATGCCGGGTGTGAAGGCGGTGAAACAGATCTCCTCCGGGGTGGCGGTGATCGCCGAGCACTACTGGGCAGCCAAGCAGGGACGGGATGCGCTGCAGATCGAATGGGATGAAGGGCTCAATAAGGGGCTGGATTCCGCAAGGATCACCGCTGAGTTTGCCAAGGCCATCGACTCGGATGGAGTGGTGGAACGCGACGCGGGCGATATCGAGACCGCCCTGCAAGGTGCTGCCAAGACTCTGGAAGCTGTCTACACGGTACCATTTCAGGCCCATGCCTGTATGGAACCGATGAACGCCACCGCCGATGTTCGCAGCGGTAGCTGTGATCTCTATCTGCCGACCCAGAACCAGACTCGCAGCCAGGCGGCGGCCATACAGCTTACCGGCCTGCCCGAAGAGAAGGTCAAAGTGCATACCACCTACCTGGGCGGCGGATTCGGTCGGCGCGGAGATGACGATTTCGTCAAGGACGCCGTCGAGTGCTCGATGGCTGTCGCGAAGCCGGTCAAGGTGATCTGGAGCCGGGAGGACGACATCCTCTACGACAAGTTCCGACCCGCTACCTACAACCGACTGCGCGGCGGGGTGGATGCCGACGGCCGGATCGTCGCCTGGGAACACCGCATCGCCGGCGCCTCGATCATGGGGCAGAAGCAGCGCGGCCTGGTGCCGGGCAAGAGCGACTGGTCGAACACCGAAGGGGCAAAGAACATCCCCTATGCGATTCCCAACCTGCAGGTCAGGTTCGCCATGTACAATCCGGGTATCCCGGTAGGCTTCTGGCGCTCGGTGGGCAGTTCGCAAAACGCATACATCACCGAGTGTTTCTTCGATGAACTGGCGTCCCTGGCGGGCCAGGATCCGTTACAGGCCAGACTGGAGCTGATGGAGGGGCATCCGCGCCATGCCGGGGTGCTCAAGCTGGCCGCCGAGAAGGCCGGTTTCGGGAAAAAGTTGACGCAGGGGCATGCCCAGGGCATTGCGGTTGCGGAGTCCTTCGGCAGTTTTGTCGCCCAGGTGGCGGAGGTCTCCATCCAGCGGGGCAGGGTGCGGGTGCACCGGGTGACCTGTGCGGTCGACTGCGGCATGATCGTCAATCCGGATACCATTCATGCACAGATGGAGAGCGCCATCGCCTTTGGTCTGACCTCGACCCTGAAGAGTGAGATCACCATCAAGGATGGGCGTACGGTACAGAGCAATTTCGATGATTTCCCGTTGCTGCACATCGATGAGATGCCCGAGGTGGATGTGCATATCATGCAGAGCGATGAGGCACCCGGCGGCATCGGCGAGCCGGGTGTGCCGCCGATCGCACCGGCAGTGGCTAATGCGGTCTTTGCATTGACGGGTAAACCGATCCGTTCCATTCCGATCCGTCACGCCGGTTAAGGTATCGAGCTTGTGGATAGAAGCAGCGATCAAGAAGTCCTGCTGGCCGCTGTGGACTGGCTGGAAACCAGTGATGCCGTGTTTCTCGTGACCGTGGCGCAGACCTGGGGATCCTCTCCCCGGCGTGCGGGTTGTCTGATGGTGATTCACCCGGATGGGCAGTTCGTCGGTTCGGTGTCCGGTGGTTGCGTGGAGGACGACCTGGCGCAACGGGTTCAGCGAGGTGAGTTCGATACGGGTCTGCCGATGTTCGAAACATACGGGGTCCGCTCCGAGCAGGCCCAGCGCGTAGGACTGCCCTGTGGCGGTACGCTCAAACTGCTGCTGGAACGTATCGATAACGCTGAGCCACTACGCCAGCTGCTGACACGCATGGATGCGGGGCAACAGCTCAGCAGACGGGTGTGCCTGGATAGCGGGCAAATCAGCCTGCATCAAAGCCTCCCGCTTGATGGACTGGAATTCGACACGGAGAATCTGGCAAAGACATTTGGCCCCCGATGGCGACTGTTGCTGATCGGATCAGGGGAGCTCAGCCGACGGGTCGCGCAACTCGCCTTGACTTTGGATTTTGCGGTAACGATCTGTGATCCCCGGCCGGAGTATCATCCACAAGCCGATTCGAAATGGCAGGTCGAGGGCGCGACCTTCGTCACCCGTTCTCCTCGCCGTGCGGTCCTGGAACTCCCGGCGGATCGACGAACCGCCATCCTGGCCCTCTCACATACACCGGCCCTGGATGATCAGGCGCTGATTTCGGCGTTGGACAGTGATGCCTATTATGTCGGTGCCCTGGGATCTAAAAAAAGTCACCAGGCCCGTTGTGGTCGGTTGACCCGACACGGCATTTCCAGTGAGCAGCTGAATCGTTTGCATGGACCGGTAGGCCTGGATATTGGTAGCCGTACTCCAGCAGAGATCGCCGTCGCCATCGCCGCGGACCTGATTCAGACGCGTCAGCGGCCTGATTCGACCGCGCTCCAGGTGGTACATGCCTGAAATCACCGGGCTCTTGCTGGCCGCCGGCAATGGCAGTCGTTTCGGTGGGCAAAAATTGCTCCAATCCGTTTGGGGAAAGCTGCTCATCGAACACAGCATCAGCAGTCTTTCGGCCTGTGATCGAGTCCTTGCCGTGATCCGGGAAGCAGATGAAGACCTGCAGCATTTGCTCCAAACCGCCGGTGTCGATTGGGTTGTTAATCCTCGGGCTGAGCAAGGCATGGGCGGTTCTCTCGCCTGTGGCGTCACAGCCAGTAGGCAGAGTTCTGCCTGGTGTATAGTACCGGCGGATATGCCCTGTATCAGTACGGTCACCATGCTTCGAGTCGTCGAAGCGCTGCGCCATGGCGCGAGCATCGTTGCCCCATACTACGATGGGCAGCGCGGTCATCCGGTAGGATTCTCGAAGCTGTTCAGGGATCGATTGACGGCCCTTCGCGGAGATACCGGAGCGCGCGATCTGCTCAGTTCAGAAGCGAAAAAGCTGCTCAAACTCGAAGTGAATGACCCAGGTATTTTGCTCGATGTCGATACCACACGGGATCTCCATGCACTCGAGGCGGCGCCCGCTTTTTCACAGAGCAACCTATAACGAACAGACTTGGGCCAAGGCGGTCTGTGCTGCGATGATCGGGCTCTCGGTTTCATGGATCGATATGGATGAATCTTCACTGTGTGTATCATGTATCACCGCACCGATTTCCGGCAACGCTAGATCAAACGAGTTATCAGACCACTGCATGCAGCACTGCCCATGGAT
>JASJBU010000239.1 GCA_030066355.1 Gammaproteobacteria bacterium | reverse complement strand
TTCACAATAGGCTGTCCCTGACCATCTGGATTGATGTGATATTGTTTGTGAATCTTATTCTAGTCAATGATTCTGTCAAGTCGGCCAGAATTTAATTCTTGAGGCGTTCATGAAAATTACATCTGAGTTTGTTTGGATCCTTGATCAGTTGTTGCCGAGCAAGGATGCCAGGTACAAGCAAAATGTTGGTCCTGCAAACCGATCCGGGTGCTGATTTCCCTATGAATAGGACGGAAGCAATTGTTGTTGTCAATGGTATAAAGTAGCCGACTTGCAGCGCTATGGGGCTGTGTGGACTTCCTGACGGCCGCAGGATATTCGAATGGTTTACACCATTCCACTGAGATACTGTCGGGACATGCGGCATAACGATGACTGACGGTATGAATATTTCTCCCCTTGTACCGGCAGAATGACGATCTTAGTTGGAGCATCTGCGACACTGTTGTCGTACGTACGAATGATCCGGTACCGGGACCGCCCTGAACTGTTTGTTTACTGAGCTTGCGCTGTGGAGTCGGCAGCTCCGACTGGTACTCTGCAATCAGGGATGGATCCCAATAGATCGAATATCAGGGTTTCCACAGCGAAGAGGTGCGGCACCCCAAAACAACGAGACCACTCACCACGTGCCTGAGGCGCATCGATCAGTCAATCTGGATCGAGCTGGGTGGTGGCCCATTGAACAGGGTGTGCCAAGAAAAGCGTGGCACAATGCAAATTTTTTAAATGAGATAGGTAGTGAAGATGAGTGAATCGAGCCAAGAGTTAGATATGGAGCTGAGCAGTGGTATTGCGGCATTCGAGGGTAAAAACTTCACCAAAGCGGCGAGCTTGCTCTCTCCTTTGGCGGATCAGGGCAATCACGAAGCGCAGTATCGTATGGCGATCATGGCCCAAGGGGGGTTAGGAATGGCCGTCAATGAATTGATGGCCTATAAGAACATGAAGGCGGCGGCTGAGGCCGGGCATCCCATGGCCCAGCATGGTTTGGGATTTATGTACCTCGAAGGGGAGTGTATCGAACAAAACCTACCCAAGGCTGTTGAATGGTTCAAAAAAGCGGCTGAACAAGGTCTCGCGGGCTCACAGTCGACATTGGGGATGCTCTACGAAGAAGGTAGAGGGGTTGAAAAGAACCAGGAAGAAGCCCAACGCTGGTACAAAAAAGCCGGATTCTGATCCAGGCATATGACGCTTGTCGCAATCCTGCGCTGATCAAACGATACTGGCTGTTCACAATGTGGACCACAGATTATCAAAGTCTGAGTCAGCGTCTAAATCATCCTCGTCCTGATCTTCTTCCTGGGGGTAGGTGTGATTATCCAGGTGAGTGAACTGGAATTGGGAGACGGCGCCGCTCGACTCAAGCAGGCGGGTCAACTTGATCTCGCGGGTCGTTTCCCCGTCATCGATGGTCAACAGGTCTCCCACATTGAACGGATAGGAAGGGCAGATGAAACTGGTGGGTTGGCCGGATGTGCCGACCTCGGGGAGCAGCAGACATTCGTGAGGGTTTGAGTTCGCTATATCTTGATGCTTAGCGGTGACAGCGATGGCATTGGGTGCAATCATTTGCAGGCCGACCTGCAGGCTCTCCTCAGGGTGATTCTTCATCCAGCGCACCAGTCCAACACCAAACTGACTGTTGGTCATGGCGGATTGGATACCGATCAACTCGCCGACCAGGATTCTTGGAGGTTGCTTTCCCTTCCAGTCAAGGCAGTAGCCACCTGCACTCTCATTAAGTGTGTTAAACAGATAGGTGCTCTCTGCTTCTTCTTGAGACTTGGAAATGTCCCAGATCGGTGGGGCAGTGTGCTCAGATCCCATGTCGTTGGTATTCGGACCAAATTCTTCGAAACCACCCCGCCTCGCTTCTGTGCGGTTGTTATTGTCCATTGGTTCCAGGGTAAAGCGCGCTGAGATATCGAAAAGATTCCCCTCAGCAAACTTCTGCTCAACCCAAGCTGCCTGGTTCTCCCCTTGCTCTGGTAGCTCTTCTGCCTGTTGATTTTTTCCATCCAACACCAGTCGGTAGATTTTCGACAGACCTACAGCGACACGCAGTTCGAAATTGAGCTTGGTTCTGACAAACGTCCGTTTTTGTTCACTGGACCAGAGTTGGATCAATTGTCGCAGGAGATTCTTGTCCAAAAAGTCGATGTCCCAGAGCTTGTTCTCTGGGCCATCCTCATCGAAATGATTACGTAATTTGCTGATCAGTTTCGATGCATCCAGTTTCAGGGTGTATTTGGAATCTGCATCTGAACCCAACGTACTGTGGGCGGGGGGGACATCCGAGTCTTGTTTCAGGACGATTGTGGCTTCTGTGGGCGCTTCATCGTTCGTGTAGAATCGGGTGTGCTTGGCCCACTCAAGCAAGGCGTCAAAGATCTGGATATTTTCTTTCTGACGGATCTTGTAAGGTGATGAGAGGCAAAACAGCACCATCCGGCGGTAGCAAAGATCGATACTCGAAGTGCTATTGCGAGGCTCCAACTGATCCCCTACCTCCACAGATTCCAGATTGTAACGGCAGGCCAATCTGTGTAAGACGTGCAACTCGTGCCAAATTCTCTTTGGGTAGGAATCGTAGACCAAAGCGGCAAGCAACATGACCTTTGACAGGTGATGGATGGCCCGATGAATGGCAGTTGTGAGGATCTTGTGATCGGTTCTGCCGTTATTGGACAATACAATGTCAACCACCACGCATTTGTAGGCAGTGGCAAGGCCACTATGCAGCTCACGGTTCAATACGGCTATCTTGTGGGCCTTCTCACTCAGTGGAAAGCCAATATTCACGAAATGTTTTTCGAGATTGGAACCGACGTATTTGACTGGATTGCGTAAATGCTCGGTACCGATAAAACGCTTTTTATAAGGCAGTATGGTCTTGTTGTGCTGCCGCAGATTTTGGAAGATCTGCCGGGAAGTTTCCCCTATATTGGCGAGCGGGAGTCTCTCAACCCATTCAGAAATCTCCCGGTCATTCAGATAGATGACTTTTCCCGTTGCTGGAGATTGATCTGGGATTCTTAATCCGATACGGTTTTTTTTCGCCATTGACCGTCACTGTGCTATGCAATGCCTAATGCCGGAAGGGTCGGCCAAGGACTAAATATCTTTAAATAAATAAATTCTTGACTGACTCATTTTGTCAAAAGGTCACATGCAATAACAAAGATTGCTTTTCTCGTGATGAATTAGGGTATTGTTGTTAGCCTCGTGATTGTCGTTCGAAGCTGGTCCTTAAGCAAGTCGTCATGCGGGTCCTGCCCGCAACCTGTTTGCACATGAGCGCGATTCCATTGGGACCGAAATCTCTCACAGCTGTGTTAACTCAAGGGGTTAGAGATGTCATCATGGAGAATGAGAGCAAGCAGGCAAGTTTTGTCTCGAGTAGGGAGCTATTGGATACTGCCAGGCAGGGAATAATCAGTCGTTATCAGATCTACACGGGAGACCCACCCCTATGACGCTAAAACTCGTCAGTTTCGTGCTCTGTCCGTTCGTACAGAGGGCAGTGATTACTCTCAGGGAGAAACAGGTGGATTTTTCAATCGAATATATCGATCTGTCGGCTCCTCCAGAGTGGTTCAGGGTCATCTCACCACTGGGCAAGGTGCCTGTCCTGCAAGTTGACGGTGAGGTCATCTTCGAATCATCGGTCATCATCGACTATCTGGATGAGGTCTTCGCGCCCCGCTTGCACCCGAAAGACCCCTTGAAACGGGCTCAGCACAAGGCCTGGATCGAGTATGGTTCCGGCCTGTTGATGGATCAGCACGCCATGAGTGCGGCTCAGGATGAGGCTGATTACCTGCAGAAATCTGCAGTCTTTCGGCGGAACCTGTCACGACTTGCATCGCCCATCGGCTCAGGCCTGTTTGCCGAAAAGGGCGGTTTCTCAATGGTCGATGCGGCCTATGCACCACTGTTCACCCGGATGGACATCCTGGGTGATCTGGGTCATGTTCCCTCGGAGGCTGATGTTCCCGAAGCCGTCAGCGAGTGGGGGAAAAGACTGCTGCAGCGGCCTTCCGTGGCCGACTCGGTAGTTGCAGGATTCGAGTTGGAATATATCGATTATTTTATCGAAAAAAAATCCTGGTTGCTGCAGCGCATCAAGGCGTCGAGGTAGACTCCCTCTGGATCAGCTCGTCCATGATTTTGAACATCTTCTGGTGAGAACCCGCCAGACTGGCGCTGGTTTTATATTTACCATTGATGCCCACTGCAGGTACGCCGCTTAGTTGGAAGCGTTTGCCGAGCTTGCGCGCCTGCTGAACCTTGACGAACACGCCAAAGGAGGTCCAGGCTTCGGAGAGGGCCTTGCGATCCACTCCTTGTTCGGCGGCAAAATCGAGGAGTGACTCCTTATCAAATAATCTGCGGCGTTGTTTATGCATCGCTTCGAACAGAGGCATGTGGAGTTTGTCCAGAACACCGAGGGCCTCTGCGGCATAGAAGAATTGAGAGTGTACCGCCCAATTTGCATTCAGCGGTGAGGGAACCAGGCGAAACTCGATGTTGTCACCTTGCTTTTTCAGCCAATCCTCCATTTCCGGTTCCAGGTCGTAACAGTGAGGACACCCGTACCAGAAGAACTCCAACACCTCTATCTTGTCTGCAGAGACTGAGGTTGGTACGGGCGGATCTATCGGGTCCCAACCTTCGCCCCATTCGGCCAAGGCTGGTTGAAGTACCAGAAGGGAAGAAATAAAAAGCAGTCGTTTAATCCAGGGCATGGTTCCACCTTAATCTGATTGTGCATTTTTAGCAGTGTGATATTGAACCTTTTTAGAGGCACAATTACCACACTTGTTCCGGGAATCGGCGCAGCGGTTCAAGTTCGGTTATAATTCTGTTCTCAGTTAGATGAATGTTGGCTGAACATGGCTCCAAAGCAGATTGATCAGAGTGTTGAACGGCTCTGCCAGAAGGGTTGCCAATCGGTCAGAGAGGATATCAGATTGCTGGAAAGGGGGGTGGTTCTCCCGGAACTTCAGGATCTCGATGACCTCGGCCGGAAGCAGGTACTGCAAGAGCTGCAGTCGATCATGGCGGTCTATGGCGATATGTGTCCGGCGGACAGAAAGATCACTCTCAAGTAGTCAGCAGCGTCACGATCGCGGCTGGATGGCGCTTCTCACTCATGACGGGTGGTGCACAGTCAGCTCGGTACTTTCTCCCCACCAGTGGGCCTGCAGACAAATGCCTCGACCCCCTTGCGGGGATGATTCAGGGGTTTAGCGGAATCAGGTTCTCACGGCGGACCGGTCTGGTCTGTGTCACATTGTCCGATTCTAAAAGCTCCCGAGGGCTGAATTGCCGCCAATCGTCGGGATTTTCGGGGCTGTAGAAGGTACGATCCAGAATATTGATCGCCAGGGCGATGTTGTGATTGCATCGTTTGGCAAGGCGATTGAGGTTGCTTGGTGGATTGTCCGCCCAGTGGTACTGTCCCCAACGCAACCAAGCGCGCCTGGCGGCTTCCTGGTCGGTCGCCTGGTAGGCCGTCTCCAGCGCCTCGATGATTTCCGGCAGTTGATCTTGCGGTTGCTCCTCGACGGCTGCCTTCGCAACCACCACCGCTTCGGGTTTTTTGCGACGATGGCTCATCCACCAACCCGCCAGCGTGGCCAGCCAGCCGATGCCGAGACCCCACACCAACCAGACGGCAAGGCGATTCCCATCTTCTCCACTCGCTGCAACCTCCGCTGGCTCGTCGAGTGCGGGTTGCGGATGCAGATCATCTAGCTTCTTGCTGGCCGAGGTCGGTGGAGGCACGTACGGTGTAGAAGCACCAAGACCGGGCATGATCTCCAAGGTGACCGCCGGTAACCTGGCCAGCTCCTGACGGTTCGTCTCCGTATTCCACCAAGGTATCTCGATGGCCGGCAGGTAATAACTGCCCGCTTCGGTTGCCACCAGGGTCACACTGGTTTGGCGGCTGCCGGAGATCCCGTCCCTGGAGAGGTTGTCTTTCGCTTGAGGTCGCTGTGGATACTGTTTGAGCCCTGCCGGCAGTTCCATTTCGATGGCGGGTAGCTGGGCCGCGCTCAGCCCATCGGCAAACATCATGATATGGCGGCTGGCCGGTTTCCCTGCCTGGATGGGGCCGTTACTCTCGATGTCCCGTTCGATGATCTGTAGATTGCGCGCCGGTAACCAACGCTCCCCGGTGAACTGCGCGGGCACGGGCAGGACCTCCAGTTCCAGCTGCTCCGATTGGGTGCGTATGATCCGACTCTCCTGAGGCGGATTGCCGAAAGGATCGCGCATCAGATCGAAGATCGAGGCGCTGTTTGAACCGCTGCGCCCCCGATAGCGCACGTCGCCAAGCTGCATCTTACCGGTCTGATAGGCATACACTGCGTAGCGGCGTTCGACCACACGGTAGGACTGGCCCTCATGCTCAGCCTGGTATTGCTCTTCATGCAGCAAGTGCAGCAGGGTATCGTCAAGGGATGCCTGAGGTTCACTCAGAGATTCCCCGCGCACCCCATCGGCCTGATAGAGGCGCAACGTAAGGATCACCTCTTCCTGAAGATAGGCCTGGTGCTTGCTCAGTTCGAGTCGGATGAAGGCCCTGGCTGCAGTGTTCTCGTCGACCTCATAGCTGACCTCCCCCACCTCCAGCGTCAGGGGAGTGGAAAGCTCCGTTCCCACCGGAATGGGGGGGATGGTCAACCGGCCGGTCCGCTTGGGCAGCAAGGTCAGGTTGAGTCCCTGGGTCTTCGTCATCTGCCCGTTGATGATCGAGATGTTCTGCTGGGTCGCGCGCCCGATGATCTCGAAGTCATCCTGTAGCACGGAGAGATCAGGAGAGGCCGGATTGTCGCCTTTGATCTGGATCTGTAATCTTACCGGCTCCTCGAGGCTGGTGGTGTTGCGTGACAGCTTGACCTCGACCTCTGCCGCGAGCGGCACGCACCAGAATAGCAGAGACACTATCAGTACGCTGAGGATAAGATCGGGAAAATTGCGATGTTGGCACTTCATGACTGTACAGCGAGGGGTAAACTCCTTGTTAAATTGCGTGTTTTTGACACAATCCCGTCTGCTTAGTTCGCAGCGGCTCGAAAAGATCGTCTGACCCCTTTTGTATAAGTATAAATCAGTTTTTCACCGGTATCTCAGGAGTGTGAACCCTTGAAAATTGTGCGTCGTTCTCTGCCCGCCACCGTCGTCGAAGACTCCGAGACGCTGCATCCTGTGCTGGAGAGGGTCTATCGGTCACGAGGTGTGATGTCGGCCAGGGAGCTGGATCATAGTCTATCGAGACTGCTGCCCGCGACTCAACTCAGTGGACTGGAACAAGCCGTAGACCTGCTGCAGGGAGTGCTGGAGCGGGACGGTCGTTTCCTCATCGTCGGTGACTATGACTGTGATGGTGCGACCAGTACCGTAGTGGCAACCTTGGCGTTACAGGCCTTTGGGGCCCGTGATCTGGGCTATCTGGTGCCGAACCGTTTCGAGTTTGGGTATGGTCTGACTCCTGAGATCGTCGATCTGGCGGTGCAACGGCATCCGGACCTGATCATTACCGTGGACAACGGTACCGCCAGCATCGCGGGTGTCGCGAAGGCCAATGCCGCCGGTATCCCGGTCTTGATCACCGATCACCATCTACCCGGCGAGCGCCTGCCGGCAGCGGCGGCGATCGTCAATCCCAACCAACCGGGTGATGGATTTCCCAGCAAACACCTGGCGGGGGTTGGGGTGGTCTTCTATGTGATGGTGGCCCTGCGCAGCCGCCTGCACGAAGTGGGCTGGTTCAACCGCACCGGCCGGTCGGCCCCCAACCTGGCGGAGTGGCTCGATCTGGTGGCCCTGGGTACGGTGGCCGATCTGGTGCCACTGGATAGCAACAACCGTATCCTTGTGGAGCAGGGGTTGCGGCGGATCCGTGCCGGGCGATGTCGCCCGGGCATCAGAGTGTTATTAGAACTGGCGGGACGCTCACAGCATCGAACCGTTGCCTCCGATCTGGGTTTCGCCGTGGGGCCCAGATTGAATGCTGCCGGTCGCCTGGAAGACATGGGGCTGGGTATCGAGTGTCTGCTCAGCGAGGATCCACGGGCTGCATTCAATCTGGGCCCCACGGCGAAACCCAGATCGGAGGCAACGGTTCGATGCTGTGAGCGTCCCGCCAGTTCTA